>PMSS01000356.1 GCA_003167515.1 Acidobacterium sp. | reverse complement strand
TGACGGCGGTGGCGTCTTTGCCAAGGAATCCATGTCGGCTTCGATGTCGTCACTCTTAATCTGCGCCACTACCAGGCGATCCCTGGCCTGACCGTTGTTATGCTCTGATCGGATAGACTGCTGCGAGAACCATCCGCGCGGGATTGTCGATAGCTGCGCCATATTCGTCTACTCGAACGCCTGGTCAGCCCGGAAGCGGACGATGGTCAATCCGAGGGGGTTCACGGCCAGCTCGTTGTTCTTTACTGTGTCGCGGAAGACGTAGGTCACGCTGGCGGTCCATTGCTCCCGCCTGAGCTCGGTGTGATCCGAGGGATTGGTGAAGACCTTCTCGAATTCGATGCGCGCCGAATAGGGCGACTGGCGGAGGTCGTCGAGAATGACGCTTTTTACTTCTACATCGACGAAAGGCAGCGAGCTGTCTTTGGCGTAAATGGCGATGATATTGTCCCTGCGTTCCTGGTCGATCACGGCGTGCTGCACGTCGCCATTCAGGAAGTGGAGGGAGTTGGTTTGATCGCGTTTCCTGGTGAGATGGAATGGGATCATTTGCACCTCCGCTGACGACGAACGTTGTCAGCTATGGCGCAAACGTAACGCCGGCAGAAAACGGAGTCCAATCACTTCTCGGATCGGCGTTATTCCCAGCGGTTATAACGCCCGGGGCCGCCAACGAAAACAGCTAATTGATGGCGATGGGCCGATCCTCCTGTTGTAGACTTGCTTGGCCCACCTAAGGGTTGATGGCAATACAGCGCGGACGGGATATCTGGGCCAACGCGCGGACGAGGAGAAGATGGTCCGGTCCTCGCTGCAGCGTCTCCGGGTTCCGTGGGCCCAGCACCGGCTGCTGGATCGTCGTCAATGTCTTCGGATTGTCGGGGCCGATGGTCCAGCGCTGGATATCCAGCGCTGGCCGATAAAGTCGCTCGGAGTCGGACAGTCGGCCTTCCTGCGACAGAACCCAAGCCAGGTTGGTTGTTGTCCCCAGGGTTTTCGAACTCTCCGGTCCAGACAGTTGACGCTCGAGATCGAGCGTCGGTTATCTCGCGGCCAACATTACTCTTTCGTTCCCCAGAACACGGAGCGACTGTCTCAAAAGAGCTTCGCCTGCCGGACCTCCCCGGGAACGGCAGGCTTTCTTTGCGCCCCTGTGGATCGAAACTGACTCGCCCTGCCGCAGAAGTTGTACTCATCCGTGTGTCAAATCATACACACAACGCGGCTAACTCCCTGTCATGCTTCTGGGAGTAGAACGATAAAGCCCTCTGAGGTTGTCTATCCGTCTTTCTCCTGGTCCCGTTTCCATTAATCGGTCCGCCCTCTCATGTATTGCTCCCCTCGAGCGATTCTTCCGGCGACCCCGGATGATTGCCTGGATCACCATGCTTGTCATCGCCGGGCTTCCGGCTCACTCCCAGGAGGCGGGCGATCTTACACAGAAAAGCCTCGAGGACCTGATGAACATCGAGATAACCTCTGTATCCAAAAAGGAGCAGAAGACCTCGGAGGCTCCTGCAGCGATCTTCGTCATCTCCCGGGAAGACATACGCCGATCCGGAGCACTCAATATCCCCGACCTGCTCCGCATGGTCCCGGGCGTTGACGTAGCCCAGATCGACACCGGCAAATGGGCCATCAGCGCTCGCGGCTTCAATGGCCAGTATTCCGATAAACTCCTCGTTTTGGTTGACGGCCGTACGGTCTACACTCCTGTCTTCGCCGGTGTTTTCTGGGATTCTCAGAACATTCTTTTCGACACCATCGAGCGTGTCGAGGTCATTCGCGGCCCTGGCGCCGCAGTCTGGGGAGCCAACGCGGTAAACGGCGTCATCAACATCATCACAAGAACTGCCAACGACACCTCAGGTGGCTATTTGGCCGCCGGCGCGGGCAGCAGCGGCACCGGGCCGGAGGCGTTTCGCTACGGCGGGAATGTTCGCAACCTGGGCGCGTGGCGCGTCATTGCGGAGGGCTTCCATTACAACGCCCTTCCGGCGTTTGGCGGAATCGACGGCAACGATGACTGGCGCCTGATTCGTGGCGTATTCCGAACCGACTCGAAGCTCTCCGCGAGAGATTCCCTCACCGCCGAAGGCGAAGCGTATCAGGGCAATGCGGGAGAGCGAGCCGATACGCCAGTTTCACTCGAGCCGCCCGAAAACGCCGTCCTGGCTCTGCGCGACCGATACTCCGGCTGGAATCTGCTCGCCCGTTGGAATCGCGTCATCTCGCCGCGCTCGCAGACTTCCCTGCAGGTCTACTTTGACCGCACCAGTCGCGGGGATACCACCTACAGCATAGGGCTGAACACCTTCGATATTGATTTTCAGCACCATTTCGCATGGGTTGCGCGACAGGACATCGTTTGGGGGCTCGGCTACCGCGTGAGCGCGGACGGCACCGACCCGACCCTGCGAGTCTCTTTCACGCCAAAGGACCGCGGCACCCAGCTCTTCAGCTCGTTTGCGCAGGATGAGATCGCCGTCCGCCCCGACCGCGTGAAACTGAGCCTGGGCGCGAGGCTCGAACATAACGATTACACCGGCTTTAGCGTTCAACCTTCTGCACGTCTTCTCTGGACTCCGGACAGCAGGAGCATGTTCTGGAGCGCTGTTTCCGGCGCCGACCGCACCCCCGCCCGCAGCGACACCAATATCCGNNACCGAGACACCTGGAGCAGCCGGTTCTCGCTGGATTCAACGGTTTTCTATGACCGCTATCGCGATTTGACCTCGGTAGAGCCGGGAAGCACGCGCATCGAGGTGAATCCAGCGCCGGCACACCTGCTCATTCCCAGTACGTTCGGTAACGGGCTGTATGGTGAAACACACGGCATTGAGGTCTTCGCGAACTGGAAGGTTGCCAGCTTCTGGACGCTGAATCCTGGTTATAGTTTCTTCTCCGTGCATCTGCACCCATTCGCCGGAAGCCAGGACTTCACAGATGCTGCTGGAACGGAAGGCAGCTCACCGAACCACCAGGCACAGTTGCGTTCCAGCGTAAGCCTGCCCAGGAATGTCCAGTGGAACACGGCGGCTTATTTCGTTGACCGTCTGCGGGCCCTCGCAGTTCCTTCCTATACCCGCCTTGACAGCAGCTTGATCTGGGATGCGGGTGAACATGTCTCGTTGAGCGTAGTCGGTCAGAACCTCATACGCAATCTTCACCCGGAATTCTCCGGCCCCGACACCAGCGTTCAGCCCGGGCTGATGCGGCGCGATGCCTACGCCAGAATTGCATGGTCCTTCTGAGCGGGAGGCCGCAATTGGAGCGAGAGGACAACCACTCGACGAACGGCACGCTTTACCGGCGATCCAGCGGCTTCGCGTACCTTAGCGCGATTCTCTGCTTCCTTCTGCTCGTTTTGGGAGCAACGCAGTATGTTCGCGGGCAAGCTACTGTCGAAGAATCCCAGGTGAAGGCCGCGTTTCTTTTCCACTTCGCCCAGCTTGTAGACTGGCCTGCGGACGCCAACAGCGACGGAGATCGTTCGCTTAACATCTGCGTCTTCGACGATGACCCGCAACGGCATCAACTCCAGAGCACACTGGAGGGCAAGCTCGTCGGCGACCGCGTATTACACATCCGCCTGCTGAGCGATCCTCAGACTATCCCCGGCTGCAAGATCCTCTTTCTCAGTCGTGACGAAGGCCGCCGGCAGCCCGAAATCCTGCGAGACCTCCGCGATCAACCTGTTCTCACAGTCGGTGAAACCGAGAGTTTTCTCTCCGACGGCGGCATGATCCGCTTCCGAATCGAGTTAGATCGAATCCGCTTCGACATCAATCTCACCGCAGCCGATTCGGCTCATCTGANNAACCTCTCCATCCGTTTCAATCTCGCCCTTCTCACCCTTTCCGCGAGCGTCATCGCGGTCCTGCTTGCTTCTTTCGGGTTCGCCATCTATGAACGCCAGAGTTATCGCGCGAGCGCCGTTCGCGAAGTTACTGCTCTGGCCGACACCCTCGGCGCAAACACGGCCGCCTCGCTCGCGTTCAACGATGAGCGAGCTGCCCGGGAGATGCTGAGCGCCCTCTCGACGGAGCCTAATGTCCTCGCCGCCTGTCTCTACGACGAGCACGGGCACATTTTTGCAGAATACCGCAGGGCGGGCAGCCAATCTGTTCCTGTTTTTCCTGCCAGACGCAGCGACGGAGCGTACTTCGGCCGCGAGTCTTTTATTCTCTTCCGCGGCGTCCTTCTCAACGGGGAACGCACAGGCTCCATAGCTCTGGTTTTCGATTTGCGTGAGTTTCGCTCCCGACTTCTCGAATACGCGGAGATCGCCATTGTGGTCATTCTGATCTCCGTCGTTGTAACGTTCCTGGCCTCTCTTCGCCTCGCGGCCTCCATCGCCGATCCCCTCGTGCAATTGGCCGCGCTGGCCGGCCGCATTTCCAACGACAAGGATTACTCTGTCCGCGCGAAGATCCGCGCCGGCGGCGAAGCCGGTCTTCTCATCAGCGCATTCAACGAAATGCTTTCCCGGATCGAATCCCGGGAACACGCGCTCCGTGACGCGCTTAAGTCGCTGCAGGAGAGCGAGGAGCGCTACGCACTCGCCGCCCGCGGCGCCAACGACGGTCTGTGGGACTGGAACCTCGTTACCGACGAAATCTACTTCTCTTCCCGCTGGGGCCACATGCTCGGCTATTCCGAGAACGAAAGCTGGTCCCGCCCCGAGGACTGGTTCGCCCACATTCACGCCGACGATCGCCAGCGGGTCCGCGACGACATTGCCGCGCACTGCGCGGGCAAGACTCCGGAGTTCGTCAGTGAGTACCGTATGCGCCACAAATCCGGCGGCTACATCTGGACCCTGAGCCGCGGGATTGCGGTCCGTGATTCGTCGGGCAAAGCGCTCCGCATGGCGGGATCGCAAACCGACATCACGGAGGGCAAGATCGATGATCCTCTCACACATATCCCAAATCGCCTCTATTTCGTCGACCGCCTCGAGTCCGCGATCGAGGCGGTAAGTCAGGAGGGCGGCTTGTTCGCCGTCCTGTTCGTGGATCTGGATGGGTTCAAACTGATCAACGACAATCTCGGGCATGCCGCGGGCGACGAGATGCTCATCGGTGTGGCCGGACGCCTGCGCGCCAGCGTTCGCAACAGCTCGCGCCGGAGCGGGTCCAGGCAATCCGCTGTTTCGCGGATCGGCGGGGACGAGTTCGCTATCCTTCTCCTCAACATTCCCCAGGAGAGGGACGCCTCGGTCGTCGCCGCGCGGGTCCTCGATCGGCTCAGCGAGGCCTTCTATTTTGAGGGCCACCGCATGTTTGTCTCGGCCAGCATCGGAATCGCCCTCAGCTCAACCGGCAGCACTCCCGAAAATCTTCTTCGAAACGCCGATACTGCCATGTATCAAGCCAAGAACAACGGCAAAGGGCGCTTCGAGTTCTTCAATGAGGAACTTCGCCAGCGGGTCGACACCCGGTTTGAGACCGAAACAGGATTGCGCAAGGCGATCGACGAGGAACAACTGGTCCTTCATTATCAGCCCATCGTATCGGATAGCAATGGCCGCATTCATGGCTTTGAGGCGCTCGTTCGCTGGAATCATCCCGAGCGGGGACTCATTCCCCCCGGCGAATTCATTCCCGTCGCTGAGGGGAGCGATCTCATTCTTCTCCTGGGCCGCTGGGTCCTGCGCGAGGCGTGCCTGCAAGCGGCCGAATGGCAACGGAGGTTCGCTCCGGATCCTCCTCTTACCGTGAGCGTGAATGTTTCTTCGCGTCAACTGAGCAATCCCCACCTTGTGGAAGATGTGGAAGGTGCCCTGAAGCAGGCCGAACTGAAGCCCGAGTGCCTGGCGCTCGAGATGACCGAAAGTTCCATCATGGGAAACGCCGAACAGACGCTGATCACCTTGAACCGTNNAAGATCGACCGCTCCTTTGTTCGTGAACTGACCGCCGGAAAAGGCAGCATGGATATAGTAAGAGCCATCCTGGAATTGGCCCGTTCTCTCAAACTGGAAGTTATCGCCGAAGGTGTTGAGACCGAGCAGCAATTATGCAGACTGCGCAAGTTGGGTTGCCCTTACTATCAGGGTTTCCTCTTCTCAAAGCCAGTCGACGCCGCGGCAGCTGAGTCCCTCTATGGGCAGACTCGCGATTCCGGTTTCTTCACCCTTGCATCCGAAGCGCGATCGCCAGCAGATTTGAAGCCGTCCCTGTTTCTTACGTAGTCCTCGCATCGCCGCTTTCGTGGTCGGAGGAAGTCTCAGAGTGTGCTCGCGGTGCAGCGATAAGCCTTCTTGGTTAGCAATGGCGGACGCTACTTCCGGATCGCCGACAATACGGCCCAGAACTAACGACCGACACCGCTCGAAGGTTTCTTCGTCGGTCAGTTCCTGGATTTCCAGCCTGATTCGCTCCGTGTCCGCCCGAACATGGTCAATCTCAAGCGCCAGCGCCGCATTACTTAACCTGATCTCGCGGAGGTTAAGGGACCACGTAATGATGCCCCCGATTCCAGTAATCGCCGCGGATATGCTGACCGCTGCCATGTGAGCGGAGCGCTAGTGGACAGCGGCGAAAAGGCCACGCAATAATGTGTGCCACACACGCGGCATCTGTCTGTCCCTGGCATCGGGGTGCACTCCCGATTTTACCATTGGATTGCGCTCCTCATGATCTCGCGCTAAGCCCGCCGCCAAGCGGGCTTTCGTGCGTCTGGCCTGAACTGATGCCATTGTACGCGCAACGGTACTTTAGTACCGTTGCGCTCCACAGCCACTCTCTGCCATTCTTCCCGACACCGTTTCCTCAAATCTGCGGCCCGCTGGTGTCGGCCAAGAACGGGCCTTTTTTCTCTAGGCCTTTCTTGGTCGGAGAAAAGTGATGGGAGCGCCTGCGCGGACAGCACTGATGACCGCCAGCAAAACGACGGAGGCATGCCAATTCACCACTCGTCATTTGGGGGCTTGAACAAACTCGGATCAGCTGGTCACTCGTCCAGAAGCACGTCTCGGCGGCGGAAAAACGGTGCGATAAGCCGACTTGAACGAAGCCGC
>PMSS01000329.1:148-18108 GCA_003167515.1 Acidobacterium sp. | reverse complement strand
GCAAATAATGGAGTAATGAACGCGCGTTTTCCCACAAGCCCGACCTGTATTTGCCGGGAATGAATGGCATCGATCTCGCTGTGCTCCTCAAGGCGCAGTATCCCAGTTGCCGGCTTTTTCCAGTCATTCCGGTCAGCTCTATCGTTGAACTGCCTCCATGGCCGCTGGTTCTTCATTGGCTGTGCGAGGCAGCAGCCGCCCGCGGCGGAGTTCTCGCCGTTTGATCAGCAGGAAGAACACCGGAACCAGAATCAGCACATGAATGGTTGAGGTGATCATGCCGCCGACGATTGGCGCGGCGATGGGTTTCATCACGTCGGAGCCGATGCCGGACTCCCACAGAATCGGCGCCAGGCTCAGGATCACAGCGCTTACCGTCATCAGCTTCGGACGCAGCCTATGCACCGCTCCGTCAATCGTGGCCTGCACCAGATCTTCTTCGCTCACCGCGCCGCCCTGCGCGATCCGCTGCTGCAGCGCCTCGTGCAGATACACCACCATCACCACGCCCGTTTCCACCGCGATGCCAAACAGCGCAATGTACCCCACCCACACCGCTACGCTGAAGTTGTAGCCGAGCAGCCACTGCAGCAAAAGCCCGCCGGACATCGCGTAGAACGTCGGGAAAATCAGCACTGCTGCTTCTTTCGCCGACTGAAAGACCAGATACAGCAGCACAAAAATCACGAAGAAAACAACCGGCACGATGATCTCGAGCCGCTGTTTCGCGCGCAGCTCGAATTCATACTCGCCCGACCAGTGCCACGTGTAACCTGCGGGCAGCGCAACCTTCTGCTGCAGCAGCCGCTGCGCGCGATCCACATAGCTGCCGTAGTCGCTGGTTTTCAGGTTAAGGTAAACGTATCCGGTCAGCGCGCCGTCTTCGTCACGGATCATCGCCGGCCCACGAGAATACGAGACGCGCGCGACTTCGCCGATCGGAATCTGCTCGCCCGACGGCGTCGGGATCAGCGCCTGCGACAGCGACTGCGACGTGCCTCGGAAATCGTGCTCATAACGCACTGCAATTGGGAAACGCTCTCGCCCCTCGATGTTCTCCGCCACATTCATCCCGCCGATCTCCGACGACAGCACCCGTTGCACATCCGCCGCTGTCAGCCCGTACCGCGCCGCCTGCGCTCGATTGACGTCGACATTCAGGTAGAAGCCCTGCGAAACGCGCTCCGCGAAGACCGAGCTCGTTTCCGGCATTCCGCTCAGCACCTGTTGCATCTGGGCGCCGATCTCCTGTATCCGGTTCAGGTCCGGCCCCTGAATCTTGATGCCGATCGCAGTCTTAATCCCCGTCAGCTCCATGTCCAGCCGGTTCTCCACCGGCATCGTCCACGTATTCGTCAGCCCAGGAAACTGCAGCTTCGCGTCCATCTGCTGGATCAGCTTCTCGTACGTCATCCCCGGCCGCCACTGCTCGCGCGGCTTCAGCATGATCGTCGTGTCGTACATGTCCAGCGGCGCGTTGTCAGTCGCGCTGTCCGACCGCCCCACCGTCCCGAACACCGTCGCTACCTCCGGGAACGACCGGATCGTACGGTCCTGCTGCTGCATCAGCGTGACCGCCTGCGTGATCGAAATCCCCGGCAGCGAAGTCGGCATGTACAGCGCCGAACCCTCATACAGCGCCGGCATGAACTGGCTCCCCAGCCGGAAAATCAGAGGAATCGTGCCGGCCAGGAACGCCAGGTTCAGCAGGACCACCAGCTTCCAGTGCCGCAGACTCCACCGCAGCACCGGCAGATACAGCGCCTGCGTGATGCGCGCCGCGGGGTTGCGCGACTCCGGCCGCATCCGCCCCCGCAGAAAGATCGGCATCAGCGCCGGCACAAGCGTGATCGACAGCAGCGACGAGAATATCAGCGCCAGCGTCTTGGTCCACGCCAGCGGCCGGAACATCCGGCCTTCCTGCGCTTCCAGCAAAAACACGGGCAGGAACGAAACAACAATAATGATGAGCGAATAGAACAGCGCCGGCCCTACCTGCTGCGCCGCACCGACGAGGATTTGCCTTCGCTCCCCGCCGCTCAGGGGCGGACCGCCGTCGCGCTCCGCCAGATGCCGGTAGCCGTTTTCCACCATCACAATGGCCGCGTCGATGAGCACGCCGATAGCCAGCGCCAGGCCGCCCAGCGACATGATGTTCGAACTCACCTGCAGGTAGTACATCGGGATGAACGCCGCCAGCACCGCGATGGGCAGAGTCAATATCGGCACCAGCGCCGAGCGGAAATGAAACAGGAAGACGATGCTCACGAAGCTGACGATGATGGCTTCGAGGATCAGATCGCGCTTGAGGGTGTGGATCGACTGGTTGATCAGCCACGAGCGGTCGTAGCCGGTGACAATTTCGACGCCGGGTGGAAGCGACGGAGCGATCTCGCGCAGCCGCGCCTTAACTCCCTCGATCACGTTCAGCGCGTTCATGCCGTAGCGCATCACCACGATGCCGCCAACGGTCTCGCCCTGCCCCTGCCAGTCCGCCGCGCCGCGCCGTACATCCGGCCCCAGCGTCACGCTCCCCAGATCGCGCACCAACACCGGCGTCCCGTTCTTCGTCGCCACAGGCACGTTCTCCAGATCGGTCACCGAGCGCAGATATCCGCGCCCGCGAATCATGTATTCCGCGCCGCTCATCTCGAGGACATCGCCGCCGACCTCGTTCGTGCTTTGCCGCACGCGATCGATCACGGTCGACGCAGAGATTCCGTACAGAAACAGCTTCCTGGGGTCGAGATTCACCTGGTACTGTTGAACGAACCCGCCAATGCTCGCCACTTCCGCCACGCCCGGCACCGTCTCCAGCTGATAGCGCAGATACCAGTCCTGGAGTGTGCGCAGGTCGGCCAGGCTGCGCCGATGCGTGCGATCCACAATCGCATACTCGTAGACCCAGCCCGCCCCCGTCGCGTCCGGCCCGATCGCCGGATGCACATCCGCAGGTAGCCGCCCGGAAATCTGCTGCAGATACTCATTCACGCGCGACCGCGCCCAGTAAATGTCGGTGCCGTCGTCGAAGACCACAAAGACACACGAGTCGCCAAACATGGTCTGCGCCCGTACACTCTTGACGCGCGGCGCGGAGAGCAGCGCCGATACTACCGGATACGTGAGTTGGTCCTCCACCACATCCGGCGGCTCTCCCGGCCACTCCGTGTGCACCACCACCTGCACGTCGCTGATGTCCGGCAGCGCGTCCAGCGGCACGCGCTGCAATGACCAGAGCCCCGCGACGGTCAACAGAATTGCGCCCGTGAAAACAATGAACGGATTGTGCGCGCACCAGGCAATAATCCGCGAAATCATTCCATCCCTCCCGTCGCGCTCACGCTCAGTTGCTTCGTTGCGATGGTCTGTCCGCCACGCTCGACCACCACCGTCACCTGCCAGGTCCCGCCTGAATCCAGTTGCAGCGGACCGCTGTAATTTCCGTCGCCCCGATCCTTCAGCGCCGCGCCCGAATGCATCGACGGCATGCCCATCACCGGCATCGCTGGCATAAAGAATGTGGCCGTCACCTGCGCACCGCTGACCGGCTTACCGTCCGCGCCCGTCACCTTCGCCGTCACCGTGTTCGCACCTTTGCGCGGAGGCGAAGGTTCCGTCGTCAGCTCGATCTGCATCGCCCCCGCCGCCCCAGCCCCGTTTCCAGCGCCACCCCCGCTCCCCGTCTGTGGCAACGGCGTGAACGACCCGAGCGCCGCCTGCAACTGCGCCTCGGAGTCCACCAGGAAATTCGCCGAGCTCACAATCCGATCACCCGCCGCGAGCCCCTTCAGGATCACAACCGAATCGTCAACCTGCGGACCCACCTCCACGTCGCGGGGTTCGAGCACGCCCTGCCCGCGATCAAGGAAGGCAATCGCCCGCGTCCCCGTCTGCAGCACGCCCGATGCCGGAATCATCAACTGCCGCCCCAGCGGCACGGCGATGTCGACATTCACGTACATCCCCGGCTTCAGCATGACGCCGGGATTGCGGAAGATCAGGCGAACGCGCACCGTCCGTGTGGTCACGTCAACTTCGGGGAGGATCTGATCGATGCGTCCGCTGAAGTGCCGCCCCGGATACGCATCGACGCTCACCTCCGCCGGATCGTCCGGCTTCAGCCGCCCCACGTCGCTCTGGAACACATTCGCGTATACCCACACCGTGGAGAGATCCGCGATGGTGTACAGCTTCGTGTCCGGCTGCACATACGCATTCGGCAGCGCATTGCGCTCTGTAATATAGCCCGACGACGGCGACTCCACCGCGATCTCCCGCTGTACCCTGCCCGTCTGCTCCAGGCTCGCAATCTCCGCAGCCGGCACGTCGAACTGCCGCAGCCGCTCCTCGGCCGCCTGCACCAGCCATCCGCGCTCCTGCATGCCCATGCCGTGCGCATCGCCCGCAAAGGACTTCTGGTTCTGCTTTGCCAGCAGATACTCCTGCTCCGTGCTGACCAGGTCCGGACTGTAAATTGTGAAGAGCTTTTGCCCCTTGCTCACGTACTGGTACGTCGCGTTCGCAAACACGTTCTGGATCCATCCGGGAAACCGCGTCTGCACATACGCCAGCCTTTGCTCGTCGATATCCACGTTGCCCGGAACGTGCAGCTCGTCGTTCACGTCCTTCATCTCGGCCACCGCCGTCGTCACGCCGATTTCCTGCAGCCGTGCCGGAGAGATCTGCGCCGGGCCGAGCGCAGGCTGCGCATTCGGCTCTGCAGCACCGGCTGCCGGGCTGGATGCGGATGAGGCTTCTGGTCCGCGCGCAACGACCGGATCGGTTGGATCCGCAGCTTGAGCCGCTGCTGCCGCCAGGGTCGTGAGCTTGCCCCGATGCAACGCCGCATACCCCAGCGCCGCCAACAGCACCGCGCAAAAAGCAACCGCTCCAAAAAACGCCCGCCGATAATTCATTGCTTCACCTCCGGCGCCGCAATCTGCGCCCCGATCTGCGCACCCGTTGGCAGCGCGCCCACCGCCATCTCCAGCTCCGCCATGCGCGAGCTGAAGTCTCCCATCGCCTGCCGCCACCCCAGATCCACATCGATCACTGTCATCTGGCTGTCCAGCAGGTCGAGCAACTCGGTCTGGTTGTTCTCGTACGCAATCACGGCGGCGTGCAGCGTCGCCTCCGACTGCGGCCGCAGCGAATCCTGATAGACCGCGGCCAGCCGCTGCGCCGCGCGCGCCTCGGCCAGCGCCTCCCCAATCTGCCCCCGCGCCTCATTGCGCATCGCCTCCAGCTCCGCCTCCTGCTCGGTCACCTTCGCCGCAGCTTCGGCAATCTCTCCATCGTGCCTGCGATGATCGAGCCACGGCAGCGTCATCGAGCCCTCGAACATGTAATCGTTGCGCGGGCTGGTTCCCGCCGGCATCAGCATGTATCCCCCGGAAACCGTGAAGTCCGGCGTGTACGCCTTCTTTGCCAGCGCCTGTTCTTTGTGGCTCTTTTCGGCGGCCGCCTGCGCGGCAAGCAAATCGGGGCGCGACTGGAAGGCCATCTGCACAAGACTCTGTTCTTCCGGCAGCGTCTGCTTCACCTCGTAATCGCCGTGCGCTTCGACGGGAGTCGCCGCCTCTCGCCCCAACAGGGTGTTCAGGCGCGCCCGGGCTACGGCCGCGTCGCGATCGAACCGGATCAGATGCTCCGCCAGCTGCGTCAGCGCCAGTTGCGCCTTCAGCAGGTCCTGCTGCGGCACCTTGCCCGCCGTGTAGCGAATGCGTGCCGCCTCAATCGCCTGCTTTGCAATATCCACGTGTTCGTCGTGGATCTGCAGCTCGTCCTGGGCCAGCAGCAGATCGTAGAAGGCCTTCCGCACCTCCACGCGCACCCGCAACCGCGCGTCCTCCAGATCGTCCTTCGCCTGCTGCACATCGGACTGCGCAATGCTGCTCTGGAGCCCGCGCTTGCCGGCACCGGGCAGCGCCTGCGAATACATGAACATGTTCTGCGCAGCGTTGTAGTCCCAGGGTTTGGTCAGAGGAACCTGCCATGCCCGGTACATGAACTGCGGATCGTCGAGCGCGCCCACCGCCGGCACATGTGCCTCGGCCATCACCACCCGCCGCGCGGCAACGTGGATCTCCGGGTTCTGCGCCATCGCAATCCGCTCGGCATCCTCCAGCGTCAGCATGGGAGCCGCGCCGTTCTTCGTCGAATGATCCGCGATCAGCGCAGCGGCGCTTGCCAGTGGGTCATTCTTATCCGGCTTATCCGAAGGTTGGGCATAGCCGGCCGCCGTCGCTGCCCCCAGCGCAGCTAGGCACAGTGCAAAAGCTGAAATCTTCATAACTTCCTCGAATCGAAAGAGCTGTCCCTGGCCTGCCGGGTACACGCAGGCCGGATAGGCGCAGACCCATGTCATACAGGCCGACGCAACGATCGAAGAAGTACTAGATCCGGAGGATAGAGTTACAACGAGAGGGCGACAGCGGAGGAGATGCATTTCCATCCGGAACCTGCGCGACGCTTAAAACCACAGTCACGCTCGGAACCGCGGCGTCAACCTGCGCCAGCCCGGGATCGATCGGCGAAGAGGACGCCATGCCCTGCGGCACAGCCGAGTCAGGCTGAGCAAGCTCGCAGCAGGAGCGGCCGGCCATCGCGGTCGATGTGCCGCACTCCTGCATCATCCCCCGGCAGCACGCATGAGGCAAGGTCGTGGACAGACACGCGGACAGCGGCATCGCGATCCACAGGACCGCAACCGCCACCATTAAGAACCCGCGCCTTCTCGCCATGCTCATAGTATAAGCCGGAAGCTCTGTCATCAGCATCGCCTCTCCAGCCCCGATGCACAGTGACCAGGATCACCTGCGTGCATTGCATTTGAAAACAGCCTCGGTGAGGGCATTGGCGACGAGGTGCTCATTGAGAGACAGCCGCCACGCATTCTCCTGAGCTGTGGCAGACCCGGGGTACCGCGAAGACGAACGCACACGATTTCAATGCTCACCGAGAAGCAATGACGCGAATGTGTTCCATCATGCCGCTGTCCTGATGCTCGCCGATGTGGCAGTGATACACGAAATCGCCTGGCTGGGAGAAAGGTATCCTCACCACAACGGTTGCAACCAGGCAGCGTCCGGCTCGCCACTTCGCCACGGTACCGTCGCAGGTAGCGCCTCCGTTGGGGAGCGCGACGTTATCCATCAACTCGCCTGCGTCGCCCGGCGGTGCATTCTGAGGCAGCACATAGAATTGGGTCTGGTGAATGTGGAAGTTGTGTGCCTCGGCGGACACGTTGACCAATTCCCATTCTTCGGTGACGGGTGACTTGTGGGGGCCGAGGGGCAGGCAAACGGTGGTCACGGACGGATCGAACGCCGCTATGTCACGGAATGTGCCGGGCACGGGTTGATCATTCTGATCGACCTCTTCATAACCGAGTCCGTAAGCATTCGGATTCGCCGAAGGAACGCCGAAGAAGATGCGACGGCGATGGCCATGCGGGAGGGCAGCGCACCCTGGTTCAGCTCTTAGTTCAGCGTGGACGGGAGCGCCCTGCCCGTTCGATTGCGGACGCAGGGCTGGCAACATCGCTTCCGCGACTGGCTGGACATCGGGGACCGGACGGACATTGAGCAGCAGCGACGGAGGGATAGCTGCTGGTTGGCCGGCAGCGATGTGGGCGAGGTTCGCCTGAGGCCAGCGGTCGCCTGCCGGGCCGGTATAGACCATCTCGGTTAAGAGGGTTGCGGAGTGGGGCTGCGGAGTGACCCAGACCTCGGCTCGCGCACCGGGAAACATGACCAGATGCGTGGCGCAGACCGGCGGGGTGGACCCGGTGGCGGGACCTTGGCATGGGACGGTGCCTCCCGCATTTGTTGGGGCGGCGCGCACCCCGACCGCTGTCGTTCCGGCGGGGGTGGTCAGCGAAGCACCGTTCAGCGAGACGATCTGAAAGGGGATGAGGGCGCTGGTCTGATCGTCGCGCAGCACGAGGTCGTAGGTGCGGCTTGCGCCGGCATTGAGGATGCGCCAGAGTTCGCCCGATCCTGAAGGCGCGGGGATCTGCGGATAGACCTGACCATTGACGGTGAAGAACCAGAGTCCGCCGGTATAGTCGGCGCCCGTGCTGCCGGGATGGTGAAGTCCGGGGCCGGGACGTGGGACGCCGAGGGCGCCGGGTGGGGGACGCAAATCACCGTCGCTGCCGGAGGTGTTTCGCCCCTGGCAGGAGCCATTCCGCTGGACCTGCACGTAGTCGAAGGGAGCACAAAACGTGGAGTCCTCCTGATCGATAACCTGGCCGTTGCCCATGACCTGCATGTCTTTCAGGACGAAGTAGCGTTGCGGTATGGCTGAGCCGCGGGGAGCGGAGACGTAGTCTGTGACCCGGCCGATGGTGATGATGCCGGAAAGTCCCTCGGAGAGCTGGTTAATGTTCAGCCCATGGACATGGGGATGGAACCAGTAGAAGCCCGACGGGTGACCTGGCGGTATGTAGATGTCGTATTGAATGGGCTGGTCGGTCGCGGTCTGGTCTGGAGACACCATATGCGGCAATTTTCCTGCTGGGTAACTCAGGGCGTAGATGTAGTCGCCCCAGGTTGGGTGGCTGGCGTCTGCCTTCCTCGGTTCAACGATCAGACCGTGGGTGTGGATGTTGACGGGATTCGCAGCAAGCATTTCGTTCATCATCGGATCGCTTCCGTGCGCATAGATGGCATCGGCGGGCGCGGGCGGCAAGCGATTGATCAGCCGTATGCGCAGATGGTCGCCCGGATAAAGTTGCAGCCGGATGCCGCCGTAGGGAGCGAATGTATGCGAGCCGGGTGGGCAGTTGTCGTTCTGCTCCTCTGCTTTCCTGCACATTGCGAAGACCCACGCGACAGGATGGCGGTCGGCGAGGGTGATGGTGGAAGGTTCAGCGATGGCCAGAAGGTCGAGCAGGTGGTTGGAACTGGTCAATACGGGAGGCTCGGCCGGGGCTGATCCGCTGGCTAGCCCGGTCGCAACCGTCTCTCCGAACCTACTGACCCTTCCGAGACTGCTGACCGGGATCAGACAACCCAGGCAAACGAGGGCAGCCAAGGCGACGATACGCTTCATGGGAGTACCGAGGCTCAGATGCAACTGTGGCGGGAGTAGTTGTATCTGCGCGCCAGATCGGCGATAGATCCGCGGGGAGGAAGCCTGTGGTAGACGCGCAAACCACGGACGAGGATCGCGCATCTAAGTTCGCGATCCTCCAACGAGAGGAACGGAGTTGACATGCAAACGGTTGCCCCTCCAAAGTATGCCCTCGCTTTTTGTTCTCTGACCTTTCTCACCTTGGTGCTTTGCGGTTGCGGGGCTTCGAACGGCTCGGGATCTGGCGGTTCCGGTTCTGGTGGTTCTGGTTCTGGTGGTTCTGGTGGTTCCGGTTCGGGAGGCTCAACGGCGAGCCTGTCATCCATCAACCACATTGTTTTTCTCTCGCAGGAGAATCGGTCGCTGGATCATTATTTTGGAGCGATGCGTCAATACTGGGCGCAGAACGGATTCCCGGACCAGTCATTCGATGGGCTGCCGCAGTTCAACCCCACCTCGGGGATATCACCGCTGGCCGGTCCCGCTCCGTCGATTCCGGGTTGCGATCCGAGCCAGCCTCCGCCGGCCGACTGCGCTGTCGATGCCAACAATCCTGTGACCTCGTACCACCTGCAGACGGTATGTATCGAAAACCCGAGTCCGTCGTGGAACGAAGGGCACGTCGACTGGGACTACAACGATCCCACCGGGCAAAGCGCTGCAACTCTGAACGGGTTTGTCTACACCGCTGGACATGACGCGCGGACGAACGATCCGCCGTTCTACGACACGGACGGCATCCGCGCGATGGGTTATTACGACGGGACCGATCTGAACTTCTATTACTACATGGCGTCGAACTTTGCGACATCCGATCGGTTCTTCAACCCTGCCATAACGCGCACGCATCCAAATCGCGAGTACCTGGTTGCCGCAACTTCGGGAGGGTACGTTTATCCGGAGGGAACCGACGCGCAGGATTCGTCGCAACTGACGCAGACCACGATCTTTCAGGAGCTGCAGGCTGCGGGAATCACGTGGAAGATTTACGTGGACCCGACCAACAGCGGCTGCTCCGGACCGCCGTATGCGGCTTCGTGCCTGATCGGGCTGAGCTACATTCAGAACTTCACTTTTGCGAATACTATCGTGTCGCAATATCCGCAGAACATCGCGCCGGTCTCGCAGTACTTCACCGATCTGCAGAATGGGACCCTGCCGCAGGTGGCGCAGTTCGAGCCGGCAACCGATGCCGGCTACGATGAGCACCCTTCGACCTCGGATGCGTCGCCGAACGACATTCAACTGGGAGCTGCCTACGTTGCAACGTTGATCAACGGGCTGATGCAGAGTTCGTACTGGAAGGACTCAGCGTTCATACTGACCTACGATGAGAACGGAGGACTATACGATCACGTTGCGCCACAGCCGGCGGTGAGTCCGGATGGGATCAAGCCGGTGGACCTGTTGCCGGGCGATATCTGCACGACGACAACGGGGCCGACGTGCGATTTTGTTTACACCGGATACCGTATTCCCCTGATTGTGGTGTCGCCGTACACGAAGAAGAACTACGTGTCGCACACGGTTGCGGATGCGACCGCGATCCTGAAACTCATCGAGACGCGGTTTAACGTGCCCGCGCTGACTAAGCGCGACGCAGCTCAACCGGACATGACCGAGTTCTTCGACTTCAGCAACCCGCCCTGGATGACTCCGCCGACGCCGCCCGCGCAGGCGACAAACGGAGCCTGTTACGTGGATCATCTGCCGTGACCGAGTTGAACTCCTTGTCTTTCTGAAGAGACACCGGGGCCAGTCCCGTTTGGCATGTTGTGCGATGCCATCGCAGTCGATTGTTTGGCGGACGGCCTCCAGCCCGAGGTGATTCCAGGTATCACGGGGAGGCCTATATCACCGCCGAATGCCGGCCGCTCCTCGAAAAGGGCGACCGTTTCGCATGGGGATTCAGGCACCGCCGGTACCGGCCGTGTTATGAGCGGCTACCCGGATGCGGTTGTTCCGGGTGCGAACGTCGCGAGCGCGAATGCTACCCTGTTGATAATGTTGACGTTCGATTTGGCGCCCTGCGGCCTGAGAGGCGCGCGGGATCGACCACCTCAAAAGGGATCAGAGTCGCAGGGGCACGACATAGCGATGTCGTGGAGGATTTGTTTTGTGTTACAACAATATCCGCGATTCATGGCGCAGGAACTGGGTGTGGACTGGCCGGGGAAACTGGCAGAAACCAGTGGCGCGGCGGCTAGGTTTGATCTGGGCATTGTTGCGTGGGCACTGAGGGTGACCAGGGGGTAAAGTATGCGTCCCGAACAATGGGAGATTTTTAAGCGTGCGGCGCGCCGCGAAAAAATGGACAGGATTCCAATGGCGCTGATCGTCGACAGCCCATGGATTCCGGGATATCTCGGGATCAAGCACCTGGATTATTTTCTCGATCCCGAACTGTGGTTTCAATCGAATCTGAAAATCATGCAGGAATTCCCGGACATCATCTTTATTCCGTCCTGGTGGATGGAATACGGGATGGCAGCGGAGCCGTCGGTGCTGGGGGCGAAGATCAAATTCTGGCAGGACAATACGCCCAGCGAATACCACACGCTCTATCGTCTGGAGGATATCGACAATTTTCCCGATTACGAAGTGGAGGCCGATGGCTTTGCCGGTCTGACGCTGCATCGCATCGGGATGGCTCGGCAGCGGATTCTGGATGCCGGCTACATCCTGCCCATGGTGACGTCGCGCGGACCGTTGTGTACGGCCGGTTTTGTGCGCGGGACGACGCATTTCATGATCGATCTGGTGGAAGATCCGAAGGGCGCGCACAGGCTCATCGATCTGTGCACGCGCGTGATCATCGACTGGCTGAAGGCGCAACAGAAAGTGATGGGCGATACGGTCGAGAGCATTTTCATCCTGGATGACATCGTTGGGTTCATCAACGAGGAGCATTATCTGGAGTTCGCCCATCCTTATCTGAAGCGGATTTGCGATGCGTTTCCGAAGGACTGGGTCAAGGTGTATCACAACGACGCGGAAGTGGACGCGTGCCTGGACCACCTGCCCGATACGGGATTCAACGTTCTCAACTGGGGCAAGCAGCGGCACATCACCGAAGTGAAGCGGCGCGTGGGCGACCGGATGTGCCTGATGGGGAATGTGAATCCTCTGGAGATTGGCGTGCGCGGGACACCGGAGGAAGTGAAGGACGAAACCCTCGAAGTGCTGGAGGGTTCCGGCGGCGAAGGGATCATTCTTTCGGTGGGTGGCGGGACCAGTCCGGGCATGCCGCGCGAGAATATCGTTGCCATGCTGGAGGCTCTTGAAGAATTCAACGGAAAGCGCGCCTCGAACGCGGTTGCAGGCGCTCGTTAAGGAACTGGATCTATGCCCGACTATGCCCTGATGAACCAGCACCTGTACGAGGGGAACGCCGACCAGGTGGAGCGGCTGACGAAGGAGGCGCTCGCCGAGGGGCGGTCGGCGCAGGAAGTGCTGAACGAGGGATTGATCGCAGGCATGAGCGTGGTCGGGGAGGACTTTAAGCACAACGTACTGTATGTGCCCGAGGTGCTGATTGCGGCGCGGGCGATGAAAGCGGGCATGGCGGTGCTGAAGCCGCTGCTGACTGCGAAGGACAGCATCACGAAACCGAAGGGCGTCTTGCTGATGGGGACGGTTCGCGGCGATCTCCACGACATCGGCAAGAACCTGGTGGGAATGATGGCGGAGGGCGCGGGTTTTGAGCTGCACGATATCGGCGTGGATCAGAGCGTGGATAAGTTCATGGCTGCGGCGGAGAAGTGCAAGCCAACCATCATCGGCATGAGCGCGCTGCTGACAACGACGATGATGTACATGAAGACGGTGATCGATGGATTTCACGCGGCCGGCTTAACGGACATCAAGATGGCGGTCGGCGGGGCTCCCATCAGCCAGATGTTTGCCGATGAGATCGGCGCCGATGGCTACGGAGCGAATGCTTCCGCCGCCGTGGATTTA
The DNA here is from genome assembly GCA_003167515.1 of Acidobacterium sp. Taxonomy (GTDB): domain Bacteria; phylum Acidobacteriota; class Terriglobia; order Terriglobales; family Acidobacteriaceae; genus Palsa-343. The sequence continues at coordinate 5,070 of PMSS01000329.1, read as the reverse complement.
TTTTTGCGGCTGTCGTCGCAGGCGTAGCCGTGGCAAATTACAGGATCCTTTATTGGCAGGAAATCCCCACGCAGATCAAAGCGGAGGATGAGGCGGACGACGTGACGGTGATGCTGGATGGCAAATTCATGCAACAGGTGGATATTCTCGCCGCCAAACGGGGACTGCAGGCCGCCGACGACTACCTGGCTCAGTGGAAGTGGAGCGAGGAAGCGGAGCGCGAGGGTTCTGCGCGCGAAGTCGCAGAAGCTTTGAAAGCGGAACTCGAAGCGAAAGGCTGGTAGGGCTTCTCCGGCATGGCCGTCACCCTCACCATCAACGGACAATCGATCGAGGCAGTGGGCGGAGGATCGCTCTTCGATTACGCCGAGACACTGGGGATCGATGTGCCCACGTCCTGCCGCAAGCAAGGCAAGTGCAAAGAGTGCATGGTGGAAGTGGTGGAAGGGATGAACGCGCTGTCCGGGATGACCGAGGCGGAGCGACACCTGAAGGGGAAGTTTCGCCTGTCGTGCCAGACATGCATGACGGGTACGGAAGGCCACGTGCGGTGCCACACCATGCGGCGCGGGCAAATGCGCATCGAGCGCCATGCGTTGGGACTGCCGGTCAGCAATCGCCCTTTTGAAGTCGATGGGCTGGTCACGCGCGATGGAGACCGCATCCTGATCGACGGAATCGAAGTGGAACGGTCAACCGGGCCGATCTACGGCATCGCGATGGATCTGGGGACCACGACGGTCGTGCTGCGCCTGCTCGATTTAGAAAGCGGCGAGTTGATTGCGGATACTTCGTTTGAGAATCCACAGCGTTTTGGCGGGTCGGAGGTGATGTCGCGGATTGCGTATGACACCGAGCACTCCGACAAATTGCTGATGCGCACGCTGGCCGGCTATCTGACCCACGCAATCGAAAAGTTTCCTGTCGATCCGAAGACGATCTACGAGATGGTGGTGGTTGGCAACTCCACGATGCGGGATATTTTCTTTCGGCAGAATGTGTATTCGATTGGGCAGACGCCCTACCGGTCGCTGACGGAAATTGAGATGGCGGAAGGCAGGCGCACGACCACGAGCCTGGTGCAGAGCGGTCTGCGCAGCCTTTTGCCGATTCATCCCAGGGCTCGCGTGTATGGTGCTCCAATCATCAGCGGCCACGTGGGGGCGGATGCTGCCGCCGCCATGCTGGCGGTGGACCTGGCGCATGAAGAGCGGCTGATCGCGGTGATGGATATCGGGACGAACACCGAGTTGATCGTCGGCAACAGGCATCGCATCCTTGCGGCCTCTTGTCCGGCTGGCCCGGCTTTCGAGGGCGGAACGATCACCTGCGGCATGCCGGCCCTGGATGGGGCAATTGAGGAAGTCGCGATCGACGACGATGGAGTTTTCCGGCTTCGCGTGATTGGCGATGTGCCGCCAACGGGGATTTGCGGGTCGGGCCTGGTGGATGCACTGAGCGAGCTGCTGCGCACAGGACGCATGAACGATAAGGGGCGATTTGAGGATGATGTTCAGCAGGTTACGCTCTATCGCGGCCAAGGAAGCGATGCGGATGTTTTCCTGCTGGAGAGCGATGTGAGCGAGCTGGCTCAGGCCAAGGGTGCAAACGTTGCGGGATTGCACGTTGTGTTCTCAAGCTACGGGATCGACTTCGACGACATCGATGTTTTCTATCTGGCGGGAGGGTTCGGGCGGCACCTGAGCGTCGAGGCTTCGAAGCGCATCGGGCTGGTGCCGAGCCTGGATTCCGCGAAAATCGTGCAGGCAGGCAATACCGCTATAGAAGGTGCGACCATCGCGTTGCTCTCGAAGTCGAAGCGGCAGGAACTGGAGAACTTGGTCAGGAACGTGCAGCACTGCCGGCTCGAAACGCATCCGAGCTTCTTCGATTTCTTTGTGGAGGGATGCCAGTTCAAGCCAGTGGAGCCGATGCCGTGCGCGAAGTAGCAGAAAGCATCGAGTTGGCCGCCACACTTTCAGGCGTGAGCGTATTGCCGCAGGAGTATACGCGCCTGCTCGGCTATCCCCGCGGCTGGGTGATGGAAGGGCGAGCGCGAGAATTGGCGGATTGGGCACGCGAGTGGTACGCGACGAACGGGCGGCCATGGTTCTATGCGCGACAGGCGGAGAGCTTTGAAATTGCGGGCGATTCCATTTGCATCGATGGAACGCCGTTCTCGAGCGTCCGGCTCGGCAACACGCTCAGGCTGGCAGAAGCGCACAGTGCGATTCTGGTTGCTGTGGGCGCAGGCGCCGAGGCTGAGGACGAGGCCCGCAGGCGCTGGAAGGATGAAAAACCGGACGAATATTTCTTTCTGGAGATGTTTGCTTCGGCCGTGGTCGAGCATCTGACGACAGCGACCGGCGCTCGTTTGTGTGACTGGGCGGAACAGCACGAAATGGCGGTCTTGCCCCACTACAGCCCTGGGTATCCGGGTTGGGACATCGCGGAGCAGCCGCGGCTGCTGGAACTGATGAAGCGGACGCGAAAGGAGCGATTCCCCGCCGGCGTGGACGTACTTGACTCCGGGATGCTGGTCCCGAGGAAAACTTTGCTGGCGGTTTTTGGATTGACCCGCCAAACGGAAACATTACGTCGGCTCACCGAGCTTGTTCCGTGCGAGAACTGTTCGTTTGGCCCTTGCCAGTACCGGCGCGCGCCATACCGTCGGGCTCCACGCCCGTTTGGCGAGCAAGTCGCGGCGCGTGTCGCGGTGCTCGATCAGGACGCCGAGTACAGCGTGAATCGAAAGGCTCTGAAGCGATGGGCAAAGGAGCGTCTTTCGATGTGCAGGTGTGAGGATGGCTCGCTGGACGCCGTGTTCCGCTATGAAGGGACCACGTGCACGAACATGGGACGGCCGCTGGCGTTTGACTACAACGTAAAGCTGGGCCCGCGCGCTGAAGGATATCCGATTCGGGAACAGCGCTGCGTTCCGGCCGCGGGCGATACGGGTCACGCGTATATGTGCCAGTATATTGAGAATCCCGAGCGCCTGATAAAGGCCGTTGACAGCGAGAAACCGCTGGGCGGAGACCGCCTGAATGCTGTCCTGGCATGGCGGCGCGAGCCCAGCGCAGCAGGATGCTTTTGCGAGGCGGCCAGCCGCAATCACAAATGGGGTTTGGTTCTCGAAACGATTCACTACGCACTGGCACAGGAAGAACTGGAACAAGATACCGAGAGATTGCTATGAAGAAACTTCTGCAGGACGCCATCCGCGAGCGGCCTCTGCTCTGCGATGGCGCAATGGGCACGCAACTGATGATCGCCGGGCTTGAACAGGGCAATTGCGGCGAGGCATGGAATCTCAACCATCCGGAGCGAGTGCTCGCGATTCAGCGGCGTTACGTCGAAGCGGGTTCGGATTGCATCATCACCAACACATTTGGCGGATCGCGGATCATGCTCAACCGCCATTCCGAGGCGGACCACGTGGCTGAGGTCAACAAGGCGGGGGTCGAGATCGCGCGCCAGGCCTTTGGTAACAGCGACGGATATTTGATCGGGGACATAGGACCCTTCGGCGGCCTGCTTGAGCCTTTTGGGGACTTCACGGAGGCCCAGGTCCGCAGCGCCTTTGAGGAACAGGCGGCGGCCCTGGTTCAGGGCGGGGCGGACGCTGTCATTATCGAGACGCAGACTTCGCTCGAGGAACTGCTGATCGGCATCAGGGCTGCTCAGGCAGCCGGCGCAAACTGCATTATCGGATCGATGGCTTACGATGTAACTCTCGACGGCTCCACCTTTCGCACCATGATGGGGGTCGAACCCGAGAAAGCGGCTGCATTCATGGAGGAGCACGGGGCGCACATCGTCGCTCTGAACTGCGGCACCAGAATGGATATGGAGCGCGCACTTACGGCTGTCGAAAGGTACAAGAGCGCAACCAGTCTGCCGGTGATGGTGCAGCCGAATGCCGGACAGCCGAAGCTGGTGAACATGAAGGTTGTCTACGATGAAACCCCCGAGCAGATGGTAAAAGGGCTAATGCCGATTCTGGAGGCGGGGACGAATATTGTGGGCGCCTGCTGCGGCAGCACACCCGAACATATACGCGCGTTCAGGAAAGTCATGGACCAGTTTCTGGAGTCGAAGGGAATCGAACTTCAGCGGAGCCGAGCGTGAGAGCCAAACTTTGTGAGGTAAACGCGGATGCCATTCTCAAGCTTCCGCAGCATACCGACGACAAGTCGGGCATTGGAGCGCACTACGTCGACGCGTGGATCAAGCCGATGAATACGAAGTTGGAAGATGGGACGCCCGTGAAGTGCAAGAGGCGCGGCCTGAAGATTGTTTTCACGGCTGGCGGGAAAAAAGGCGAGGGTCTGATGCGCCGGATCGATGTGAGCGCCGATCCGGTTGTCATGCTGGATGCGGCGCTTAAGGAGGCGGCCAAAGCCGCCGGCATCGAGCTTGTCGTGGAAGACGGAACGATCTACGTCACGATTTGAGCCGCCGCATCGACTCCGCCAGCATCGGCATCGTGTTGGTGCTTTTCGGGTCCCGGGCCTCGCTCAGCCGTTGGTGTAACCGAGCCAGGACGGGTTCCTGATGGTACCGTCATAATGCGAACTCGTCTTGAAGAGCTCGAACTTTCCGGTCATGGCGGCTTCTTTTGTCTTCGCGAGAATCGCCGCCACCTGCTGCTGGTCCATCGGCCTGAAGCTCTGTACCGCCTCGAATGCCTGATCGAGGATTGCCGGAGAATCAATGCCGGTGATCACCACCGATGCGGGCGAGTTCAACCCGAAATGCAAGGCCTCCATCGGCGTCACCGTCTTGCTCTGGAGAATGTAGGGATCGCCAAATGTCTTCATCGCGAGAATGGCGGTGCCGTGTTCCTGTGCCACCGGCGCGACCCCATTTAAGAACGAGCGAAAATGCGCATCCATCACGTTGATGGGCATCTGCACAGT
>PMSS01000329.1:0-135 GCA_003167515.1 Acidobacterium sp. | reverse complement strand
CGTCGAGGCGAATGACCTCATGAAATTGCAGTAGGTCGATCACATCCGTCTGCAGGCGACCCAGCGATTGCTCAATCTGTCTGGCAGCGGTGTTCTTATCCCTGCCATCGATCTTTGTCATCAGGAAGACCTTCT
>PMSS01000213.1 GCA_003167515.1 Acidobacterium sp. | reverse complement strand
GCCTGTGGGCACGCCCTGGGGGCACACCTTCACAGCCCGCAGAAAAGACCAACCCCAAAGCACAGCGAAGGCCAGGCTCACCCCAAAGCAAGAAGCAAACTCCCCCGCGACCCGACCGTCCATGCGAATCGATCCCGGTTCACCCCGGGAGTACTGTCCTGCACCATTTTGGCAAAGCACAGCCCCAACCCCGCCTTTGCACTCCTTCCGCTATCTGTTCAGCCTTTCTCCGGCTCTCCGACGCGCAGCTTTGACCCTGCCCCTGCCGTAAAGAGCACTGAAAACTGGCCTTAGCTCCCGGGGAATGGTTCTCGAAGGCTGAATCAGACGGGCCAAGGTCCGGTTCAGGTCCCGCAACCCGATAACCCCAGAGTAATGCCTGATTAGATAACGCTGGTTTCCCCCTCCGGGGTATGGACCAGCCCCGGAAACCGGAGCACACTCTTATATGGGAACCCCCCAGACCAATCTGAACACCGGCCCGCACTCCGGCCTGAACGCCAGCCTGAAAGCCAGTCAGGTTGGGCTTGCCGCCACCGCATCCAACCGCCAGCCGACATTTCTCATGTGTCCGCCAACGCACTATGAGGTTAACTACGTCATTAATCCCTGGATGTCGGGCAACGTCCACCGATCCTCGCGCGAGCGCGCCGCACAGCAGTGGGACCAGCTCCATGCCGCCCTGCGTCAGATAGCCCAGGTGCTGCTCGTCGAACCGCAGCCCGGCTCCCCCGACATGGTCTTCACCGCCAACGCCGGCCTGGTGCGCGACGGCATCGTGGCCCTGAGCAGCTTTCATCATCCCGAGCGTCAGGGCGAGGAGCCGCATTTCCGCCGCTGGTTTCACGAATCGGGATTCGCCGTGTGCGACATCCCCCGCATGACTCCGTTTGAAGGCGAGGGCGACGCCCTCTTCGAGGCGGCTGGCGAACGTCTCTGGGCCGGCCACGGACCGCGAACCCGCCAGGACAGCCATCGGCGCCTCACAGAGCTCTGGGATGTGGAAGTGGTTTCGCTGCGACTCGTCGACCCGCGCTTCTATCATCTGGACACCTGCTTCTGCCCGCTCTCAAACGGCGATATGATGTACTTCCCGGCCGCCTTCGACGACGAGTCGCAGAGAAAAATCGAAGCCCGCTACGGCCGGTCGAAAAGGATCACCGTCTCCGAAGAAGACGCCCTGCAGTTCGCCTGCAACGCCGTCAACGTCGGCAGAACCATCCTGCTGAACACGGTAAGCAAGGAGCTATGCGCCCGGCTCGAAGCCAGAGGCTTTCAAACCGTTCAGGTCGAGCTGACAGAATTTCTGAAGGCGGGAGGCGCTGCCAAGTGCCTCGTCCTCCGGCTCAGCGAGATGGACGTAACCCACCGCGCCTGACCAGTGCCCAAACATCCTCGGGTTTGGTATGTGGGGCTGGCTACAATCGATTGCTGCCACCCAGTACGACGATATGCTGCGATCGGCTCATTTCGGTCTCTCATGTCGCTGGCACGGCGGATGCGATTGAGCTCGGCCGCTCCAGACCGTTTACCGAAAGGCAACTTCCGGGTAGGCGACGATAGACCCAGAACCGCATTCTAAGGCTTCCGCCAGGGCGACTCCGCCGAGCATCGCGTCGGCCTGGTCTCCATGTCAACCGGCAGGCCGTCCTGCCTTCACGTGCAATGTTGATTCGCGGCTAACGAGGTGCCGATACTTCGATAATCTGGCCGCTTTCTGAAGCGACCCGCTCGGCCTCGGCAAACTCTGCCTTGTGCGCCTCCAGCATAGCCTTCGTCGTCACCATCCTGAAGTGCGAACCCGGCGGAAACTGCGCCAGTTTCTCCTCGAAGTTCGCCATGCCCTTGCCCGAATACCAGCCGAGCGTGTAGTCCAACTCGTCCTCGGGCCACCAGATCATGTTCAATATGAATTCGCCACTCTCCAGCGTCTGCAGAGCGCTATCGAGTTCGCTCTGCCTCACCGGACTCGTCAGCTCCTTGAGACGCCGGACCGTCGCCGCGTCGGCGAACCACGCCTGCCCAAGCAAGATACCCTGCACGAGGGACCATTCCCGGCCGTTCTCCGAGCCCAAGCCAGTCATGTCCGGCAAGCGGCGCAGTAATTCCTCGGGGTTATCCTTCCACTGTCGATGAAATTTCTCCAGCCGCGCCCATAGTGCATTCTCTGCCGCGGGCGACCCATTGCGTTGGAGCGCCTGGGCGGCGTCGCTCGCCACCGAGGGCGCAGGATCATCGAGCTGCTGGATGGCCAGCTTCTCCACCTGCGGCATGCGGGCGTAATCGTGCAGCTCACTGAGCTGCGATCGAAAGCAGCCAGTCGTTTTGCGGAGAGCCAGTGCGGCGGTGAGCTCCTTCACGCCGTAGTCAGGATTGAGGCGCAGAAAGTAGCGCAGCATGGCCGCCTGCGGAAAGCACGCCCAATCGCCGCGATGCGCCTCGTAAATCGACTCGAGCGCCGGCAATGTATTCTCGCTGCCGTAGCGATCGAAGAGTTGAAAGCTCACATCCGCCGCGCCGCTCCGCCGGATCGTTTCAAGCCACCCGGCTTCGAACTGCGGAAGAGTACGCTCCGGCAATAGCCCCAGTACGCCGATGCCGATGTCTCCCCGCGGCTTCGCAATCTCCTGAAGCATCGGAGGTCGTGCCTCTTCGGGCGCAACCTGCCAGAGGCGGAGCAACGCGTATTCGCGATTCGGATGGTTCGTTGCGCGGTTCGGATTCGCAGGCCCGTCGACGATCTGCTTGAGCACGGGCAACCACTCGGGGCCGCCAACCTCCGCCCAGCGATATTCGATCAGTTCGTTCCGCTTCTCGATGGGCAGCGTGGCCGAATTCGCTACGAGCAACTGCCGCCAGTGCTACGTTGCCTCCTGGCCCAGCGGCAAGCCAGACAGCAGCATCTCGCTCTCAGT
>PMSS01000171.1 GCA_003167515.1 Acidobacterium sp. | reverse complement strand
AATTTTGCGCGGGCGCTGGCGCACCGGCCGGGGATTCTGATCCTCGACGAGGCGACCTCCAGCGTGGATACGGAGACGGAGTTCCTGGTGCGCGCTGCGCTGGAGCGGATGGTGGCGGGGCGGACCTCGGTGGTGATCGCGCATCGTCTGTCGACGGTGCAGCGCGCGGATACGATCCTGGTGATGCACAGGGGTCAGCTGCGCGAGATGGGCTCGCACCAGGAGCTGCTGGTGCTGCGGGGGATTTACTGGAAGCTCTACCAGTTGCAATACAAGGATCAGGAACTGGGCGAGCCGGCCGCGGGGCTCACGCCTTCATTGGCTGTCGGAACGGACTAGCAGACCGCGGAGTCACGCCGAGGGGAAAACGCCAGCGCTCTGGATGTGCGTGGGCTTGAACGCCTGGGGAAATTTCAGGCCAAAGCCGAGGAGCCGGTCGAAGGCAATGTGGGCGATCCAGATCGCCGCAATTTGCCCCAGGCGAAAGTCGGCCAGACGCCATGCGGCGAATGCCAGCAGGATGGGAAGCAGGTAGCTATGGATCGCGTTGTAGAGGAGTGCCGCGACGCGCGTATCTAATTGCATATAGCCTGCAAGTGAGAAATCGGGCACCAGAAACAGGGCAGCGAAGAACCACCAGTGTCCATGCAGAACCAGGCGATAGCCGAGGACGGTCGCCGATAAGACGAGGAGCGCTTCCAGCCGCAGTAGTACATCGGGTCGGGCAATCATGGAGGAAGGCTAGCAGAGGGAGGATGAAGCCGCGAGGGGGCGACTACGACGCCACAATTGTGTAACCCCGCGTGCCGGTGATACAGCAGCATGGACAGCGTCAGTGGTCTGTCGAAGCTAATGCCGGGACCAACCGATCCCAACATCTCTCAAGACGTTCAGCAACTTCATCGAGATGATCGTAGACGGTCGGCGGAGCGCCACACTCATTCAACGCTTCGCGCCGCCACAAACGAGACATTTCTTCCCAGTCGTGAGGATTGTGGACGGTTGCCAGTTGCGCTACCAGTTCTTCGCGTCCTCGAATAAGGCGGACCCGCAAATCGACGAACGCAACTGTTACCACTGCGTAATCGAACGCCCTGGGCATTTCCTCTCCCTCACCGGGAACAATGCTGCCGCCATGCCGTGCCATCACTTTGGAGAAAGCCGATTCGATTTCAAGGATGAATCGCTTCCTGTTCCGCCAGTAGAGGGCTTCTTCCAGCCTTCCAAACAGGGCGGTATAGAGGGGGGCAACGACAAAACGGACTCCGCGTGCGACCGAAACAGCGAATCTCACTTTCAAACGTGTGTCAGATTTTCCCATATGGTTCAAAGTTCGACCTGACGCCGATGATAGGAGAATTTCTGGAGTCCGGTGCTGCAATTTTAGAGATTCTGGGCAATGCTGAAATGAGTTACTCCCCTGTCGCCAAATCGACCCTCCGCATCCGCGCGGTTCCAATCTCCCGTGAATCTCTCGTACCAACAGCGAGGCGGCCAGGCGCCTCAGCCGCGACGCCTGCCGCGCGAGAAGTAAGCGTTGACCTCGGGGTCCAGGGAGAGCAGCTTCATCCCGGCGGAGCGCGCCTGCGCTACAAGGAGTCGATCGAAGGGATCCCTGTGCAGCCAGGGCAGTGCGTCCACGCCGACCGAGTGCTCTGCCGTCACAGCCAGCTCCTCGAGGCCGGTCTCCCGTGCCGCCTTCCAGATGGTCGCTGGCTCGACCGGAAAATCGTCTCTGCCCAGAGAGTGCTTGATGGCGATCTCCCAGATAGAGGCTGCCGAGAAGCTGACGCGGTTTCCGGCATCCTCAATGAGCCGGCGCATCGGCCCCGGCACCCTGTCCGGATCGACGAGCGTCCAGAGGAGGACGTGGGTGTCGAGCAGATAGTTCACCGGCGCTCGCCTTCAAACATCTTCTGAATCTCGGCGTCCTGAGCTCCGAGGTCCTCCGGCAGCCGGACCTTGCCTCGCAGTTTGCCCAGCGTGCGCCGTGCGGGGCGTGACCCGGGGTGCGCGGAGACAATCACGACCGGCTTGCCGGCGCGGGCGATAGTCACAGGCTCGCCGCTCGCCAGAATATTTTGGATGATGCGCGACAGGTGGGTCTTGGCTTCGTGGATGTTCACCATCTTCGTCTCATTAGACTTAGTCATATGACTTAGTCTAGCATCTGCTCCCAACCCGCATCTCCCCCTCACCATCCCGCCAATTAACATCAGGAGAGCGACTCTGATCTCAGGAGCACGATGCAGGGCAGTCCGAAAATCTTCATCTCCGCGGGGGAAGCCAGCGGCGAACATTACGGCACGCTGCTGATCGAGGCACTGCGGAAACTGGAACCCGACGCGGAGTTCTTCGGTCTGGGTGGGCGGCGGATGGAGGCCATCGGCTTCCGGCCCATCGTGCGCGCTGAGGACGTCGCGGTCATGGGCATCACCGAGGTGGTGCGCCACATGCCGCGTATCTACCGGGAATACCGGCGGCTGCGGTCGTCGATTGCCGCGGAGAAGCCGGACGCCGCTGTTCTGATCGACTTTCCCGACGTCAACCTGTCGTTGGCCCGGCATCTTAAGCGGCAAGGCGTGCCGGTGATTTATTTCGTAAGCCCACAGCTCTGGGCCTGGAAGAAATACCGCATCCGCAGTGTGCAGCGGTATGTGGACCGGATGCTGACCATTTTCCCTTTCGAGGAACGGTTCTACCATGACCATGGCGTTGAGGCGGAGTTCGTTGGCCATCCGCTGGCGGAGTTAGAACCGCCGCGGGTGAGCCGTGAGGAGTTTGCTCGCCAGGCGGGGCTGGACGCCTCCAAAACCTGGGTTGGGCTTCTGCCCGGAAGCCGGGGGAAGGAAATCCGGCTCAACCTGCCGGAAATGGTGCGGGCGGCCGCATTGCTCTGCCCCACCACGCCAAAGCCGGGCGTGGCGGGGACCCCGTTGCTGGGGCAGGAAGTCGAGTTTCTGATGCCCCTGGCGCCCACCCTGACCGGGCCGCAGCGGGACCATATCCGGGCATTGCTGTCGGAACTGGTGGGTGCCGAGTCGAATCCGCCGCGGATTGTCGTTGTCGAGGATGCCCGAGCAGTGCTCCACCATGCGCGGGCCAGCATCGTGGCCAGCGGAACGGCCACAGTCGAAGCGGCGCTGATCGGCAATCCGTTTATCGTGGTATACCGGATTTCACCGCTGAGCTATGCGGTGGCAAAGCGAGTGGTGGATGTCCCACATGTGGCCATGGTGAACCTGATCGCTGGAAAACGCATCGTACCGGAGCTGATTCAGGGTGACTTTACCGCGGATCATGTAGTCTCACACCTCAGACCGCTGCTCAACAACGACGACGCGCGGGCGCGGATGCGGGCCAATCTGCGTCAGGTGGGAGAGATGCTGCGCAGCGACCAGAGCGCCGTTGGCCGCGTCGCCCAGATAACATCCGAATTGATGAGACCCAGGATGATGAGACAGAGATTGACGCCGGAAGAAAGACAGAGCCAGGTCCCATGACGAGACTCCGAATCGATGCCGCGTTCTGCGGGCTGCTTGCCCCGCATATTGGCTTTTTTGGCACAGCGATGGCTGCGGCTTGCCTCCTGCCGGCGCTGCAGTCTGCCGGGCAGAACGTCGCTCCCAAACCCACGCTGAACATCACCGCCTACAACATCAACGCGGAAATCAAACCTGGCGATCACATGCTGGACGCGACCACGCAGGTGACCTTCACCCCGCAGGCCGACCTGCCGTCGGCGATTTTCGATCTGCATGGCGCGTTGCTCGTGGATAAGGTGACCGATACCAAAGGCGCAACCCTGAACGGCGAGCGGGGGCCGGGCGCGACCCTGGTCGTGACCCCTTCGGCGATGCTCGCGAAGGGCCAGCCGGTGACCTGGACCTTTCATTACTCCGGCAAACTGGAGACAGATGCGGGCGGTCCGGTGGAGGGGTTGAAGCTGGCGTACGTGGGCGAGCCTATTAGCTATTTGCTGTACGCGGGCCGGTGGTTTCCGATGACCGGCTATCTGACCGACCGATTTACGGCGGAGATTCATGTGAAGGCTCCGGCGGGCTACCGTGTGATCGGCAGCGGCAGCACCGGCAAGCCCAAAGAAACGGGCAGTGAACAGGAGTGGGACTTCAAGTGGGACAAGCCGGGGTTTCCCGGAACGATTATTGTAGGGAAATTCGATGCGCCGGTTTCAGGGAGCGCGACGAATATTCACGTCTACGTTACGCCGGCCCACAAGGCGCAGGCTGCCGACTACGCGGGCACGGCGCTGCGGGAATTCGCCTATTACACCAGCACCTTCGGCATTCCGGAGTCAACTCAATTGAACGTTGTGGAACTGCCGGATGACACGGTGCCCGCGTTTTGGGCGCCGGAGATCGCGGCCATCGCGGGCTCACACATCGGGGGCAAGAACGATTTCCGGCTGCTGGCCAACACCATCGCTCACCAGTGGTGGGGTTGCGAAGTGAGTCCGGCGACGCTGAACGACGCCTGGATCATTAACGGAATGTCGCGTTATGCCGAGCTGATGTATCTCGAAGACGACGAGGGCAAGACTGCTCTCGAGGCCGCAGTACACGATGTTTCCGCCGGCGCACTCGCCTACGACACGATTCCGCTGTCGAGCACGGGGACCCTGGCGGCGTATTCTCCACAGTTCCAGTCCATGACGCTCGAAAAGGGCGCGCTGGTGTTTCACATGCTGCGGTGGGAGGTCGGCGACGACAGCTTCGAAAAAATCCTGCGTGCCGTGTTGAGTCAATTCAAAGACAAGGGCGTGCGGACCGGTGAATTCGAGCGCACCGCCGAGGAACAGTCGCAGCAGCAACTGATGCCTTTCTTCAGCGAGTGGCTGGACGGCACCGGGGCGCCGGAATTCACGGATAAGTACGCTGTCTACCGGCTGGGCAATAACAAGGGCTTTCGCACCATCGGCGAGGTCCAGGGCGATATGGACCTCTTCAACATGCCGGTTGACCTGCGCGTGGAAACGGAAGGCAAGACGGTGGACAGACGCATCGACGTGGTGGGCACCGACTCGCAATACGTGATCGATACTTTTGGCCGGCCGCGGCGGGTGCTAATCGACCCGGATTCCTGGGTGCTGAAGAACACGCCGGACCTCGAGGTGAGAGTGGCGATTCTGCGCGGCCAGCAACTGGCGGCGCAGGGCGACACGGGAGGCGCGCTGGCCGAATATCAGAAGGCGCTGAAAGCGAATCCGCAAAGCTCGCTGGCCAGTTATCGTATCGGAGAGCTGCTGTTCACGATGCGGAACTACCAGGCGGCGGTGAACGCCTACCGCGACGCGCTGAACGGCGATGACGATCCCAGGTGGACAGAAGTCTGGAGCCACATCGCGGTCGGCAAGATTTTCGACTTGACGGGACAGCGGGAGCGCGCGATTCAGGAGTACCGGCAGGCTCTCCAGACCAACGACAATACCGCTGGCGCGATGAACGAGGCGCGGCACTGGATCCAGACGCCGTATAAGCGGCCGGATGCGGAGCAGTAGACTGTTAATGAGGAGTTCGACGAATGCGGCTTACAAGGCTTTTCGAAATAGCTCGGGTTTGGAGGAGGAAGCGGGCCATACTGCGCCTGCGCAAGCTGCAGCAGCCTCTGCCTCCCGGCTTTATCTTCGACCGCGAAGAGGCGAATTCTCGTTAGGGCGAATAAGTCACTACAACCCCTTGTAACTCCCGCCATCCACCAAAATGGTCTGGCCGGTGATGCTGGCTGCCGGTTCTGAAGCCAGCCATACTATCGTGGCGGCGACTTCCTCCGGCTTTGCCATGCGGCCGATGGGAATCTCGCGCTCAAGTTCGGTCTGAACCTGCTCTAAGGAGACATTGCGGTTCTTCGCGCGAGTTTCGAGCAGGCTGCGGGAGCGGTCGGTAGACGTAAATCCCGGACCGACGTTGTTGATGGTGATGCCGTCGCGCCCGAACTGGCCAGCGAGTGAGCGGACCAGGCCCATGATCCCGGCGCGAATGGTGTTCGAGAGGATCAGCTCCGGAACCGGCTGCTTGACCGTATATGACGTCAGCGTGACGATGCGCCCCCAGTGGCGCTGCTGCATGTGCGGTAGCACGGCGTGAGAGAAGACGATGGCGCTGCGCAGATTGAGCTGCCAGGCGCGCTCCCAGTCCTCCAGGGTGGTTTCGAGGAAGGGTTTCGCGGGAGGGCCGCCGGCATTGGGCACGCATACGTCGATGCGTCCAAAGCGCGCGTGCGTGGACTCGACGAAGCTCAGGACGGCGGCGCTGTCGCTGACGTCAAACGCCTGGGTGTGGGTCTCGACGCCGAAGCGATTCCGGGCCTCGGCTGCAACCTGGTCCAGCTCTGTCTGGCGACGCGCGCAGAGAGCCAGATGCGCTCCCTCGGCAGCGAAAGCCAGCGCCGTGGCCTTGCCGATTCCGCTGCTCGATCCGGCCACGATGGCGACCCTGCCTTTCAGTCCTGTGTCCATGCGCCCTATGATAGTCGAGGCGCCCGGCGCGCAGAGCGAATCGCACCGGACTATGGAGAACCGAGTTGGCAGACGAAAAACAGCTGCAATACTCCGGCTTCGACAGCATCCCTGTCGATCACCTCAACCCTCTCATCGATCGCCAGTTTGTGTATGGGGAACGGGCCATGCTGGCGCGTCTGGTGCTGCGGAAGGGCGCCATCGTGCCGGAGCACAGCCATGAGAACGAGCAGATCACCTACGTCGTCGAAGGAGCGCTGCGATTCACCATGGGAGACGGCCGCGTGATCACGGTGAGCACCGGCCAGCTGCTGGTCATCCCATCCAACATGCCGCATAAGGCGGAGGCGCTGGAGGACACGCTCGACCTCGATGTCTTTACTCCGCCTCGAGCCGACTGGATCGCCGGGACAGATGCTTATCTAAGGAAGTAGCTGCTAATTCCGATCAACGTTGGCGGATCGGTTCATTTCTCTGGCGTCAAATCGGCCGGCGGGACCGCCAGCTTGCAGCGATTGCGTCCCTCGGCCTTGGCGGCGTACAAAGCCACATCGACTTCGCGCAGTACATCCTCTCGCGGCGGATAGCCCCAGTCTCCGGCGTGAAGAACGCCAATGCTGATGGTGAGGGCAATGGGTCCGTTGGCGGTAGACATGGGCGTAGCCTCGATGGTCTGGCGCAGCTGGTCGGCGCGCGCCAGCGCTTCCTTTGCGGCGCAACCACCTAAGATCACCAGGAATTCTTCTCCGCCCAGGCGTCCCACCAGGTCATAAGTGCGCACCGCGCGCAAAAAGCGTTTGGCCGTCTCGCGCAGTACCTCATCGCCTACGGGATGCCCATGCTGGTCGTTGACATTCTTGAAGTGATCCAGATCGGCGAGCAGCACTGCTGTAGCGCCGTTTTCACGAGCGCTGCGGGCAATTTCGCGCTCCAGCATTCCCAGAATGGCCTCCCTGTTCAGCAGCGAAGTGAGCGAATCGTGAGTGGCCCGGAAGTGCAGGTTCTCACGAGCGCGCTTCAGTTCGGCCTCAGTCTCCTTGAAGGCGGTAATATTGCGTCCAATCCCAATGACCCCGGCAACATTTCCTCTGGCATCGCGATAAGGCACCTTGGTGGTAAGAAGCCAGCGAGTGGCGCCACCGCCTAGCTGGAAAGCCTCATCCTGGCTGACCAGAGGCTGGCCGGATTCGATGACCTTTTGCTCATCCTGATAGAAGCTTGCGGCCATTTCGGTCGGATAGTAGTCGAAGTCCGTCTTGCCCCTCAGTTCCTCAATCGAGTCGGCGCCCATGGCTTCCGCCGTGCCCGGATTCGCCAGCAGGAAGCGGCCGTGGAGATCTTTGACGTAGATCAGATCGGGAACGCTGGCCAGGACTGTGCGCAGCATCGCCAGTTCGCCAGGAAAACTTTCTCCCCGTGTGCGCAGCAAGGCCCTCGAGAAGGCGCGCCAGGCCAGGAACCATGCAACGATGACGATCAGCAGCACAAAAGCAAGGAAGATCCAACCCATCCGGCTGCTGAGATGAAAAGGCATCGCTAGGGAACTGAGTAGCTCCCCTCCAGCCCTCATTTGCAATGAGAAGACGGTTTGTATCTCAGGTTTCATTGCAGTCCAGGCCGCGCCATAGGCGCAGCCGACAACAAGCCCCGGGGACAGCCCACGGTAGAGCTTCTGGGTTCCGGTACTTTTGTCCGGTCAACTCAACAGAACTCTCGGACGCAGTTCAACTCATCTACCGGTTGTCGGCAGGAAACTTCCAGTATATGGCTGCCGGCTCCTGGACAATAGAGACGAATGCCCCACAAAGTCCACCTACGGCCGCGCACAAGAACAGCAACGCCTCGCGAGCAATGCGGGCGGAGCGAAAGGGCACGGTCATTCTTCCAGAATACCGATAGATATCCGATAATCGCGAAGAACCGAGGAGCGGTCTCATCAACCGCCGGAATATCGAAAGCTACTTCTTGGCGGCCTGAGCTGCTTTTTGCTTGGCCCAGCGCCGCCGCTGAGCGGCAGCAATACGGGCCCGGGCATCGGCGCTCAGCACACGCTTCTTGCGGGGACGGTTGCCAAAGGTAGAGGCGGAGAGGCGGGAGCTACCCGTATTTTGCAGCAGGGCGCGCACCTTCTCGAGGCGACTGATTTCTTCATCAACAGCAGCAACTAGTTCTTCGCGTGTCATTTTTTTTCTCTCGTATGTTTGGGACAGTAATCCAGGGAACGGATTCAACACCGCCTACCATAACAAATTCAAGGAGCTGTTACAAAGAATTTTGCCATAAGCATGCGTCGAATGTGTTGCCGCTGGATTGTTTGTACCGAAAAGCTACATTAATTCAGAATTTGCCCGATTTTCTCGGGTCTGTAAAATCCCCCTACCTGCCCGTGAAGGATGATCGGGGCGTGGACAGTTTTAAACGTGTAGAAATGCCGCGCCGGCTGGTCCCCGGAGTGGCTGGTTCTTTTGACGTACAGGCCGGGGGCGGTGCCGCAGTAACGGAGGGATTGCCCCCCCGAACGCCGCATATTTCACTGGAGCAGGGCAGGTACAGGATCCGGCTGGCGCAGACGCTGGCCGAGCGAGAGGCCGCATGCAGGCTGCGGTTTAAGGTATTTAACATCGAGCTGGGCGAGGGGCTTGAAGCGTCCTACCAGACTGGGCTGGACCGGGACCAGTTCGATCTTTTCTGCGATCACCTGATCGTCGAGGACCGCTCGAGGCGGGAAGTCGTAGGCACTTACCGCATGCAGTCCGGCAGGACGGCGGCGGAGAAACTCGGCTACTACAGCGAGCAGGAATTCGATTTCTCGCCCTATGAAGGCATTCGCAGCGAGGTTCTGGAGCTGGGGCGCGCGTCGATTGATCGGGAGCATCGCACCAGCGAGGTACTGACGCTCCTGTGGCGAGGCATCGCCCAATACGCGCAGTCGTACCAGCTGAGGTACCTCATAGGCTGCTCGTCGCTGAACTCGCGCGATCCTCGGGAGGGATGGTCGGTGTACCGGCACCTTGCGGCGTTTCTGGCGCCGGAGCCGCTGTGCACCAGGCCGACACCGTCCTGGGAGCTACCCGCAGAGGCTGCCGGAACGCAGGTCGAGGTCAAGGTTCCAAAACTGCTGAAGACGTATATTGCAGTGGGAGCCAGAATCTGCGGCGCACCGGCATGGGATCGCGAATTCGGAACGATCGACTTTCTGACACTGCTGGATCTGGCGCAACTCTCCCCGGCGGCAAGGAACCGCTTTCTGCCGAGTCCGGAACCATCGCAGGCGCCAGCCGGGCCTGTCTGCGCCTTCTGATTCTTCTCGTCAGCCTGACTGAAGCAGGGATTCGGTTCTTCTTCCTTCGGGTGCGGCTCCGGTCTCCTGTTGAACTCTGGCGTCGAGCGCGATGGCTCCACGCTTCCTGCGGGATGATTCTCAGGCGGCTGGGTATGCGGCTGGAGAGCCGGGGTATGCGGCCGGCGCAGGGTCTGGTCTGCTCCAACCACCTCAGCTACCTGGATATTTTGGTCTACGCCGCTGCCATGCCCTGCGTCTTCGTCTCCAAGCGCGAAGTGCTGCGCTGGCCGGTGTTCGGTTGGCTTGCCCGCTGCGGTGGAACTATCTTCTTAGACCGGCAGAGTCGCGCCAGCGCGGAGCAGGTTACGAGGCAGATGGCGGCGGCGCTTGAGACCGGCGTCCCCGTTCTGCTTTTTCCCGAGGGAACCAGCACCGACGGCAGCGCGGTGCTGCGCTTTCACCCAACGTTGCTGGAGGCGGCAGTACAACTCCACACTGAAATGACGGCTGCCGCCATCAGCTATCGTGTGCGGGGAGGGGAAGAGCGCGCGATGTGCTGGTACGGAGATGCCCCCTTCACGCCGCATCTTTTGCAGACGCTGGGAAGGACTGGAGTCGTCGCCGAAGTGGAGTTTTTTCCCGAGCGCGATGCGCATGCGGACCGCAAGTCCGCGGCGCTGGAGTTGCATGACAAGGTCGAGGCGATGCGCAAACGGATGGTTCGAGCGCCCGCTGAATAAAACTCCGGGTCCAATCACCGGATGCGCAGGTGAAGGCTACTCCTCGGCTTCTGCCCCTTCTTTCGTTGCCATCTGCGCCAATTGCTTGCGCCAGTCGAGCGATTCGATGAAGACCCGCGAATCGCGCCAGTGCTCGCGGACCAAAACGTGCAGTTCGAGATAGACGCGCGTACCGAGCAGGGCCTCAATCTCGCGCCGGGCGCCGGTACCGATTTCCTTCAGCTTGCTGCCGCCCTTGCCAATCAAAATCGCCTTTTGCCCCGCACGCTCGCAGTAGATCGCCGCGGAGATGCGCGTGAGCGGGGGCCTCGAGCCGGTTCTTCTCTTTCTTGCCGAGTCTTGAGGAGGCGGCTCTTCGAACCGTTCGACGACGACCGCCGAAGCATAGGGAACTTCTTCGCCGGTTTCCGTCAGGATGCGTTCGCGGATCAGCTCCGCGACCAGGAACCGCTCCGGCTGGTCGGTGAACTGGTCTTTCGGAAACCAGCGCTGGCCTTCGGGAAGATACTCGGCAATCTTATGCAGGAGCACCTTCAACCCATCGCCGGTCTTCGCCGAGACCGGAACCACCTCGACGAAAGGATGAAGAGCGCTGAGGCCGGCGATGAGCGGCAGAAGCGTTTCCCTCGGCACGAGGTCGATTTTGGTGACGACCAGGAAGACAGGGCAGTCGAGTTTGCGAATCATTTCGAAGGCAAGGGCTTCTTCGCTGGTCCGGTCGAGCTTGAGTGGAGCCTCCTCGGCGAAGGATTGCTTCCGGACCGCGTCTACCACCAGCAGCACAACGTCGCGAGCCATCAGCGCTTCGTGGATTTCGTGCATCATGTTGCGGTCAAGCTGCGACGCCGGCCGATGAATGCCGGGCGTGTCGACGAACACAATCTGCGTTGCCGGATGTTTGCCCTTGCGCTCAGGGACCTCCACCATGCCGTGGATCCGCGTGCGCGTGGTCTGCGGCTTGGGAGTGACGATGGCGACCTTTTCGCCGATGAGGGCATTCAGCAGCGTGGACTTGCCCGCGTTGGGGCGGCCGATGATCGAGACGAAGCCGGAGCGCATCTTCATGTCTTCAGACTAGTCGGCTTCCGCGAGGCGTGAAACCCGCAGACGGTTGACGCGACGATCGGTGGCGGCCAGAATCTCAAAGCGAAGGCCGTAACCCTCGACTACCTCGCCGGACTGCGGAATGCGGCCCGCCGTCTCGCTGACCAGCCCGCCAACGCTGGTGGCTTCGAGATTCGCGGGCAGTTCGACGCCGCCGAGGATCTCGTCCACGCGCGCGATTTCAAGATTCCCCGGAAACACCCACGTACCGCCGGGCTCCTTGATGACGGCGGCGTTGTCCTCGTCTTCGTGCTCGTCCCGGATCGCGCCCACCAGCTCCTCGAGCAGGTCTTCGATGGTGACCAGCCCGGCCACCCCGCCGTATTCGTCGATGACGATGCGCATGTGCTGCTTTTCGCGCTGCATCTCTCGCAGCAGTTCGTTGGCGCGCTTGGTCTCCGGGACGAAGGTGGCGGGATGCTGGATGCTTCCCACGGTTTTGGATCGCGCATCGGTATCGGAAATCTGCAGCAGGTCGTGCGCAAAGGCGATGCCGGTTACGTTATCGAGCGTTCCGCTGTAAATCGGGACGCGCGAAAACGGTTGCGTGCGGAGGAGCTCAAGCAGCTGTTCCAGGGTGATAGTGCCGGGCACGGCAAAGATAGATGGGCGCGGCGTCATTACTTCGCGCACGACCTTGTCGCCGAACTCGACAGCGGAGCGCACCAGCTCGCGGTCGCTTTCCTCGAGAATGCCTTCCTCCTGGCCCGCCTCGATCAGTGCCTCGACAGCCTCGGAAGCGGCGGTTTCGCCGTTGGCCGGGGGACGTGCTTCGGCCAGTGCCGCGATCGAGAGCAGGAACTGTACGAACAGAGTGATGGGCAGCACCAGCCACAGCAGCAGCTGCAGCGGCCACCGCCAGCGCGCGATCCACGCCCCGCGCGTTCGCGTGAAGAAGGCGAAAGGCAGCAGCCGGTTGAACAGGACGATGACCAGCACAATGCCCAGCACTACCTGCGCGATCTCCGGCAGGGTCGGACGATCGCCGGCTCGTGCACGATCGAAAAGCAACATTCCGAAGATCAGGGTCAGGAAGGCGAGCGAAAGGTGCATGAGAATCGCCGCCCCAAGCGTGATACGTTCGCGATTCATTCCCAGGCGCGGTTCAACGCGCTGTTCCCACAGGTCGATGTTCTCCTGGAACTCGCGCGCCAGGAATTTTCCCATTTCGGAGTAAAGCCGGTCAATGTACGAGGCCAGTGTGAGCACCGCAAGCAAAAACGCGATCAGGAGGGCCGAGGTGATGCTCATGGTTTGCGGCTCCTGCGCGGGCTGGGCGCCTTTCCCGGTGCCAGCCTCGCACTGCGCTCAATCAGGCCTTCTGTCAAACCAAAGCGGCTCCGCAGAGCTGCTTCTTTGCGGGCCATCCTACCCAGGTCGGTTTCGTGGTCGTAGCCAGCCAGGTGCAGCAGTCCGTGCAACATGAGAATTTGCAGCTCCGTCGCCAACGGGTGCGCGCGCTCGTCTGCCTGGCGCGCCGCAGTGTCTACAGAAATGGCAAGGTCCCCTGCCATGCGCCGATGCCCATTGAGCGATTCGAGGGCCGGAAACGACAGGACATCCGTGGGGCGGTCCTTGCCGCGAAACTCCCGGTTGAGCCGACGGAGGTGAGCGTCGCTGGTCAGCAGCACGTCGACGTCCCCTGCGAGCCGGGTAGCCTCCGACGCCTGTCGAAGAAACGCGGCAAGCACCCGGGGCCGCAGAGCGCGACCGAATCTGACTTGTATCGTGGGCTCGATCAGAATCATGATCCAGTGCAACCGGGCCTCTGGAGTGGCCGATGCACGAAAACAACTGGAGGAGGGCGGATGCGCCCTCCTCTTTCAATGTTACGCTGATTTCCGCTGCAAAACCGGGGTCGCTCGTCCCGCGATGCACCGCGGGGAAAAGCCCGCCAGAGCTACTGGGTTTGCGGGCGGCGGACCTCTCCGTCGTCGCCGATCGCCAGCGGCAGTTCCGGCTGGGAGCGGCCAAACCCCTCATAGGCGCGAATGATGCGCTGTACCAGTTGGTGGCGAACCACGTCCCCATCCTCAAAGCGGACAAAGCGGATCCCATCTACGCCTTCAAGAATGTTGATCGCTTCGACCAGGCCGGACTTGCGCGGATTGGGCAGGTCGATCTGCGTGATNNTCGCTGGTGGTGTTCTGCGCCTCGTCCATGATGATGAAAGCATCATTGAGCGTCCGCCCGCGCATGAAGGCCAGCGGAGCCACTTCAATCGCATTGCGCTCCAGCATTTTGTCCACGCGGTCGGGCTCGAGCAGGTCGTAGAGGGCGTCGTACAGCGGCCGCAGATACGGGTCGACTTTCTCCTGCAGCGTCCCCGGCAGAAAGCCGAGACGTTCGCCGGCTTCAACCGCCGGGCGCACCAGCACAATGCGGCTGATCTTTTTGGCCAGCAGAGCCGCGGCGGCCATGGCGACGGCAAGGTAGGTCTTGCCTGTGCCCGCCGGTCCGATGCCAAAGACCATGTCCGCCTGCTCGATGGCTTCCACGTACAGCCGCTGGTTCAGCGAACGCGGTTGCACCATCCGCTTAATGCCGGCGGAACGCTGCTTACCGCTCTCGGCGAGACTGCGCAGCGAGACCGACGAATCCGCGGTAACAAGACGCAGCATGCCATTCAACTCGCCATTTTGCAGCAGGATTCCCTGGCGGCGAAGCGCCTCATAATCCTGAAAAATGCGCTCAACGCGCGCAACGGCGTCTTCAGAACCCTCCACCATGACCGCATCGGATATCAGATCGATGCGCGCACAGAGAGCATCCTCCATCAGTCTCAGATTCTCGTCGCGGGTCCCGAACAGGGGCTCAAGATTGGGCGTGATCTCGAGATGTTTTCTCATCAGGCGAGGGAAAAACCTCCGAACGCGGCTTGGCTTGCGCCGCGCGGCTGAAATTGGATTGTGGGACGAATCGTTGACATCCGCAGCGGACTTCGCTCCACACTGATTGGATGCTTCAGTCGGAGCGAAAGGACCGGGTTGGCAGTCGGCAACAAATGAGTTGAAGTTGGGGCCAGAGTAGCCCGGGAGAATTCCACAGTCAATGCCTAAATGGTGAATATTTTCGGAATTCCCACCAAAGTGCATACACGGCTCATTCCGGGCGGTTTACCACTCGGGACGAGGCTGAAAGCCGGGGCCCCGTGGTATTCATCCAGCAGGCTTGACCTGTGCCGGGGAACCGTGCCGCCGAAGCACGCGTATCGTGTCTCCAGGACTCAAACGGGAGGACGAATGCGTCTGGCGACACTGTGGCCCTGGCTCATGTACGGCTGGGCAGCTGGCGAGATCCTGCTGGCTTTGCTCGTGAGAGCTCGCCGCAGCGAGCACCAAATCCGAGACCGCGGAACCCAGTTCATCCTGTGGGGCGTGATCTTCGGCTCGATCTTTGCACTGGAGTGGGTCGGACCTCATTTCCCCCGCGCAATAGAGGTCGGACACTGGTTGAAGCCCTTCAGTGTCGTCCTGATGATGGGTGGACTGCTGGTCCGCATCATCGCCATCATCACGCTTGGCAGGTCCTTCACCGTCAACGTGGCGACCCACGCCTCACAAAGCGTCCAACGCTCGGGTCTCTACCGTGTTGTGCGGCACCCGTCGTATCTGGGGCTGGAGATTTGTTTCCTGGCCGTCGGTCTGCACACGGGGAACTGGGCCTGCCTGGCGCTGATGCTGATTGCCCCAACGCTCGCCGTCCTCTACCGCATTCACATCGAGGAACAGGCGCTGCTGGGAGCCTTTGGCGCCGAATATGCCGACTACAGCCGTACCACGAAGCGCTTGATCCCAGGTGTCTACTAGCCGGAGCGTTGCGCCGCTGAGCGCGGCTGTGAAGAAGGCCCTATAATTTTGCATTCCCCCGATCTGTTCCGATTCCCGTTTTCCCAGGAGCCAAGGATGCGTAAGTCAATTCACCTGCTGGCAGCGCTAGTCGCAGCCGCCGTTACATTTTCTCCCACCCTCGCGCGCGCAGCGGGCGATGACAAACCGGCCGACAAGACCGCCGAAAAGCCGGCCGAGAAGCCCGCTCAGGATGTGACAACGCCGGGAACACTGGACGCGGGCGGACAGCACATTCTGTACAACGCCGTGGCGGGGACGATCACCGTGGGTGCGACGGACGCCGATGACGCGCAGCTGGGGCCCGACGGCAAACCGCTCCCGGATACGGATCTGGCTGCGACGGTTACAGCCGCCAAGGACGCGACCCAGGCGCCAGCGCAGGCGCGCATGTTTTATGTGGCCTACTTCAAGCGCGACGCGAATCTCGAACAGCGGCCCATCACGTTTCTGTATAACGGTGGGCCGGGCAGCTCCACCGTGTGGCTGCATATGGGATCCCTCGGACCGAAACATGTAGTCACCGAGAGCGATGTACATCTGCCCGGGGCTCCCTACAAGCTTACGGATAATGCCAACTCGCTGCTGGACGTCAGCGATCTGGTCTTTATCGACATGCCCGGTACGGGCTTTGGCCGGCTGACCGGCAAGGACAAGGAAAAAGCCTTCTGGGGAATCGATGAAGACGGACACGCCTTTGCGCGATTCATTGCCCGCTTCCTGTCGAAGTACAACCGCTGGAATTCCCCAAAGTATATCTTCGGGGAGAGCTACGGAACGACGCGCTCCTCGGTGCTCTCGAACATGCTCGAGAACGAGAAAGACATCGACCTGAACGGCGTCATTCTGCTTTCGCAGATTTTCAACTTCACCACCGACATCGACGCGGCCCACTCAAATCCAGGTATCGACCTTACCTATGAACTCGCGCTGCCCACTTATGCAGCGACGGCGCGCTACCATCACAAGCTGCCGCAGGATCACACGGATCTCGACTCGTTCCTGAAAGAAGTGGAAGAGTTCGCGATGAGCGACTATGCGCATGCGCTGGCCAAGGGCACCGACCTGAGCCTGTCCGACAAGCAGGCGATCGCCGCGAAACTGCATGAGTACACCGGTCTGCCGGTGGACTATCTGGTGAAAGGCGACCTGCGCATCTCCGGCGGACAATTCGAAAAGAGCCTGCAGGACGATACCGGCGATACCACCGGCCGGCTGGACACGCGATTCACCGGGCCATCGATCGATCCCTTAAGCGAACAAGCCGACTACGATCCGCAGAGCTCAGCGATCTCGTCGGCGTACGTCTCGCTGTTCAATCAGTACGTCCGCCAGACCCTCAAATACGGAGAGGGACAGACGTATCTGCCCGAGGCGGACTTCGGCGGCGGCTTCCCCTGGGACCTGAAGCACAATGGCAATCCCCTTAACCTGAACGTGAGCCAGGACCTCGCTGCGGCGATGACGATGAACCCGAAGCTTAAGGTCATGGTGAACGGCGGCTACTACGATCTGGCGACACCTTTCTACGCCGCCATGTACGAGGACAAGCATCTCCCCATCCCGGCCAAGCTTGCCGGCAACATCGAATATGACTGGTACGAGTCCGGCCACATGGTCTATGTGAAGGACGAGTGCCTGAAGCAACTGCACGATCGTGTGGCAGCCTTTATCAAAAGCACGGAGGCTGGAAACCAGTAAGCCGCGACGGGCGGTGACGCCGTAGAATCGGAGCCAATGTCGGAGTTCCTCCTCTTTCACGGCGTCGCCATCGTCATCCTGATTCTGGCGAACGGGTTCTTTGTGGCAGCGGAGTTCGCGCTGGTCAGCGTCCGTGAGACGCGGATCGAGCAGCTGATTGCCGAGGGCAACCCAGGCGCCCGCATCGTCCGCCGCCTGCAGGAGAACCTGGGCGATTTTCTCCCGGCCGTTCAGCTCGGCGTCACGCTGTGCAGCCTGGCGCTGGGCTGGATCGGCGAGCCGGCCATTGCGGGCGTCTTTGAGCAGGCCATGGTCCCGCTGCCCCATGCGCGTCTCTACGCGCACCTGGCAGCGGTCCCGCTGGCCTTCGCCTTCATCACGTATTTCCATGTGCTGCTGGGTGAACTGGTGCCGAAAGCGCTGGCGCTCCGGCGTGCCGATCAGATGGCCGTTGCCATCGCCGGGCCCATGGACGTGTTCATCGACCTCGCGCGGCCCATCGTGCGCCTGATGAACCGCTCCGCCTCTCTGGTGCTGCGCCTGTTTCGCGCCCCGTTGACGCCGGAAGGCGCCGTCCACTCGCCCGAAGAGCTGAAGCTGATGGCCACGGCCGCGCGCCGCATGGGCATGCTGCCCGCCTATCAGGAAGCGCTGATTCATCGCGCTGTCGAAGTGAACGAGGTATTGACCCGCGAGATCATGACCCCGCGGCAGAGAATCTTTTCGCTCCCGTCCGACATGCTCATCGAGGACGCGAGCGCGCGCATCGTTGAAGAACTGCATTCGAGGGTACCTGTCTATGATCCGTCGCGCGGATCGGAGTTCATCGTGGGCGTGGTCTACTCGAAGGACATCAGCCGCATCATGCACTTTCGCGCCACTGCGGCCACGCGCTTCTCCACGGCGCCCCTCAGCGACATGCGCCTCAACCAGGTAATGCGCGAAGTCCTGGTGGTGCCGGAGACCAAGCCGGTCCTTGACCTGCTGCACGAATTCCAGCAGCGGCGACGGCACCTCGCCATCGTCGTCGACGAGTTCGGATCGACCGTGGGCGTGGTGACGGTCGAGGATGCCATCGAACAGCTGATCGGCGAAGTGGAAGACGAGTTCGACGTGGGCACACGCGCGGTGCTGGCTTCCGCGACCGGAGGCATGGTTCTCGATGGCAGTGTGAGCCTCCGCGATCTGGAAACGCAGATGAACTGGCGCTTGCCGCGCGAAGGCGGTGTCGAGACGCTGGCGGGATTTCTGCTGACGCGCCTGGGAAAAATTCCGCAGGGCGGCGAGTCCATTGAATACGACGGCCGCCGTCTTACGGTGCTCGAGATGAGCGGCAGGCGAATCAGCAAGGTAAAGATCGAGCAGCTGGAGCCGGTCGCAGAGCAGGCGGCCGGATGAAGAGGCTGATGCGATCGCTCCTGATGCGGCTTGGCTACACACTGCCTGTGTTGTGGCTGGTTGTGTCTGTCGTTTTTCTGCTCATCCACATCGTGCCCGGCGATCCGGTGGAGCAGATGCTGGGCGAGGGCGCGCGGCCCGCGGACATTTCCGCGCTGCGCCACTCATATGGCCTCGATCAGCCGCTGGGCACGCAGTATCTCCACTACTGGCGAGGCGTGTTGCACGGTGATCTGGGACGATCCATCCGGCTTAACGATTCGGTGACGCACCTGGTGCTCGTGCGCTATCCATTTACGGTCGAGCTGACCGCGGCGGCGCTGGTTCTGGCTTTGCTGCTTTCGATTCCCGCCGGAATCTCCGCGGCCCTCCATCGCGGCCAGGCGCGCGACCACGTGCTCAGCGTTGTAAGTCTGCTCGGACTTTCGTTTCCTTCGTTCGCGTTGGGGCCGATCCTGATTCTCCTCGTCTCGATCAAGCTGGGATGGCTGCCTGTCTCGGGCGCGGGTGATCTGTCACATCTGGTACTTCCGGCCGTGACCATGGGCAGCGCCCTCGCCGCGATTCTCACGCGCATGGTGCGCACTTCAATGCTCGAAGAACTTGGCCAGGATTACATTCGCACCGCGCGCGCCAAGGGTTTGCCGGAACGGACTGTGGTCTACAAACACGCGCTGCGCAACGCCATGATTCCCGTCCTGACGCTGATCGGGCTGCAGTTTGGTGCGCTGCTGGCCGGAGCCATCGTCACCGAAACGATCTTCAGCTGGCCGGGCATTGGACGGCTGACCGTCTCGGCAATTTCCAATCGCGACTATCCGCTGCTGCAGGGCTGCATCTTAGCCGTGGGACTGACCTATGTGCTGGTGAATCTGGCGACGGACGTCTTATATATGGTGGTCAATCCCCGGATCAGGTCGTAACTGCGATGAAATATCCTGCTTTGCTTCCAGCGATTCTTATAACTTCGCTAACCGCCGTCGCGCAGTCGACCTACATCGGTTTCGATAAGAATGGCTATCCAGGCGACGATCTTCTCCCTGCATTGCACCGGAGCTTTGCATATACAGGCTACTGGCTCAACGATCCGCCCGGCATGACCAGTAACCCCTGGGTAGGGAAGCGCAGCGTCGTCCGCGCCGCAGGCTTCGGTTTCCTGATCTTGTTCGACGGAAGGCTCGACGCTCAGCTCAGGGATCAGGACGGCGCTGAACTCGGCCGAGAAGATGCCGCGAGCGCGATCAGAGCCGCGAAGATCGAGGGTTTTCCGAGCGGAGCTATCATCTTTCTCGATCAGGAGGAAGGCGGCAGTCTGTTACCAGAGCAAGCCGATTACATCGGTGCGTGGATCGCTGCGGTAGATCGCTCGATATACAAGGCGGGTGTGTACTGCTCGGGAATTGCTGCGCCTTCGGGACCTCGGACGATGTCGACTGCGCAGGACATCGCAACCCACTTCCCCGTCGCAAAACTCTGGGTGTGGAACGACCAATGTCCGCCGGCTCCGGGCTGTGTCGTGCCCTCCGGGGGATTAGACCCCGCAAAGAGCGGCTTCCCGCAAGCGTTGGTGTGGCAGTATGCGCAATCTCCGCGCCGGCCGGAAGATACCGCCGCGTGCCGGCAAACCTACGCCGAAGACGATCGCTGTTATGCCTCGGGTCTGCCGCGTTCTGACCAAACCCAGATCGACCTCAATGCAGGTCGGTCGCCGGACCCGTCCCGCGGACGCTGAGTCGCTACATCCATCGTGCCGCCCACTCGATAAAGTATGGCCAGTTCGGCATGGGCGTGTGGCCCTCACCGTGCTGGCGAAAGGCAAGCGCGCCACTGGTAAGTCCCGTCAGCATCGGAGGAAAGTCTGAAGTGTCCAGGCCTCGTGCACCGAGCAGCCGGTAGACTGCATCGGCACCAGCCGCGGCCAGGAACATTCCTTTGGCATCGACCCAGCCGTCGCCCTGGGTCGCTCCGCCACTGATGAAGACAGGGCGCGGAGCGCATAGAGCGATCAACTCGTTAGCATCGACGGGCAGATCATCGGTCTTCAGCGGTCCGGCATACTTCAGGAAATTGCCAGCCATCCAGTGATATTCCTGAGTACCCGCAACATTTTCGACTTGTTCTCCAAAGATATGCCGGTATAACTTGGCTCCGCTTTCGCCGGAGGAACTGATGTAGCCAATCGCAAACCGTGGGTCATAGGCCATCGTAACCAGAGAGGCTTTCCCGTATCGCGAGTGGCCGGTGATGCCGACATGCTTTGCATCGACGGCCTTGTCGGTTTCGAAGTAGTCCAGTGCTCGGCTCGCACCCCACGACCATGCGCGCAGCGCGCCCCAGTCATCCACCGAACGAGGTTGGCCTTTATTGACAAGGCCAATGATGCCCTCCGTCAGCCCGCCACCGTTATCGGCCTGCACGCTGGTAGGAATGTAACTCGCATAACCCCAGCCTTTCGCGAGAACCTGCTGCTGCCACGTAGGTCCCGTCGGTTTAGGCATGTTGGGAAAGCGTTTGGCCATTTGCGCCATGAACTCGGCGGGAAAGTCGAGCTCCATAATCACCGGCACCGGGCCGGCGGCGTTAGCGGGAGTGCTGAGCGTGACGTCGATATCGACTTTGATAGCCGGGCAAGCCGAGTCATCGACGTGCCCGACCAGCTTCTTCGTGATGATTGGAACGTCACCATTCTTTTCGTTGGTCGTGCTCACGATTTCCCAATGCACGGCGGGAATTCCCCGTGGCGTCCGTCCCAAAACGTCCTCATCAAAAGCGTTGACGATCTGTGGCCGTCCCTGCTTCCACCACATCTTCGCC
The DNA here is from genome assembly GCA_003167515.1 of Acidobacterium sp. Lineage (GTDB taxonomy): Bacteria > Acidobacteriota > Terriglobia > Terriglobales > Acidobacteriaceae > Palsa-343. Next base: position 3,827 of record PMSS01000171.1, on the reverse strand, counting down.
GAGGTGACGCGCTTCCCGTTGTTCAGGATCAGCGGGTCCGGCACCTTCGAGAATGGCCCGGCCTTGTCCTCATCGTAATTCGTGGCGTTCGGCGCGCCCGCCGTGCCGGAGGGTCCGGGGCGGAGCGACTGGATGTGCAGCAGGCCCATCATGCGCTGGTGGTCCTGCTCGGCCGTAAGGTGCACAGGCGTGCACTGAGCAGAGCCAGAGGCGATAAAGAATGCCAGGGGAGCGCTTAGGAATGACCTCGACAAATAGCGCATGAGTGATAACTCCGATAGTGATGCAGTTAGCAGATTAGGGATAGTGGGGCCGACAGGTTAGCAGACCGATAGCATCGGACGATTCGCGACATGCAGGGTAAAAGAAGCGCTTGCGGTAGTGGTGTGCGGTGCAAAATCATGCCCGAAACACTATATCGTACCCAGGCGTGCGATTTCGACTTTGACTACCGGGCCGCGAAAATCTCCGCCTGCTTCGCGGCCAGGGAGAGGGTGAGTTCCGAGCCGGTTGCGTGCAACACCGAGGAGGATCCAATATCCCCGGTGAAGCCTCTGCATCCTTCGAGAGCGGTGTGATCGAGATCGAGCTTCACCTCGCGGGGCTGGTCTGATGAGTTGACGGCGATCAGATAATGCTCGCCCCTGCCCACCCCACATCCTTTTTGCAAATCGGATGTGCGGACAAAGATAAACGCCGATTCGTCGAAGAAAATATCCTGCTGCGCGCCCGTCGCGAGGGCTGGATGATGTTGCCGGAACTGCAGGAGTGATGCCACCCAGTCGTGGACATCGGCCTGCTCGGGTGTTCTGCCAGCGGCACTGAACGCATTCGCGGCGTCACCCGGAAAGCCGCCAGGAAAATCGTGCCGGTTGTCAGGGTCTTCGCCGCCGCGCATGGCGATTTCGTCGCCGGAGTAAATCTGCGGCATCCCGCGCAGCGTGGCGAGCAGCGCAAACGCGAGTTTCAAATCGGCCACGCTCACGCCCGGCTGGCTAAGGAAGCGCACCGTATCGTGATTGCCGAGAAAGATCGCCAGCCTTTCCGGGTGCGGGTAGAGCCAGTCATCGCGCAAAATATCCTCAAGCCCCGCCATGCCGTCATGAGGAGTTGCAACAGCTGTAGCTCCGTCGTGAGGAGAAAACGCGTTTTGCAGTGCGAAGTAAGTGGGAAAGTCGAACGGCGTAGAAAGTCCCGTGTCGACGCCCGCGTGAACAACGCCTCCGGCGAAATACGAAGTGATGACCGGGTTGGGATTGAAGATTTCGCCAACTGTCGTCAGCCCCGGGTAGAGTCCATGCAATTCTCTGTCGAGATCCTGCCAGAAGGCGCGGCCGACATAGGGGAAGGTGTCGTAGCGAAGCCCATCGGCGCCGGTGCTCTCAATCCACCAGATCACATTCTGGATAAGGTACTGGCGGACCCGAGGGTTCTCCTGGTTGAGATCGGGCAGCACATTGGCGAACCAGCCTTCGGTGACGTCGCGCCACTGCTCCCTGGTAGCATGCGGATCGATGACAGCCTGAAATCGCTCGCTGGCGATACGGTGATCGGCGCGCGTACCGTGGAACCAGTCCGGAGTGGGCGGATCTGTCGCCCAGGGATGAGCGGCGCCCACGTGATTGGGAACGGTGTCGAGAACCAGCTTCATACCGCGGCGATGGAGATCGTCAGATAACTGACGCAGGTCGCCCATCGTGCCGAAATGTGGATCGGTGCGGTAGAGGTCGGTGGCGCTGTAGCCGTGGTAAGCCTGTCTTCCGCCGTCGTTGTCGTAGACCGGTGTGGTCCAGAGCGTGGTCACGCCGAGCTGCTGCAGGTAATCAAGATGCTGCCCGATGCCGCGAAAATCGCCACCATGCCAACCCCGCGGCAAGTCTCTCTCTGATGGCTGTGGATCGTTCGACGGATCGCCGTCGGCAAAGCGGTCCGTCATGATCAGGTACATGACGTCTGTCGCAGAGAATCCGGCGTGCGGCGCCGATGTGCGGCGATCGAAGCGGAACGGAACCGAAATGGATCCGCCCGAAGCGGTCACGCGGATGTGAATCGACTGTGGCCCCGCGCCTTTGAGCGAGAGCCAGACAAAAGCATAATGCCCGTTTGCGGAAATTTGAGAGCTGGAGATCGAGACGCCCTGGCTGGAGATCGAGAATTTAGCTCCGGCGAGATGGGTGCCGTGAAAAAGGAGCATGGGAGAAGGTAAGTCGATCCACCAATCAGGCGGGTCAACCTTATCGACGCACGGTGGGGTTGCCGTCTGCGCTTCGACGCAGGCCGGAGGTGTATCAACCGCGGATGGGCCGGTTGCCGCGATTGCAGATCCACCGCTGGCCAGCAAAAGCGCAGCAAGAGCAAGCAGCCTCCCGGAGCCCTTCATGGCGTCACCTCTTGCTGGTTCAGGCCAGCAGTTTCGAAATGTGCGGAAAAGCTGCGCCACGGCGGGAGGTTACACCGTGGCGCGGTGCTTGCTGCGATGGTTAGAAGGTGAAGCGGGCTGCTATCTGGATCTCGCGCTGCGAATCCAGTTGTGTACCTGTCACTCGGCCGTAGTTCGCATCCGTCAAACCTCCGTCCGGATTAGTGAACTGCGGCGTGTTGGTCACATTGAAGGCGTCACCGTGCAGTTCGAGAACATACCGCTCCGTGAACTGGATGTTCTTCTGCAGGGACAGATCCGCCGCGCGCTGTCCCGGTCCGAACACCTGATCGCGAGGGAGCGTGCCCAGGTGCGTGAACACGGTTTGGCCGTTGGCGATCACCGTCGGGGGAGCCGTGAAGGCGCTCCGGTTGAACCAGTAGCCACTGATGCTCTTGGGATAGCCGATGGCCCCGACCAGGTCCGGGCGATCCGCCGTGGAGGTTCCACCCACCGATAGATCGATGGGCGTTCCGGTGGCGATGCGGCCGATGACATTAATCTGCCAGCCGCCAACAAACAGGTTCACAGGATAGCTGACGCCACCGAGGAAATGCTTGCCCTGCCCGAAGGGCAGCTTGTAGAGAATCGACGAACTGAAAACCTGGCGCTGATCGTTCAGTGAGTTGCCATAGTCCGCCTGCGGGTCATAGTACAGCGCCGCTGTTGATCCCTGGGCCGAGCCCGGCGAATCATCGAGCGTGTGCGACCAGGCATACGAGCCTGTAGCCAGAAGGTTGGTGCCCTGACGGTGCTGGTACTGCAGCTGGAGTGCGTTGTAATTGGCAGTCCCGCCGTACTCATTGTAGGTAATCGAGCCAAATGTCGGGAAGTTCTGCAGCCCCGTCCCAAAGTGATAGATGTTATATGGGTAATAAGTGGAGAGGTGATCCGACTTAGTGCCAACATAGGCTAGATCGATCACGTCGTACTTACTCAGCTGCTGATCCCCTTGCAGATTCCACTCCTGGATCTGCTGGTTCTGGTTGTTGCGGTTCACTGCCAGGGTGCTTAATCCAGCCGGCGGCTTGGCCGGGTTGAAGCCTGGGAAGCCGGGTGCCGGCAGCGGGGTGGTCTGCTGCGCGGACTCATCGCAGCCGAAGGCCGCCCCAAGCGCGGGCGTCTGGCCGGTGAAAGTGACGCAGTAGCCGATGTTCGCGTTATAGCCAACGCTCCCCCCGAAGGGGATCTGCTGGCCAAGCTGGTTGCTGATGCCACCGTAATCCGGGAAATAGAAGATCCCGTAGCCTCCGCGGATGACTTCCTTGCCGTCTCCGCGCAGGTCGTACGCGAAGCCAACACGTGGAGCAAAGTTGCCGTAGTTGTTGTTCTCAATCGTCTGGGAGACCCCGTTCTGCCCCGCGATCAGCACCTGGCCGTAGGTCGAACTGGTGGGATCCACATCGAA
>PMSS01000332.1 GCA_003167515.1 Acidobacterium sp. | reverse complement strand
ACGCCGTCGGTGATCATGATGACTTCACGGCGGGCTGAGCGGTCGTTGGAAGGCCAGCGCTTCGCCAGGTCGGAGAGGCAAAAATAGGGGCTGGCGGAGACGCCGGATGCACCCAGGGGTAAGTGAAGTTCCTGAACCGCGGTGGCATGATTCGCTGTTAGCGGACCGGAGAAGACGGCGCGCCCGTTTTGCATGTAGGCGAGGGATATCTTGACGTTGGGGGGGAGAGTCTGGATGAATTCTTTGATGTCGTCGNNGCGCCATCGTCGATGAGCAAGACGAGTTCGACGTTGGCATGGGAGCCGCGCAGAGGCAGCCAATTGGTGATCTGGCTCTGTTTTCCGTTCACCTGAATCTGAATGCTCTGTTGGGAGAGATTGGGGGCAGGAGCATCGGCCTTTTTGGGCAGGACGGTGACGACGGCCTGTCCCTGGCCCTGATCTTCTTCGCTCTGCGAGAAGGCGAGCGGGGCTGCGGCGAGAAGTGAGGCCGCGAGAAAGGTAAGCAATCTGGAAATTCGGGTCATGATCCCTCTTCTAATTTGGCGAATGGTGTTCCGCAACGCCGAAACTCAGCGTTTTTGCCTCGATAAAGCACTGAGGCGGATAGCGCCCAGGCGCGGGCGGAGCAGATTCTTCCATTCACCTGTTCTGTTAGATGGAATCGGAACGAAATCGTCTCTATTGAGAATGCGGCCAGCTACTTTGCGCGGTGGAAGTCGACGCAGTTCCGGCCGAAACAGAGGTGATAAACGCCGGGAGTGGAGCCGTCGAGGACCTGAAGCGGTACGGGGTGCTGCATGTGATCGTCATGGGTTGCGGGGGCCTGAAGCAGGCCGTGGTTGCCAATGTCCGTGACAATAAAGTGATTGCCGACGAATCCGATGCCGTAGGCACCGGCCGGTAGTGGCTGGTCGCTGAATGCGAGCGGGACCTCCGTGAGGAGGTAGCCCTGGTATTTCTCCTGGACGGCGCTGGAGTAGCCGGAGGTATCGACGAGGACGGCCAGGACGTAATGGTCGTCGGGGAAGTGAATTCCCGCGGAGTTTCGGAGCTGGGTCGTGGCGGATTTACCGGCGTAATAAACGGCGTCGGGAAGGAGCTTCGATGCTTCGGGGGCGTGGAGGATGGTGCCGGGAGTCTGCGCGGGTGCGGCGAGGGGCAGGGCAATAAAGGGAGCGGCAATGAGGGCGGCGGCGAGATAGGAGTACGGGCGGAAGCTGCGGAGAAGGTTCATTGCGTGGGTCTCCTGATTTGGGACAGTGTTGGGTTCGCGGGTTGCGGTGTGAGTATACCGCTCGGCTTCGCCGCCAGGCTGTCTCTTTCGGACCGTTTTGTGGGCTGGGGATCGTTGCTTTGGCGGTTCCCCTCGAATTTGAGGCATGGGGGAATAACTGGGCGCGGGCGGCGAGACGTTAGCATGGAAGCTGATGCGAAGTAACGTAAATCCCTTTGTGGAGCGTTGGGCTGGCGTTCGGCGCGCGATGACGGAGCGGGCCATCGAAGCGCTGGTGGCAACGCATCTGCCGGATGTGCGCTGGCTTTGTGGGTTTACGGGATCGAATGCGGCGCTGGCGGTGACGTCGAGGAAGGCGGTGCTGTTCACGGATGGCCGCTACACGACCCAGGCGCGAGAGGAGACGCGCGGTGTGCGGGTTACGATCGGGAAAAAATCGGCGTTGCGAGAATGCTGTGTGTTTCTTGGGCAATCGGCGAACCAGGCGTGGTTCGATCCACAGCATACGACGGTGGTGGATCTGGAGCTGATGCGTTCCGGATTGGCTGGGAAGAGTCGGCGGGGATTCTTTGTTGCGTTGCAGAAGCCGCTGGTGTCGGCACTACGGATGGTGAAGGACGCGGGCGAGCTGGCGCTGATGGGCGAAGCAGCGAAGTTGGGGTGTTCGCTTTTTGAGGCGATTCTGTCACGCATGGAAAATGGGGTGACCGAGATTGCGGTTGCGGCGGAGCTGGAGTATCGGGCGAGAAAGATGGGGGCGGAGGGAATGTCGTTCGAGACGATTGTGGCTTCGGGGGCACGATCGGCGCTTCCGCACGGGCGCGCGACGCTGGCTAAGCTGCCGCGCAAGGGATTCGTAACGCTGGACTTCGGTGTTATCCTCAATGGTTATTGCTCCGATATGACGCGCACCGTGCACCTTGGCCGTGCGAATCGTGAGGAGCGTATCGCGTATGAGGCCGTGCTCGAAGCGCAGGAGGCGGCGGTGGCCGCGGTGCAGCCCGAGGCGACGTGCGGCGAGGTGGATGAGGCGGCGCGGAAGGTTCTGCGCAAGGCTGGTATGGGGAAGTACTTCACGCATTCCACAGGGCACGGGGTGGGATTGGAGATTCACGAGCAGCCGCGGGTGGCAGCGGGGCAGGAGATGCGGCTGGCGAAGGGGATGGTGATCACGATTGAACCCGGAGTTTATTTGCCGGGGAAGTTCGGGATTCGAATTGAGGATATGGTTGCGGTGACGGAGAAGGGGCATCGGATTCTGACGCCAGTAACCAAAGGCTGGATTGAACTGTAGGATTTCCGGGGAGCCGCGCGAGAGCAGAGGATGAAATCGGAAGACATTAAAGAGCTGAAGGAACTGATCGAGTTCCTGAAGGAAAACAAGATTGGCGAGTTCGATCTTGAGCGCGGCGAGCTGAAGATTCGCATCAAGTTTGCGCAGGAGGGCGTGGCGAGTCTGGTGCAGCCGCTGGGATCGCCGGCGGCGCAGCCGGTGATCGCGATTCCGGCGATGGCGCCGGGAGCGGTTTCGGCGGCTCAGGCGGCGGATGCGACGCAGAGCGCAGAGGCGCCGAATGGCGAGGATGCCTCGCTGCATGTGGTGAAATCGCCGATCGTGGGTACGTTCTATGAGTCGCCGTCGCCGGGATCGGGGGCGTTTGTGAAGATCGGCGATCGGGTGGAGATCGGCCAGGTGTTGTGCATTGTGGAAGCGATGAAGCTGATGAACGA
>PMSS01000438.1 GCA_003167515.1 Acidobacterium sp. | reverse complement strand
GCAAAAGTTCGCTCTGATTGTTCTGCCCGCCATCCTGATCCTCGGCATCGGCATCTGGCGCATCCAGGTGGTGCGTAATCGGCCTGCCGTGCTGCCACAACAAGCCGAAGAGCGTCACCTCAGCGACGAGGAAATGGTGCAACCGCGCAAACTGTACATTGACGATCTGAAATCCGCGCGCGACCTGATCGGCAAACCGGTCTGGATTCAGGCCGGCTACGAGCTGGACTACTACCCCTACGCGGCGCATCGCGTGGACTTCGCCCATAAGGTCGGCGTATTGCCAAGTGTCCAGCGGCTGCATGTCCGCGACATTGTCACACAGAAGTTGCCCGCCAACGTGCCCACGCGAATAGCACGCGGCACCGAGCAGGCCTTTGCCGTGTTCACTCTACCTGGCGATTCGAAAGAATACGCCACAGCCATCGGCACAATTCAGGAAACCGATTCGACTTATTACTGTGACAACGTTTTTTATTACGACGATCCGCACCAGATGTACAAATTCTGGCCCCCGGACGTGTGGCAGGCCGTCGACCAGCATCAGCCCAAAGCGGGCATGACTGAGCTGGAGGTCGCGATGGCCCTCGGCGTCATGCAGCGTTCGGACTCCTCCGACTACGGCAACCGCACCGTCGATTACGACGCTGGCCGAAAGCACTGGGAGGTGACCTTCGAAAATGACAAGGCCACCCAGGTTCAGCAACAGCCCACCGTTCCAGCGACCGGATCATAGCGCACCGCCCCGAAGCTCCCGAGCTTCGCCGCTCCCTCTTCGCCGTGCAATTCCTCAAGCCTGCTCTGCGAACCTTTGTGGCGACGCCAGGAAACGGTGCCGCAACAGGGTTAGCCAATTTCCCAGCAAGGAATTCCTCGGCGGAGAAAACAGAGTCTCAGGCGGGTAATTTGAGGGCGTTGTGCTTGCCCCCTTGTTTTCGGCCTTCGCCGCGCGTCTACCCACAGGGTCAATCCGCGTCCCTGGCTGGGCTAACGCGCAATTGCGCAGCCACGCGGAAACCGTCAGGCCGGCCTCCGCCGCCTGTTTCTCGATGCGCCTCTGCTCAGCGGTTGAAAAGCGCGTCGTGATGCGGCGATTGCGATCCGGCGCGGCTTGCTTCTTCGGCGCCCGTGTCTTCGGCGTCCGAAGCGGTTTTGCCTGGACGCTGTTCGCCAGTACGTGTCGGAAGGCGGGATGCCTCTTCCCCCGCGGTTTTGAGGCAGGGGTCGCAGCATGCTTTGCCGGAGCGGCAACACTTGCCGTGTGCCTTTTCGTTTGTGAACCGGCCTGAATTGCAGGCGTCGCCCGACTGGATGCCGGGTGTTTTTTCATTTGCGGTCTGGCCCGAATCGCAGGATTCGCCCGTCCGGATGTCACGCGTTCTTTGACTTGCGAGGGTGCCTGAACCGTTAGCTTCGCTGGGCTCGATGCAAGGTGATTTTTCGTTAGCGGCCTAACTTGAACCATTGACGTAACGGCATGTTCAGCTGCAGTGGTTGCCACATCTTCTTCCGTATTTGGGCTGACCTGATTGGCAACTTCAGGCGGCGTCGACTTTTGTGCAGCGTCTGCGGCTTTCCGTTTCGAAGGCGTCTTCGGCTTCGCGATGCGTGCGACCTGATCTTTTGTTGCGAGCGGCGGGTGCGCCGGGGCGAGCTCCGGAGGCACGATCCCCGCCAGGCCCTTCTGGGGCGGGGCCGTCGCCGCAATGGTTACTGTTTCCGACGTACATAAGGGTGCGGCCTCTACGGGGGGTTCCCGCGGAACCACCGTCGGCGGATATGCCTCGATTTTCACTTCTGGTCCGACCTCCTTTGCCGGATCCGCGGCTACGGTCGGAGCCTGCACTCGCTGCCGCTCCTGCGGAGCCCGGCGTTTTCGATATTGCCGGATCGCCTCTTCGTAGGGGATTTCTCGGACCTCTTCGGCCCCGATACCGTTCTTATGATGATTGCCGTTGCTGCTGACGGGCTGTTTCTCTGCCCAGGTACTAAAACGGCTCAGAATGGTGTGAAGGTCGTCAGGATTCGTTCCCGGCTGCATACGAAATTCCTCCATGCGCCGAGCGTACGGCAAGCGCCCAACGCTGGAGAGAGAAAGATAAGAATTCTCTCAGACGCATTCCGAAATCGGAACGAAGAACGGTGCGCTCCCATTTCGGGAACCCGCAGCCGGACCACTCAACCGGTGTTTCGCAACCCCGCCGCGATACCGCTGATCGTTCCCGCGATCGCGCGGTTCACCTCGTCTGTGTCCTCACCCGCGCGTTTGCGCCGCAGCAGATCCACCTGAATCAGGCTCATCGGATCAACATAAGGATTGCGCAGCCAGATGGATCGCGCCAGAACCGGGTTCGATTCCAGAAGCTCGCGCTGAGCCGTCACCGCCAGCACCGCGTCGCGCGTACGTTCGAACTCCGCGCACAGCATGTTGAACACGCGCTCGCGCAGAGCAGCATCATGCACCAGCGAGGCATACAGCGACGCGATGCCCAGGTCCGCTTTGGCCAGCGCCATCTCCACATTGCGCACCACGTCGGTGAACAGCGGAAAGTCCACCATCATCTCGCGGAGCAGCTTCGCGCCACCCGGCTTCTGCGTAAAGTGAGCAAACGCCGTGCCCACGCCAAACCATGCCGGAACCAGCAGCCGGCTCTGCGTCCACCCAAAGACCCACGGGATCGCCCGCA
>PMSS01000257.1 GCA_003167515.1 Acidobacterium sp. | reverse complement strand
AGCAAGAAGCAAACTCCCCGGCCACCCGAACATCAAAGCAAATCGTTCTCGGTTCAACCCGAAAGTACTCCCTTGCATCATTTTGGGCACGGCTTTCGAGCCGTGCATACCCGTCGCAAAATGAATCGAGCTTTAGCGCCCCTGAGAGGAGGTTTTGAAGGGACACGGCTTCACAGCTCGTGGAGAAAACCAACCCCCAAAACCCAGCCCGCAACAAAACCGAGCGAAGGCCAGGTTCACCCGACAGCAAGAAGCTAACTCCCCGGCCACCCCGAACGTCAACGCAACTCTATTCTGGGTTCACCCCAAAGTACTGCCCTTCACCATTTTGAAAAAGCACAGTCTCACATCGGTCCATGCCGATTTTTCCGCAAGCTGTTCAGTTGTGCCGTCGACGCCCCAAATGAATTCGGCTTTACTCGCTGAGGAAAGATTTTCTTATCATCAGAACAACATCGTGGCCTGTGCCTCTTCTAGCAGCTCCGGCCCGTTGTTACGCACATTGCCGACGGCGGTGCCAATCCTCCACGCCCGCATCAGCACAGAGTCATAAGGCCGCAGCAGATCAACGGGCGGACGCCCCGAATCGTCACGGCCGAGCCAGCGTTCGTAATCGCGCGGCATCAGGATCACCGGCATCCGATCGTGCATCGCAGACGTAAGTTCGTTCGCCTCGGTCGTAATAATCGAGTACGTATCCATTTCGCTCTTATGATCGGGTGCCTTCCACCGTTCCCACAGCCCGGCAAACGCCAATGGCTCCCCGCCCTTCAGCGCAAACGCCCACGGCTGTTTGCTCTTCCCACCGAGTTTCTGCCACTCGTAAAAACCATCCGCAGGCACAAGACACCGCGATTTTGTGAAGGGAACGCGCCAGATCGGCTTTTCCAGCAGGCTCTCAGCCTTCGCGTTGATCGTACTCATGCCCAGCGTTTTCGGATCGTCGCACCAGTAAGGAACCAGACCCCACCGCATCGCTCGTAGCGCGCGCTCCCCGCTGTCGCGTTCCTCCACCACAACCGGCTGCATGCTGGAAGGCGCAACATTATAGTCAGGCAAAATCTCAAACGACGGCGGCACGCCAACCTCGAAAGCTTCGGCGATGCGCTGCTTGTCCGAACGGCGATAGTAGCGGCCACACATTGGGAAAAGTCACAGCGCGATCCCCGTAAAGGATCCCGTCGCTGAGCAACCTCGATTGTAGAGCGGCGCGCCGATATACCGGGGATGAGGCATCTCGCGTAAAATGACGATTAAGGAGAGGTGGCCGAGTGGTTGATGGCTCCGGTCTTGAAAACCGGCATACCCGAAAGGGTATCGGGGGTTCGAATCCCTCCCTCTCCGCCGCGCAATAGAACCCATACTATCTTCGGCCGTGAATTGCGCGAGCAATCCTCGAATTAGCGGAGATCATCGTATAGGTGGCTTACCCAGAGAATCGCGTGAGAGAGGAATTGAACATCTGTTCCCGCCCTGTACCCCGGAGAAACGTCACGAACTGGCGCATTGGCACCTGTTCTACGATATTGATATCCACTGACGGGAATTGAATCCCCGGTTGCCCGTACTGAAAGGCCCGCAGCATACGTCTATCTACCTGCGTGAGGAATCAACCAAATTGGGCTCGCGGCAAATGTACCTGGAGTTAGCTCAGCAATTTTATTTTCTGCAGAGGACAGCCTATGAATACCTCCGACGTCTTGCACGCCTGGTCCCGCATACTTGCTGGCGGAATCCCCGTCCTCTCGATCGAGATCACTAAGGAGTGCCCGCTACGTTGTCCCGGCTGCTATGCTTTCGACCCCGCGCATCTCGGAGGAGAGACAGGGTTGCGCCAGCTCTCCGATTTCAAGGGCGCCGACCTGGTGCGGAGGATTCTCGCCATCGTCGACCAGGAGAGGCCGGTGCATGTGTCCCTTGTCGGCGGAGATCCCCTGGTGCGCTACCGCGAAGTGGAGACGCTCCTTCCCGAGCTGGACGCACGCGGCGTCTATACGCAACTAGTCACCAGCGCCTTTCGGCCGATCCCGCCCGAGTGGAACCGGTTCACCCGCCTCAATGTCGTCGTGTCCATCGATGGTCTCCAGCCGGAGCACGACGAGCGTCGCAAACCCGCCACTTACGAACGTATCCTCAAAAATATCGCTGCGGCAAAGGTCACCATTCATTCCACCGTCACCGGCAACATCGCCGCTCGACCAGGATATCTTGAGGAGTTCCTGCGCTTCTGGACCCCCCGGCCAGAGATTGAGAGGGTGTGGTTCAGCCTTTTTACTCCTCAACGCGGAGCCACCGGCCCCGAGTTACTCACGCTGGAACAGCGCGACTATGTTATTGATGACCTGCGTCGTCTCCGCAGACTATTTCCGAAGCTCGAGATGCCCGAGGCGGTTCTTCGTGAATTCCAGTCCCCGCCGAACAGCCCCGCGGACTGCATCTTCGCGCGCACCACGCGGACTCTGTCAGCGGACCTCAATACCCGGATCACTCCCTGTCAGTTTGGAGGGGATCCCGACTGCTCTCGATGTGGATGCGTGGCCTCGATGGCATTGGCTGCCGTAGGACATCATCATGTGCTGGGCAGCCTGACGGCAGGGCACCTGTTCAGGGCCTCAGAATGGGTTGGGGCTGCCTGGAAACGGCTTCGTATCGGAATGCCGGAACCAACCCCTGAGCCAAACCCCGCGCCATTCACCATTCTGTAAGCATCTCTTTAAAGCACATCACGATGCACTAATGCGGTGAAACTGAAACCTCCTGAGGAGATAGTAAGAATACGCCGTTGGTAGTTAGGTGCCCATCCCGGCAGAATCATATTCGACCGATCCATCTGCGAGTCGAAACGCCTCAGAATTCCAAACGGACCGCAACCTGCCCTGTGCGGGCGCCACCGAAGTCGGTTCCTGCGGAGCCAATGGTTGCGTTGGGGCCGTTGTTCCCGACGGTTCCACTAACAAGACCGAAGTTAGGCTCACTAATGTTCATGTTAGGGTCGCCCAGGTTCGTATGGTTGAGCACCTTGGTGAAGGTACCTTCCGCGCGGAGATGCAGCTGTTCGGTAATCGCAAAGCTCTTGCTGACGCCGGTCGAAAGATTGACGAGGCCAGGTCCCGGCCCCGGGCCAGCCCCCGGTCGATCTGCTCGCTCCAATGCACTGCAACCACGCCCGACTGGGCAGACAAATCCCCCTCGATGAGGACGAGAGACAGAAGAACAATGAGTAAGAACCCGAGACGGACCATTCCTGCCAGAATGCCCGATGATGATGAATTTTCAAAGAAGCGGCACGGCGCGGGATACTCATCTCGCCTCGCCCAACCCGGCGCGGAATGACGCGTCTCCCCCGCGCCCGCCCCGCGCACCTCACCCAGTTCGTTATAATCTGACTCCAGGCCAGTGAAACTACGCTGCGACTGCATCGGCCGAAGAACAAAATCGTCCGTGCGCCCTGAAGCGCCTACCTCAGAGGTACCCTTGTGAGCGCCAGTCCCCTCCGCAAGATCGGAGCCGTCGTGCCGTTGCCCACCAGCCGCCCGCGAAGCCCCATTCTCGGCTCCGGCGAGATGGCCGACCGCACACGCGCATTCGACTGGTCACGCACCCCCGTCGGTCCCGTCGACCACTGGCCCGAAGCTCTCCTCATCACCGTCAACACCCTCCTCAGCTCGCGCCATCCCATGTTTCTCTGGTGGGGCAAAGACCTCATCCAGTTCTATAACGACGCATACCGCGCCAGCATCCGCGAAGACAAGCATCCTCGCGCCCTCGGTCAGCGCGGCCGCGATTGCTGGCCTGAAATCTGGTCCATCATCGGTCCGCAGATCGACGGCGTCATGACCCGTGGCGAAGCCACCTGGCACGAAAATCAGCTCGTCCCCATCTTTCGCAACGGCCGCCTCGAAGACGTCTACTGGACCTACGGATACAGCCCCGTCCGCGACTCCCACGGCGCCATCGCCGGCACCCTCGTCGTCTGTACCGAAACCACCGGCAGCGTCGTCGCCCGCGCACAGCTCCAGCAGGAGCGCGAACGCCTCGCCGACCTCTTCCAGCAGGCGCCCGCCTTCTTCGCTCTCCTTCGCGGCCCGAACCACATCTTCGAAATGATCAACCCTCCGTATCAGGAGCTCATCGGCGACCGCGGTGTCGTCGGCAAATCCGTCCGCGAAGCCGTGCCCGAAGCCGAAGGCCAGGGCTTCCTCACCCTCCTCGATTCGGTCTATCGAACCGGCACGCCCTTCATCGGACGAAGCACGCCCATCCAGCTCGCCCGCGGCGGCTCAGCCACGCTCGAAATGCGCTACCTCGACTTCGTCTACCAGCCCCGGCGCGAGCCCGATGGCAGCACCTCCGGCATCATCGTCCTCGGCGTCGATGTTACCGAGAGCAGGCGCGCCGAGCAGGCCCTCCTCCAGTCCGAGAAGCTCGCCGCCGTCGGCCGTCTCGCCAGCTCCATCGCGCACGAAATCAATAACCCCCTCGAAGCTGTCACTAACCTTATCTATCTCGCGCAGCGCGCCCCCTCCCGCGACGAAACGAACACCTATCTCACCCTCGCCGAATCCGAGCTCCAGCGCGTCTCCGTCATCGCCAGCCGCACCCTGCGCTTTCATCGCCAAACCACTCTTCCCAGACCTGTCCGCCCCGGCGACCTCCTCGATGAAACGCTCCCTCTCTTTCAGGGCCGGATCAACAACGCCCAGGTCTCGGTCGACCGTCGCGACCGAACCCACCATCCCATCACATGCCTCGATGGCGAGATTCGCCAGGTCCTCAGCAACCTCATTGGTAATGCCGTCGACGCCATGCGAGCCACCGGAGGCCGTCTTCTGCTCCGCACCCGCGCCGCCATTGACTGGAAGACCGGCCGCAACGGCGTCATGTTCACCGTCGCCGATACCGGCTCCGGCATGTCCGCCCCCACCATGTCCCGCATCTTCGAGCCGTTTTTCAC
>PMSS01000379.1 GCA_003167515.1 Acidobacterium sp. | reverse complement strand
GGCTGCGAATCTCGGAGTAGCTGAGGGCGGCTTCGGCTCCTTGCACTTTGCCGCGGGCGGATTCGAGCTGGCCTTTGGCGGCGTGGAGCGCGGCTTCGCGGCTGACCTGCTGCATCGAGTCGAGATGCTGCTGCGCGGATTGATAGGCGGCCTGGGCCTGGACGAGCGCGGCCTGGGAGGTATCGAGGTCGCGGCCGGAGATGGCTCCCTGAGCGAAGAGCTGTTTGCGGCTGGCGACGATGCTTTGGTTGAGGTCGAGATTGGCTTTGGCCTGGGCGAGGTCGAGCTGGGCTTTCTGGTAGTCCTCAGGGACGGTGGCTTTGATGGAGGTTTGGTAGGTGGCAGCGGCGGCGTCGAATGCTCCCTGGTTGTCGGTGACGGCGGCGGCGAGGTCGCGATTTTCGAGGGTGGCGAGGAGCTGGCCTGCTTTTACTTTGGAGCCACGCTGGACGTAGAACTTTTTGACGGGGGCGGAGATTTTTGGGGAGATGGCGGCTTCGGCGACGGGGGCAAGGACGGCGTCGGTGACGACGTGCTCGGTGATGGACTGGATTTGGGCGGTTGCGGCTTCGACGGAGACGGCAGTTGGCTCGGGGGCTTCTTTTTTTGAGCAGCCGGCGAGGAGGAGGAGGAGCAAAAGACCAGCAAGAGGCAGGCCACTGACGAGCGAGCGGCGAGCGAAAGGCGAGCAGGATCGCGCAGGCGCGTGATACCCACATCTGCCAAAACCGGGCAGATATGGGGCACCCAGCGAGAAGCCAGCGAGAGTTGGGCGCGAATGATCGGCGAAACTTTTTGCAGGTCTGACGCGGATCCGAGTTGCTGCGCGCAGAAGGAAAGGGGGCTCTTCCCGACTTAGGTCTTTTTCGGCCGCTTCGCGACCGATTCCCCTTCGGGGGGTCCTTCGACTGCGCGCCGGGAGAGTAAGAATCTCGCCGGAAAGCTCTGCGGCGGCGCTTTGCTCAGGATGACAGGCGTTTGTTGGGGAGCGGACCGTCATTCTACAGGACTCCGGTGAGGGTTTGGAGGTTGGCGCGGGCGACGTGGCTGCGCAGGATGCCGTCGGCGAGTGCGGATTCGGCTTGGGCCAGACCGGTTTGGGCGTCGACGACTTCGAGGGCGAGGGCTTCTCCGGCGGAGTAGCGGAGGCGGGTGAGGCGGAGGCTTTCGCGGGCGGTGTCGGCGCTGGTGCGGAGAGAGGCGACCTGGCCGGAGGCGACGCGGGCTTCGTCGTAGTACTCGTCGAGTTGCGCGATGAGCTGGCGCTGGGTGTTGGTGAGGGCGGCCTGGGCGGCTTGCTCGTGCAGCTCGCTCTGACGGATGCGGTCGTGAGTGGCGAACCAATCCCAGAGGGGGAAGTCGATGGAGGCGGAGGCGGAGTAGCCGAGGTTGCGAACGCCGTCGGGGCCGTTGACGGCGAGCTGCGGCGCGTCGATGCCGTAGGTGTAGTTGAAGCCGAGGGTGGGAAGGTAAGAGGCGCGGGCGGCGAGTACTTCGCTGTGGGCGGCGTGGAGGGCTTCGAGGGCGCTGCGGAGATCGGGGTTGTTGCGAGCGGCGGCGGCTTCGATGCTGGGCTGGTCTGGGAGCGCTTCGGGGGTTTGGGACTGATCGGCGAGGGTGTACGGCGTGCGTGGATCGGGGAAGAGGAGGACGCCGAGGTCGAGGCGGGATTTTTCTGCGGCGAGGGTGGCATCTTCGAATTCGCGCTGGCGCTGTTGGTATGCGAGGTCGGCTTTGACGACGTCGGCATGGGCTATTTCGCGGCCGGCTTCGAGTTTGTTGGTGAGGTCGACGAAGGCCTTCGCTTCGTTCATGGCGCGCCGGGCTACGTCGACTTTGTCGGCGGTGGCGAGGGCGGAGAAATACGCGGCGACGGTGCGTGAGACGAGATCGCGGCGGGCACTTTCGAGGTCGGCTGTGGATTGGGCGGCGAGGGCGCGGGAGCGGCGATAGCTGGCGACACTGGCCAAGCTAACGGTTTCGTTGACGAGGAGCTGCGCGGCGTATTCGCGGATAGCGTTGTTGGCGATGAAGCGCGGGGCTTGCTGGTTGCCGGTTTGTCCGGCCTGGTTGCGGAGGCCGTTGGGCTGGGTGAAGAGATAGTCGCCGTGGGCTGCGGCGTTTGGGAGGAGTGCGGTGCGGCTGATGGCGGCGTCGAGGCGAGCGGAGCCGGTGGTGGCGAGGGCGGTGGCGAAGGTGGGGTCGTTGCGCAGGGCGGCGGCTATGGCCTGTTCGAGGGTGATCCAGGGCGCGGGTGCGGCNNCTGCGGCGATCCGGCCGCAGAACAGCGCCGTGCAAGCGAGCAGGGCTGTGCATCCCCGAGAGAGGCCGGACCGCAACATGGCGGGAGGATAGCAACGTCAGCTTAAGCGTTGCTGAAGGTGGGTGCGGCTTTCAAGGCGAAGCGGAGATCTGACTAATTTCGGATGGTCGCGATGCGGGGCGGGAAAAATGCAGGTCCTTCGACTGCGATAGTTCGCTTACGCGAACAATCTCCGCTTAGGATGACAACCGATCCTCTGTTACTCAGAGGATCGGCTTAACGGAGTTTTTCTTCGGTCATGAGCTGGCTGAATTCAGGCGTGGTGCGGAGGGAGGCGAGAGTCCGATCGTCGAGGATTTTTTTACGGTCGGTGAAGCCTTCGTTGAGGGCCTTGCGGAGATACTGGATGGCTTCCTGATTCTTGCCGGATTGGGCGAAGAGTTTCGCGAGGCAGTAGTCCTGCTGGGCGCGGTCGTGAGCGGGTAGAGATTCATTGACGAGCAGAGCGGAGGTTGATTCGAAGACGCGGGAATCGAGCGTGAAGGCGCTTCGATAGGCGTCGATGCCGAGGGTTACTTTGCCTCGAGCGAAATAAGCGGTGCCGAGATTGCTGTAGACGGCCGCGGATTTTGGATCGAACTGGAGGGCCTTGCCGTAGTACTTAATAGCCTTTCCGTAGTTCTTTTTGGCGTAGTAGATAGCGCCGAGGTTATTGAGAGCTTCGGGGTAGTCGGGACGGAGCTGGAGGGCGCGCTCGTAGTCGCGACGGGCCTGGTCGACAGCGAAGAGATGGTGGTAGGCCATGCCCATCTTGTTCCAGATGGCGGCGGATTTGTTGGGCTCCTGGCTATAGGCGTCGATGGCCTGAAGATATTGTTGGTGGGCCATGGCCAGATCGCCGCGCATTTCGAGAGAGATGCTAATTGGGCCTGCGGGCCGAGAATCGGAAGGGGAAAGCTGGAGGGTCTGAGCGATGGCACAGGTCCCGACGAGGGCTGCGAGAACGGCGACGAGCGTGAGCTCGATTGCGGCGGCGAAGTAGCGCTTCATGAGCGCCTCCCTGAACCGTCTCCGCAAAATGAAACCGGGGGATTGGGAAACGATCCTGTCCAGAGGGCTGGAACGATCCTTATGATTACGCCAAAAATAGAGAAAAAGGAAGGGCAGAGCTGGAAGAACTGCACGGGGGTAATGCAAAGGTTCATGGGCCGTTTGGGGGATCAGGAAACAGCGGGCGGCGGCTGGTCGGGCGGCAGGAGCGGCGGGAAGGGATCGAAGGTGACGGGTGCGAGAGGGATTGAGGCGGGGGTGATCGGTGGGGGCGGTTCGAGGCGATCGCCGAGCAGCGGGTAATACGAGCCGTAGAAGTATGCTGCGTAGCACTGTTTCACGACGGCAACCACACCATAGATCACCATGAGGAGGAGCAGATAGACGGCGAGAATCGCCAGGCCAGCGACGATGCAGTAGAGGACGAAGATGGCGATGCCGCCGGGTCCGGCGTGCCAGAAAGCACGGTAGAGGACAAAGCCGACGCCGGCGCCGCCGACTCCGAGAATGGCGAGGACGATGAAGACGGCGATCATTCCGATCCAGCTGAGGCCGAGTTCAAGGACGAAGCGGAGCAGCATGTAGAGGGCGACATACCAGAAGCGTGTGCGAAGCAGCTGGAAGAAGCGGCCGAAGGCGAATTCGAGGGGGGCGTCTTCGAGGGCCATGGGTGGGAGGACGAAATCCTGAGTGATGGCGTTGACCAGACCGGCGAGGAGGGCGAAGAGGAAGATGATGCCGTACATCGGGAGGATGTGGGCGAAGAAGATGGAGGGGTCGGCGTTGATCTGCTGAGGAGTGAGGTGGCGGATGAGTGCGATGAGGTGGATGAGGAGGGGTCCGATGGTGACGGCGAGGATAAGCAGGAGGGCGAGACCGATGAGCATCATGAGGCCGAGGAAGCGCCAGGCCTGGGAGGCGTAGGGTGACCAGGCTGGGCCGACAAGGCCGCGGCGGTAGAGGACGAGATCGAAGAGGGTGAAGCGGACGCGGCACCAGATCCAGGCGAAGAAAATGGCGACGAGGAGGGCGATGAGCCCGGCGATGAGGATGGCGGCGATGGCGAACGGGGAAATCCCCCCGGCAACGGCGAAGGGGGCGTTGGAGAGTCGAACGCTGCGGAAGCCAACGGTGAGCATCAGGGAGAAGAAGATGGCGTCGAAGGCGAGGGCAAAGACGGCGGCGTAGATGTTGCCTTGGGTAAGGGCGGCGATGACGGTGATTTTGAGGAAGAACCAGAAGCGAAAAGGGGTGGGCTGGCCCGGCACGGGGCCGGGAGGGGTGAGGATGGTACGGGTCCGGCTGAAGGCCGGAGAGATGGCGTCCACCGGCGACAGTGGCTGCATTTTGATGGGCCTTTCCGCTGAGGGTTTGGTACAAGGTACAGGTTACAGGGTACAGCGATCAGCCTGGGGGTTCAGACTGCAGCAGTGGTTTCGGATGGTCGATAATTCAGAAGAAGTTCGCAGACAGCGTATCGCTGGTGATGCGGGAAGCCCTGCCGGAGTGATGACCGGCGGGGCTTTTGATTTTCGGTTCACAGCATGCGCGCACCAGGGCCCACGCCGATTCATTCTTATAATGAGGCGCATGACGACGATTCGAATGGCTGGTGTTGACGATGCTTCGCTGATCCTGGCTTTTATTCGTGAGTTGGCTGAGTATGAGCGCGCGCGCGATGCGGTGAAGCTGACGGAGGCGGAGCTGGTGCGGGATGGGTTCCCAACGGCGGGTGCGGAGCGCTACTACGAATGCGTGATCGCCGAAGAAGAGGGCGAGCCACCCCATTCGCCAACCACGGGCGAACCGGGACCCCGGCGCGAGGCTGCGGGGATGGCGCTGTTCTTCCCCATCTATTCGACGTGGCGGGGACGGGCGATGCATCTGGAGGATCTGTTTGTGCGGCCAAGGTTTCGCGGTCTCGGGATAGGGAAGGCGCTGTTGACGAAGGTGGCGGCGCTGGCGGTGGAGCGGGGTTGCGTGCTGCTTTACTGGCATGTTCTGGACTGGAATGAGCCGGCGATTGAGTTTTACAAAACGCTGGGGGCGGAGGCGCTGGAGGATTGGACGCGGATGCGGGTGGGGGATGATGCGCTGAGGGCGCTGGCGAGCCTGGACAACGTCACAGTATGAGGATTCGGATTATTGGTGGGGGTTTGGCTGGGCCTGAGGCTGCGCTGGTCGCTGCTCGGATGGGCGCGGAGGTGGATCTGTACGAGATGCGCCCGGTGCGGACGACTCCTGCGCATGAGACGGGGGATTTTGGGGAACTGGTCTGTTCTAATTCGCTGAAGTCGGAGAGCGAGAACACGGCGCCGTGGCTGCTGAAGCAGGAGATGCGGCGGGCGGGGTCGCCGCTGCTGGCTTGTGCCGACGCGAGTGCGGTGCCCGCCGGGCACGCGCTGGCGGTGGATCGGGTGGAGTTTTCACGGCTGATTGGGGAGAGGGTTGCGGCTGAGCGGCGGATCACGGTGCATAGGGAAGAAGTAACGCAGATCGGGGCGGGGAGCGGGTTTGAAGATGGGATCACGATTGTGGCTTCGGGGCCGCTGACTTCGAATGCGCTGTCGGAGGAGATTGCGCGGCTCACCGGGAGCGAGCATTTGGCGTTTTATGACTCGATCAGCCCCATCGTCGAGGCGGATTCGATTGATCGGGAGAGGGTCTATCTGGCGGCGCGGTATGACAAGGGGACGGCTGACTACATTAATTGTCCGATGACACAGGGGGAGTATGAGGCATTTCACGATGCGCTGATGGCGGCGGAGAGCGTGGAGGCAAAGGAGTGGGAGAAGCTTGAATATTTCCCACCCCATGCGTCAACCGCGGACGCATGGGGGCCCCGGTATTTCGAGGGATGTTTGCCGCTGGAGGAGCTGGCGCGGCGCGGGCGGGAGACGCTGCGGTTTGGGCCGATGAAGCCGGTGGGGCTGATCGATCCGCGGACGGGGAAGATGCCGTGGGCGGTGGTGCAACTGCGGGTGGAGAATCTGCGGGCGGATTCGTATAACCTGGTGGGCTTTCAGAACCACATGAAGTTTGGGGAGCAGGCGCGGATTTTGCGGATGATTCCTGGGCTCGAGAATGCGAAGTTTTTGCGGTATGGGCAGATTCATCGGAACACGTACATTAATGCGCCGCGGGTGCTGACTCGGTTGCTGAACATGCGGGAGCATCCTGGGATTTTCTTTGCGGGGCAGATTGCGGGGGTGGAGGGGTACACGGAGTCGATTGCGACGGGGATGCTGGCGGGATTGTATGCAGCGATTATGGCGCAGGGCGGCGTGCCGGAGCCGGTGCCGCGGGGGACGGCACTGGGGTCACTGGTGCGGTATGTGACGGAGGCGGATGCGAAGCATTTTCAGCCGGCGAACATTACCTTCGATTTGCTGGAGCCGCTGGATGAACGGACGCGGCGGCGGGTGAGGGACAAGCGGGAGCGGCATCGGATGCAGTGCGAGCGGGCGCTGGCTGAGATGGACGGCTGGCTATCGCCAGCCATCCACAGGGAACAGGGAACAGGGAATAGGGAATAGGGAATAGGGAACAGGGATGCTCTCGATCGGGTCTTTCTGAGCTTTTTGAAGGCAATGACGAATCCCGGGGGTGACCTGCTAACCTTAAAACAGCGATGAAATTCGGCGTACTGGTTTTTCCTGGGTCGAATTGCGACCACGACACTTATAACGTCGTGGCGGAGATTGCGCATCAGCCGGTGGTGTTTTTGTGGCATGACTCGCCGAGCCTTGAGAATTGCGACGCGATTCTGGTTCCGGGCGGTTTTGCTTACGGCGACTATCTGCGGACCGGGGCGATTGCGCGGTTTTCGCCGGTGATGCAGTCGGTACGGAAATTCGCGGCGGATGGCGGGCTGGTGCTCGGGATCTGCAATGGATTTCAGATTCTGTGCGAGGCGGGGTTGCTGCCGGGCGCGCTGATGCGGAACGCGGGTCTGCAATACATCTGCAAACAGGTTTATCTGCGGACGGAGACGACGGATTCGCCGTTTACACGGACAGTGAGCAAGGGCCAGGTGCTGAAGATACCGATTGGGCACATGGAAGGGAACTACTTCTGCGACGAGGCGACGCTCAAGCAGCTGACGGGCGGGGATCGCATCGTATTTCGGTATGCGACGCCTGAGGGTGTAGTGACGGCGGAGGCCAATCCCAACGGGTCGCTCGAGAATATTGCGGGCATTCTGAATGAAGGACGGAACGTGCTGGGGATGATGCCGCACCCGGATCGCTCGAGCGAGGCGCTGCTGGGGTCGGCGGATGGGTTTAGAATCTTCGAATCGCTGGTGGGGGCGCTGGCACAGCAAGCATGATCGACATACATCACCACCTGCTGTTCGGAACGGACGACGGGCCAAAGGACATCGACAGCTCTGTGGCGCAGGCGGAGGCCGCGGTGGCTGACGGGATCACGCACATTGCGTGCACGCCGCACGCGAACGACACCTGGGAATTCAATCCTGAAAAGAACCGCGAGAAGCTGGAGGCGATTCGCGCGCGGCTGGGGGGCATCGTCACGCTGGGACTGGGCTGCGACTTCCATCTTTCTTACGAAAATATCGAGGACGCGCTGAAGCATCCGACGAAGTTCACGATCAACCAGGGGAAGTATCTGCTGGTGGAGTTCGCGGAGTTCATGATTCCGCAGAGTATCGGCGATACGTTTTACGAGTTCACGGTGAAGGGGATTCGGCCGATCATCACGCATCCGGAACGGAACCCGATATTGCAGAAGGACCACATGCGCATGGCGGAGTGGATGCGCTCTGGATGCCTGGTGCAGATCACGGCGGGGTCGCTGGGCGGGCGGTTTGGCAAGCGGGCGCAGGGGCTGGCCTGGGAGCTGCTGGAGAAGAACTGGGTGCACTTTATCGCGACGGACGCGCACAATCTGGAGGGACGTAGGCCGTCGATGCGGCCGGCCTACGAGGGGATCGCGCGCAAGTTCGGCGAGGGGACTGCGGAGCGGCTGTGCGTGGAGAATCCGCGGGCGGCGTTTGAGAACAGGCCGATGCCGCAGCAGCCGGAGCCGGAGGGTGTTTACGTTTATGAGGACGATCCGGGGCGGCGTCCGGGGCTGATGTCGCGGCTGTTCGGGAAATGATGGGGCTTGCAGGTTAAAGAGTCAGCGCGCGATTCGGCAGATTGTCAGCAGGCAGAGATTGACATTTCTGCTGGGCTGACGCACAGTTAGTGGGCTTTCGTTAATTCCCATTCCACAAGTGTAAAGGCAGAGCGCCCTCATGCGGAAGGTCACTATTTGTCTGTCCCTGGTAGTCCTTGCTGCTGCGAGCGGTTTCGCGGCGGCTCAAAGCACGGCTAAAGTTACCCGGCAGCCGATCGCGGTTGCGAGCGGGTATTTCGCGACTCTGAGCGCGTCGCCCAAACATACAGCCACAAACGGAATGTCAGCGGCGGCGAATGCCGCAACCCAGGCGCAGGATCCGCGGATCGTATCGGTGCCGAACTTCACGCGGTTGTTCAGTTTTGGGGGCCTCAGCTATTCGTACACGATGGTGGGGCAGCAGCCGGGAAAGAAGCAGACGACGTGGGTACCGACGAGTTATGTTCCGCTGTCGTTATATTTCGACGAATTTGTGGACCAGAACGGCAACAACATAACGATTGACACGACAGCGATCACGGATGAAATCAAGAATTCGCCGCTGTTCGAGAATGCGGAGTATGCGACGGGCAACACGCAGTTCGTGGATGCGCAGATGCGCGCGGAGTTCTGGCGGCTCTTCAATAAGGACGGAAACAATGACGGCGACGACAACTTCCATGTGTTGCTGTCGAAGCCGCAGACGCTGATCCCGGTGACGATTGAGGTGCCGATCGGCTCATCGGAAGTGTACGTGCTGCCGGATGGAACGTACTTTGCGCTGATCGATTTCAACTTCCTCACCTCGCAGCTGAACACGCTGCTGCAGACGGAGCCGATTACGGTGAGTTCCATTCCGATTTTTCTGACGCGCAATGCGGTTTACGGGGATTTTTCGGCGGGTCAGCCGGTGAACTGCTGCATCGGCGGCTTCCACACGGCGTTTGAGGCGAACCAGACGGCTACTAAGATTTTCGTGCAGACACTGGCGTTTGCGACCTCTCTCGACCCGGACGTATCGGATGGCATTTACGGGGACCCAGCGGTGTTCTCCGATGTGAATGCGTTGTCGCACGAGATAGCGGAGACGATGAACGACCCGTTTGTGAACAACATCACGCCGAGTTATCAGATGCCGGGGCTGCCTGCGGGGACTTGCCAGAGTATTCTCGAGGTCGGGGATGTGGTGGAGAATCTAAGCCCCGATTACACCGATGTGACGCTGCATGGATTTACATATCATCCGCAGACGCTGGGGCTGCTGCAGTGGTTCGAGGGGGAGGCGACGTCGGACGCGTACCATGGCGACTACAGCTTCCCGGATCCGACGAAGCTGACGGGGCCGTTTACGGCGTGTCCGGCGACTCCGTAGGGCGGGAACAAAGGTGACGCAAAGGCGCTCCTGAGGGAGCGCCTTTGTTGTGTGCGCGAGAGGCCAGCCAAAAGCGAGGGAAAGACGGTTAGCGAGAGACGCTTAGCGAAGGACGGCGATCGTTGAATCGACGTCCGACGGTTGAAGTTCAGACCAGATCAGTGGACGCCGTGGGCGTTGAGGTGGTTGGAATAGCCTTGGTTGGATTTCTGGATGTGCTGGACGAGCCATTCGCGGAGAAAATTGAGGACGGCAACGGTGTCGGGTTTGCGGCCTTCGTCGAGGTCGGCTTTGTATTTCTCGACATCGGACATGAGCCTGGTGTGCTGATCGTGATGAGCGGCGAGATCCGGATAGCCGGTCTGGCGCATGAGGACTTCTTCCTGGAGGAAATGGGTGCGAGTGTAGACGGCGAGCTGGGCGACCACGTCGCGGATGACGTCTTCGCCCTTGCCAACGCGCATGGCATCGGAGAGCGAATTGATGATCTCAAAGAGCTTTTGGTGCTGAGCGTCGAACTGCTGGACGTGAACGCTGTAGGATTCGTTCCACGCAAATGTAGACATGGGTGATTCCCCTCCCAGATTCGTACTCACAGAGGTTATCGACAGCTGGCGTCAGAACGTGAGCGCAGCGCGGCGGTGCGCGCGCCGGAATTTCGCATCGGGAATGCGGTGGTTCAGAGGCCGAGGCCGCCGTCGACGGAGAGAACCTGGCCGGTGATGAAGTGAGGGCCGCTGGCAAAGAAGAGGACGGCGGCGGCGACTTCCTCGGGGGAGCCATTGCGCTTCATGGGAGTGCGACGGGCGAAATGTTCATATTCGGGGTCGACTTCGCCGTTGACGATCATGCCGGGGGCGACGCAGTTGACGCTGATTTCGGGGGCCCAGGCTTTGGACATGGTGCGGGTGAGCATGTGCAGCGCGGCCTTCGATGTGCAGTAGTGGGCGTGGGTGGGCCAGGGATGGAGGCCGCCGAGAGAGCCGATGTTGATGATGCGTCCATGGGCGGCTTTGAGGTGCGGGTACGCGGCCTGGGCGGTGAGGAAAGGGGCACGGGTATTGGTTTCGAACATCCTGTCCCACTGATCGACGGTGATGCTTTCGAGGGCGGCGGTTTCGAAGTGGCCGGCGTTGTTGACGAGGATATCGAGACGCGAGAAGCGGGCGGCAGCGGCTTCGACGGCGGTGCGAATCTGGGCGGGGTCGCGGAGTTCGGCACGGAAGGCGGCGGCTTCGACGCCAAGGGCTTCGAGGCCGGCAACGGTCTGAGCGGCTTCGGATTCCGAGTCGCGCCAGGTGATGGCGACGGAGGCGCCGGCTTCGGCGAGGGTCAGGGCGAGGGCTCGGCCGATGCGTTTTGCGGCGCCGGTCACGAGGGCGACTTTTCCCTGTAAGGGCCGGGAGTCGGTGGGGCGGGAATGCATGGGCCTGATTCTAAATGCCTGCAGTCCACAACAGGATCGCGGGCAACCTTTTGCACACGATATGCAACAGCGCGGGAAGGCGGAACATCCTAGAATAGAAGCGAGGATTCCGTCCCATGCTGAGCCGTCCCTTGTTCCTGGCTGTGGCCGCGAGGTTCCTGGCGGTCGCCGCGGGTTGTGTGCTGGCGGTGTGCGCCGGATGCGCGGGTACGGGAGCGGCGGGCAAAGCAAACCTGGCCGCACAGGCGGTTGCACCGGACGATGTGGCGCTGCATCCGAACCCGAACGCGCCTTATATGTTGCCCGGGGACACTCCACACCTGATTGCGCGTGCAACAGCTCTCGATGCCGAGAATGCGGGGCCGTGCGATCCGGATGTGCTGTCGGTGGAGGAAATTTCGGGCGACACGAATGGGATATTCCGGTCGGTGAAGCTGGCGTTTATGAATCGGGGCGCGACGCCGTGCAGGCTGGGCGGATATCCGAGCGTGGCGCTGGTGAGCGCTGAGGGCGAAATTGTCGGGAGCGTCTCGATGGAGAAGGTCGGCGAGGCGCAGGTGGTGGCCGAGCTGGGGAAGACGCGGGCTGCGGAGGCGAACGGGCCAGCGCCGGCGGTGACGCTGATGCCGCATGAGGTGGCTGCGTTTGAGGTGGTTTGGACGACGGGCGCGGAGTGTTCGCGGGTTGCGCGCATCCAGGTGACGGCTCCGGGAACGAAGCGGACATTTGCGATACCGCAACCGATGAGGATCTGCACGGGGCGGATTCAGGTGACGGAGCTGCGGCTGGATGAGGGGGACGTTTAACGGCTGGCAACAGGGAATAGGCAACGGGGAACAGGCGTATAGCGTTGAGGATTCAGCGGGCGTTGCGACTGCGGCCCATCCCGACCAGAGGCGTCGCTCCGAACACATCTCTAACAGCCTTTGGTTTCGCAGCTCACAGACGCGGAGGCGGCTACTGCTGTAGCAGGATGGAAACCGTTCCGTCCAGGTTGTTCGACACGGCGAGGTCGAGCTTCCCATCGCCGTTGAAATCCGCAGCCACGATGCCGACGGGGATTTTTCCCACCGCAAACGGCGAGTCGGCAGCCTGAGTGAATGTGCCGTCGCCATTGCCCAGCAGAAGGGTGACGGTGTTGTCGCCAGAGTTCGCTGTGGCGAGATCCAGCTTTCCGTCGTTATTAAAATCTCCCGCGACAATCGCATCCGGGGCATTGCCGACCGGGATAGTGATGGGCGGCTGGAAAGTTCCGTCACCGTTCCCCAGCAGGACGAACACTGCGTTTTCAGTGGCATCGGTCACGGCGAGGTCCAGCTTTCCGTCGCCATTGAAATCGGCCGCAACAATCGCGAAGGGAGTTTGCCCGAGGGAAATCGGAGAACCGGTCGCCTGCATGAATGTGCCGTCTCCATTCCCGAGCAATACAGCCACTCCCGAACGCGAGCTTGGCCCACCGGTAGAAACAGCTATATCCAGCTTTCCATCCCCGTTGAAATCTCCCGCCGCCGATGAGAGCCCGTAGATTCCGGCGGATATGTTGGCATTCTGCGCAACCCTGTTGAAGACGCCGCTCCCGTAGCCCAGGAGGACAGTCGGAGACTGGCCATCAATGCTAGCCATCGCAAACAAGTCCAGGTTTCCATCTCCGTTGAAGTCTGCCGCCGTAAGCCATGACAACGGCATTCCGTCGGTATTGGCCAGCGTGCTTGCGTAGCCGAAGGTTCCGTCCCCATTCCCCAGGAGAATCGCCGCGGCTTCGCTCTGGAACTCCCCGACCGCCAGCCCCGGATGACCACTGTGATTGAAATCGCCAACCGCCATCGGCCCGGCGTACGGTGACGGGAAGTCGTCGTAGGGCGGGCTCGGTATCGAATCCGGAGAACCCGAGGCGGGCGCGAATGTGCCGTCTCCGTTGCCCAGCATCACATACACCTTTACGTTGGCCGCGACGGCAAGGTCCGCCTTTCCGTCCTGATTGAAGTCTGCTACCGCTAGTCCAGACGCCTCGGGAGCCTGTAGCGGAGAGTTCGGAGCGTTAGCAAAGCTGACCGTCGTCGCCTGGGCTCCCACCTCGAAATAAACCGCGTTGGACGAGCCGCCTCCTGGGGCCGAATTCACAACGGTGACTGAGGCTGTCTGCGCATTCGCCACGTCCGTTGCCGGCACAAGCGCGCTCAAATGCTCGCTGTCGACAAACGTGGTCGCGAGGGGCGTGCCGTCGAAATCGACCGTTGCGCCGGAAACGAAGCCCGTTCCGCTCACGTGCAGCGTAAGCCCATTGCCACCCGGCGCAACGGCGGTGGGCACGAGCGGTTGGTTCAAATAGGGCACAGCGTTGGCCGTGACCGGGCCGGCGGGATTGATCTGGATGCTGAGCGGGTAGTACGCGAATGCGCTGTCGGCATCGGTTGCGGTTGCTTCAAAGTACCAGGTTCCGGCGCCGGTAGGGGTTCCGCTGATCGTCCCGGTCGTGGCATCGAGCGTCAGTCCGGCCGGCACCGCACCCCCCACGTCCGATCCGGTGTCAATCTTTCCGTCGTACACGCTCCACTGAAACGGAGCCGTCCCGCCGGTCAGCTGGATGGGCTGACTGTAGGGCACGCCCACGGTTCCGTTGGCGAGCGTCTGAGAAGGCATCAACGGGTACGGGTTCACCGTGATTGCGAGCGATGCGGTCTTCGTCGGGTCAGCCAGGGATGTTGCGATCACCGTTGCCTGTTCTGCGCTGGTGATAGAGGTCGATGGGGAAACGTAGGTAACCGACGGACCGGTCGAAGGGTTGAGGGATCCTGGGCCGTTCAGGGTCCAAGTGACACCTTTGGCAGACGAGTCGTTCGTCACGGTTGCCGTGATCGCAACTGACAGGCTTTGATCGATCATCGCGGAAGAGGAAGGAGAGAGGCTCACCGCAATCGGCGGCGCAGAGCTGGAACAGCCTCCCAGAACCATGGCGATCGCCACGGATAGCCCCACCCAGCAGGAACGTCCACCCAACATACCCATCCGGCAGCGATTATCGCAGATCAAGCGCGCAATACGGTCATTCAATAGCGTTAGTGTTCAGGGTCCAGGGCACAGGAGGAGCGGGCGCTGCGGCTGAGTGCAACGCCGGCTAATGCGATGAGGGGTGGGAAGCATTCGAGGGTGTAACGGGGCTCGGGGGCTTCGAGGGTTGCGAGCAGTGCGCAGCGCAGCAGCACGAAGGCGAGGATGACGCCGGAGAGACGCGGGCGTTTCAGGAATCCGATCAGCGCGGCAACCAGGTAAGCAAGGTTGAGAGCCGCGTATCCAAAAGCAAATTCAGTTTCGGCGTGATGGCGGTTGAACTGCCACCAGCGGAGCTCGATCCAAAGTGTCTCGGTGCGGGGGCGGAGCCACATGTCGGCGAGGCGCGCCAGGGGGAGTTCCACATAATAGCGTACGGGATGGGCGCGGATGCGCTGGGCGGCGAGGGTGGCGAAGGCCTCGTCAAGTTCAGGCGTGAGGGTGGTGGTGCGGTTGTAGGCGGCGATGAGGGCGCGGGTCTGCTGGTATTGCTGCGGGGAATCGAAGGCGCGCGAGGGCAGGTCTTCGATGTGGATCACATCGGTGTCGGCATTCCAGTAGACATCCCAGGTGCAGGCGAAATCAACACAGACGGTTTTGGTCCAGCGATTGAAGCCGGGGTTGGTGCTCTCGCCGGGATCGACGGCGTAGCGGGGCGCGAGTGGTTGGAAGACAAGGAAGGTGCGCTGGTTACGGATGGTCCACGGGATGAAGGGCAGGATGGCGATGAGGGCGCAGAGGAGCGCCCAGCGCAGCATTGGCGCGACACCCCAGCGGCGGTACCCATAAAGGACGATCGCGGGGCAGAGGGCGACGGCGAGGAGCGCGCCGTCGGGACGGAGGAGGGTAGCGTAGCTCCAGGCGGCGGCCATGGTGAGTGCCCACGGCCAGCGCGGCGTCTGGAGAAAGCGATCGAGGGCGTAGAAGGCCAGGGCGGTTGAGAAAAGCTCCAGTGTTTCGGTGAGGGGAACGGCGGCGAAGTTGGCGGTAAAGGGGCAGAGGACGGCGAGCCAGAGAGCCCACCAGCCGGCGCGAGGGCTCCAGATGCGGCGCGCGAGCGCGGCAATGATGAGGCAGGTGGCGAGATCGATGGCGACCTGGACGAACATCACCGCGTGGTAGTGCTCCATGCCGAAAAGGCGGAAGCAGAGGATGAGGAAGAGCGGATAGCCGGGGAGTCGGATCAGCGTGGGGTCAATGTGCGAGCCGCTGGTCATCCCGTAGATGCCGTGGAGCATCCAGTTCTTCGCGATGTCGCCGTAGATGAGGGGGTCGCCCTGGACCTCGGGGTAGGCGTGGATGAACCAGAGGCGGAAGGCGGCTCCGGCAGCGAGGGCGAGCGCGAGCGCGAGGAGGGGCCATTTTTTTGGGGCCGTGGGCATTGGGAGTATTAAAGCAGCCGGTAGCCGGTAGCCGGTAGCCAGTAGCCAGAAACGAGCGGAAGACGAGCGAGAAGCGATTAGCAAAGAACGGTTAGTGGAAGAACGTGGTCATTGGAGCGACAGCTGGATCCCACATCTGCCCAATAGCGGGGCAGATATGGGGCACCCAGATCGTGGCAGGGACAGCGAAAAGCGAGCGATAAGCGGCTGGGGTAAAGCTTTCGACGAGAGGCTCGGGGCGGTTGGCTGGTTCGGCAATATCGTAGGATGGGATCAGGTGATCGAGCCACGATGAAGCAGGTTTTTTATGATCCGCGGCAACGGCGCCGGAAGATTTTGCGGCGACTGAGCGACTTGACGCTCATCGGGCTAACGGTTGTGCTGGCGGTCTTTTTCTTCAGCGTGCTGTCGAAGCAGAACCTGCCGGAGCTGCTGCTGCCGACCCAGAAGCACAATGTGAAGGCTCTGAAGGAGCGGCAGCCGGAGCTGGCGAAAAAGGCGGCGGCGCGGCCGACGCGCCGGAAGACGCAGCTGCGCGCCTCGGAACTCGTACTGAACCAGGATGAGGGATTACGGGCGGCGTTCTACGAGAACGACGAGGCCAGCTATTCGATTCTGAAGACGCATATTCACCAGATCGACATGCTGTTTCCGGACTGGCTGCACGTGGTTTCCGCGGACGGCAACCTGGTGGGGGCAACGCCGCTGTTTCCGGTGCATTTCTACAGCGTGGTGGACGGGGCGGGGGTGCACGGGGTCGATCCTGAGAACCGGGTGAAAACGACGATCGAGGCAGCGAAGGAAGACACGGATGTCTTTCCGATGCTGAACGACTACAACACGCTGAGTGGGGATTGGAACGGCGGCGATGTGATCGGGAAGATGCTGCACGATCCCGTGGCGCGGAACCGGCTGCACGTTCAACTGGACAAATTCCTGTTCGCAAATCCTGGGTACCGGGGGATTTGCCTCGACTTCGAGATGGTTTCCGACGAGAACGAGAAGCTGTACGCGGAGTGGATCGCGGAGCTGCACAACGATTTTCACGTGAAGAATCTCAAGATTTATGTGAACGTGCAGGCAGGCGCCGACGATGCGACGTTGCGGGAGCTGGCGCAGGCGAGCGACGGCATCATCCTGATGAATTACGACGAGCATGAGGAGACCAGCGATCCGGGGCCGGTGGCGAGCCAGCCGTGGTTCGAGGCGAATCTGAAGCGGGTGCTCACACTGGTGCCGAAGGAGAAGATCATCTGCGGCCTCGGCAACTACGGTTTCGACTGGGCGGTGCCGCTGCCGGAAAAGGGGAAGAAGGTTTCGACGCGCGTCGTGGATGTCGACGACCTGACGGTGCAGGATGCGTGGCAGCGTGCGGAAGACGCCGGGGCGGATGTGCATTTGGAAGGCGACGAGCTGAATCCGCACTTCGCGTATGACGATGAGGACGCGCATCTGCGGCATCAGGTTTGGTTTCTGGACGGGGTGACAGCGCTGAACGAGCTGCGCGCGGGGCGGCAGATGGGGCTGAAAACATTTGCGCTGTGGCGGCTGGGCGAGGAGGATCCCTCGCTGTGGCAGGTTTGGGACCACCCGAGCGCGAAGGATGCGCCGGACCAGCTGAAGCGGGTTCCGCCGGGTGAGGACGTCAATCTGGAAGGCGAAGGCGACATTCTGCGTATTGCTGCGTTGCCACAGAAGGGCGAGCGGACGATCCAGATGGACGCGGAGAACTTCACGGTTACGGACGAGACCATGCTGCAGCTGCCGCACTCCTACACGATTCAGCAGTACGGGTACGACCCGCACAAGCTGGCGCTGAGCTTCGACGATGGGCCCGATGCGGTATGGACGCCGAAGATCCTCGACATCCTGAAGCAGTACAACGTGAAGGGCGCGTTCATGGTGATCGGGGAGGAGGCGCAGAAAAATATCGGGCTGTTGCAGCGCTATGTGCGCGAGGGGCACGAGATCGGGAATCACACCTTCACGCATCCGGACATCAGCGAAATTTCACAGCGGCAGCTGGAGCTGGAACTGAACTGGACGGAGCGGCTGTTCGCGGCGGAAACTGGGATTCAGCCGCTGTATTTCCGGCCGCCGTACTCGATCGACCAGGAGCCGGATACGAATGACGAAGCGGCGCCGGCGTATCGCATCCAGCAGATGGGTTACACGATCATCGGGGACAAGATCGACACCGACGACTGGAGCGAGCACCCGCGCAAGTCGCCGCAGCAGATAACGGACAGCGTTCTGCAGCAGCTGGAGGAGATGAAGACGCGCACGTGGATGCGGGGCAGCATCATCCTGCTGCACGACGGGGGCGGGGACCGTTCGGCGACGGTGTCGGCGTTGCCGGTGCTGATCACGACGCTGCGGGCTAAGGGCTACGAATTTGTGCCGGTATCGGAGCTGATGGGAAAGACGACGGCGGAAGTGATGCCGCCGATTTCACCGCAGATGCGGTGGCAGGCGCGGATCGACTGGGTGGCGTTTTTCTTCTTTTCATTCTTCGCGAATTTCGTGGTGGATGTGTTCTTCGTGGGCGATGTGCTGATGAGCGCGCGCCTGATTCTGATCGGAGTCTTTGCGGCGATCGAGCGCTTCCGCAAGCGGCGGATTCCGCCGGGTGTTTATGAGCCACATGTAGCGGTGCTGATCCCGGCCTACAACGAGGAGAAGGTGATCGTGCGGACGATTCGATCGGCGCTGCGGTCGGATTATGCGAAGGTGAGGGTGATCGTGATCGACGACGGGTCGCTGGACCGGACGTTCGATGTGGCGCGGGAGGCATATCCGAAAGAGATCGAAGAGGGGCGGCTGCTGGTGCTGACGAAGGCTAACGGCGGCAAGGCGGAGGCGCTGAATTTCGGACTGGAGCGCGTGGAGGAGGAGATTTTCGTCGGGATCGACGCAGATACGGTGATCGCGCGGGATGCGGTTTCGAAGCTGGTGCGGCACTTTGCCGATGAGCGGGTGGGCGCGGTGGCGGGGAATGCGAAAGTTGGGAATCGCATCAATTTGTGGACGCGCTGGCAGGCGCTCGAATACATCACGAGCCAGAATTTCGAGCGGCGGGCGATGGATCTGTTCAACGTGGTGACGGTGGTGCCGGGGGCGATTGGCGCGTGGCGGACGAGCGCGGTGAAGGATGCGGGCGGCTATCCGTTGAATACGGTGGCGGAGGATGCCGATCTGACTATGAATCTGCTGGAGCACCGCTTCAAGGTGATTTACGACGACCATGCGCTGGCGTTTACCGAGGCGCCGGCGACGGCGCGGAGCCTGATGCGGCAGCGATTCCGGTGGTCGTTCGGGATTCTGCAGGCGGTGTTCAAGCATCGCGGAGGGGCGAGGACCAATCCGGCGATGGGATTTTTTGCGCTGCCGAATATTCTGGTGTTCCAGATTTTGCTGCCGCTGGTGTCGCCCTTCATCGACATGATGTTTCTCTATGGCATCGCCAACTACTTCATCGACCGCCATTACCATCCGGAGGCCGCCTCGGCCGCCAGCTTTGACAAGCTGCTGGTTTTCTTCCTCGGCTTCCTGATCATCGACTTCGTCACTTCGACGGTTGCTTTCTCGCTCGAACGCCGTCACGCAGCCAACAAGGGCGATGGATGGCTTCTGTTCCACATCTGGCTGCAGAGATTTGCTTACCGACAAGTGTTTTCAATCGTTTTGTTCAGGACGCTCATGCGCGCCATCGACGGCAAGCCCTTCAACTGGGATAAGATTCAACGGACAGCCAAGATGAGCAAGCGCACCGAGGCGCTGACGGAAACGACATAGAGCGAACATTTCTCGCGCGAGCGGCAACGGGGATCTCTCGATCCGCGTGAGAGAGAGAGAAGCTACTTCCTCGCGACCGGCCCATTCGGGCTACTCTGCACAGGATTGAACTCAAGCTTCGGCCAGACGATTGGAATCTGCTCGATCTTCAGGTTCGGCCATGTAATCGGGATGGGCTGCCCTTTTGCTTTCGACTCATCGATGGGAAGCAACTGCAAGCCGGGGTAGAGATTCTGCGCCAACTGCGTCCCCTGCGGCTGCTCGCCAAGGCTCGACGGCGGCGGATGCACGATGATCTGCGCATCAATCTGCGGGTCATCTAAGCGATGCAGGGGCCAGGGGCCGGGCAGGATCACCATCTTCCGCGGCGCAAGGCTCGTGATGTGCCAGTCGGGTGGAAGCTTTGTAAAATCTCTACCGCCCTGGGGCATGGCAGGCACAGCGAACCAAGGCTGTTGCGGGTTGGCGGGGGCCGGCGCCGCTGACTGGCAGAATGCCGCGGTTCCGGTGGAGAGAAGCAGAGCGAGGATCGTGAGCCGCATCGCACACCCCTTCTTTACGGACGCGCCCTTGGCAGAAAGAGTAGCAAACCCCTGGCTGTTCCTCAAGGCGGACTCCGCAACGGCGTTCCAGAGCTGGTGAATTGGCTCACCGGCTCGCTCACCCCAGGCTTTTCCGACTACACTAGAGTTGATATGGCTACCGCAACCCTCACCACCCAGATTCTGCCGCAAACGCCTCAGGGCGGCTTTGCCAATGAGCCGTTCGTCGACTTCAAAACTCCGGAAAACACTCGCGCCATGCAGGCTGCGCTGGACCGAGTTGCCAGCCAGCTTGGGCGGGAGTACGACCTGATCATTGGCGGCCGGCGGCTGCGCACTGAAGGCAAGATTCGCTCCCTCAACCCGGCTCGCCCTGCGCAGGTGGTCGGCGTTCATCAGAAGGCCGGAGCCGAACACGCTGAAGAAGCCATGGCCGCTGCGCTCCGTGCATACGAGTCCTGGAGCAGAACATCGACTAACGAAAGGGTTTCGCTGCTGCTGAACGCGGCGGAGATTATTCGCAGCCGGCACTTCGAATTCTGCGCGTGGCTGACTTATGAAGTGGGCAAGAATTGGGCAGAGGCGGACGCTGACGTGGGCGAGACCATCGATTTCCTGGAGTTCTATTCGCGCGAAGCTGTGCGACTGGCCGCCGCTACCACCCCCATCCAGTACCCCGGCGAGCGCAATCAACTGCGCTACATTCCGCTCGGCGTTGGTGCGGTGATTCCTCCATGGAACTTTCCCTTCGCGATTATGGCCGGCATGACGGCCGCCGCCATCGTCACCGGCAACACGGTCATACTCAAGCCTTCCAGCGACTCGCCCACCATCGCGGCCAAGTTCGTTGAGGTGCTTGAGGAGGCGGGAATGCCGGGCGGCGTGGTCAACTTTTGCCCCGGCTCGGGAGCGACTTTCGGCAACGCGATTGTCGAGCATCCCAAGACCCGGTTTATCGCCTTTACGGGTTCAAAAGCTGTGGGCCTGGACATTCACGAACGCGCTGCCCGCACACAGCCCGGGCAGATCTGGATCAAGCGGACAATTCTCGAAATGGGG
>PMSS01000351.1 GCA_003167515.1 Acidobacterium sp. | reverse complement strand
CCTGCGACCACCTGCTGCGCATCCCGATGGCGGGGCGGGTGGGGTCGCTGAATGTTTCGGCGGCGGGAGCGGTGGTGCTGTTTGAAGCGGCACGGCAGCGGCGGTCCGGAGCCACCGTAGGCGCAAGCCAGTCGGCGCAGCCACGAAAGGAACGGCCGCAAAAGGGGCTGGGTTCATGAAGTTTTGGATTTTGGCGGCAGCCGCGCTCGGCGGTTCCCTGTCCATGGCACAGCAGACCGCAACGCCCGCGGACAAGCCGCAGGTGTTGTTCTCAGCGCAACCGCAGGCCGCGGATCAAAAGCCAGCCAGTCAAGGGCCCGCCGCGACGGTGACGGATGCCGAACGAACCGCAGTCGTGATCACCGCGTGGGATCTCGATGTGCACCTGATGCCGCGTTCGCAGTCGATGGAGGCGCACACGCGGGTCACGCTACGGAATGCCAGCGATTCGCCGCTGAATAAGATTGCGCTGCAACTTTCGTCGACGCTAGCCTTCGAGACGGTCGGACTGCACGGGAAAAAGCTTGCCTTTGCGCAGAACGCGCTGGCCAGCGATGCGGATCATACGGGGCAGCTTCATGAGGCGGTGATTCGGTTGCCTGAGCCGCTGGCGCCGCAGGGCCAACTCACGCTGGACGTCGACTACGGAGGCACAATTCCACTGACTGCGCAGCGGCTGACCGCGATTGGCGCACCCGACGCGACGGCGCAGGCTTCAGACTGGGATCGGATCTCAGAGGATTTCACCGGCCTGCGCGGGTTCGGGAACGTGGTGTGGTATCCGGTGAGCTCGGTTCCCGTGGCTCTTAGGGACGGCGCGAAGCTCTTCACTGAAATCGGCCGGCAGAAGCTTTTGGATCAGGATGCCACGGCCAGCTTGCGGATCACCGACGAGTTCTTTGCGGGTGCGCCTACGGCGCCTGTTCTCGACGGACATTTCGTGAACCTGGAAAAGCCGACGGCGATGCCCACAGCTTCATTCCCTGGGGTGGCGACCTGTTCCCTTCCCGCTGCGCGCCTGGGATTCGAGACGCCGTCACTGTTTCTGGCTCGCCGAACCGAGACGGACGGTAACGGGCTGCGTGTGCTCGCTATGGAAACCGACGTGGCCAGCGCACAGCAATATGTCGCTTCCGCCGACTCGGAGCAGTCGCTGCTTCACACCTGGCTTGGAAACAATGCCCACCGTCCTTTTACCATCCTCGATTTGCCTGAGGCGGATGATGCTCCCGCGGAGACAGGCGGCCTGCTGGCAACGCCGCTGCAAAGCGACGATCCTGCGCAGCTCGCGCCGGTCGTCATACATGGGCTCGCTCATGGCGCGTTCTACTCGCCGCGCGCGTGGCTGAATGAAGGGGTGGCCAGCTTCCTCGGCACCCTGTGGGTCGAGTCCAGCCAGGGTCGCACAGCGGCGATGGAGAATCTCAATGCGGACCGGCCCGCTCTTGCCCTCGCCGAACCCGCCACGCCGGGCCAGGGATCGGGTGAAGACCTGCTGCACGCGGTCAGCGCAGTCTTCTACCGCACCAAAGCGACGTATGTGCTCTGGATGCTGCGCGAAATCTCCGGCGACAGGGCTCTCCAGAGCGCGCTCCAGGCTTACGACCCCGCGCAGGATTCGACGCCGGAGTATTTCGAACACCTCCTTGAGCAGTCCAGCGGGAAGGATTTGCGGTGGTTCTTCGACGACTGGGTCTACCGCGACCGCGGTTTACCGGATCTGTCCATCGCAGGCGTGTATCCCCGCCGCGAGGCTCATCAGCAGGTTCTGGTCGCCATCGAAATCGTCAACGATGGTTATGCCGAGGCCGAGGTTCCCGTGACGGTGAAAGCCGTCGATGCCACGGTGACGGACATGGTGCGCATCCCGGCGCACGGGCGAATCACGCACCGATTGACGTTCCAGGAAAACCCGACGGAAGTGGATCTGAATGACGGAACCGTGCCCGAGGTTCAGGCAAGCATCCACGAGAAGATGCTCACCGCGCAGTGAAGAGGTTAATGAATCGCCGGTTGGGCCAGGGTTCCGGTGATTTTCATGCTGCCCCGGCGTGTCTCGAGCGTGAGGTCGAGATCGCGGTCGAATGAAATGCTGCCGCGGAGCGGGCTGGTTCTCGCTGCGTGAACTAATCCGCCGCTGCTGAGAGACAACGCGCCATTGGCGATTGCACCCTTTGCCATCCAGCGATCGAAATGATCGAGCGATGTGTCGCTTACGCCGACTGCGGGCGGCAGGGCTCCGTTCTGCCATGTAAACGTGAAGTCGCCGCTCGCTGAGGATGCCAGATCTGCCGTGCGATAACCGCTGAGCGTCAGGTTGGTTTCTCCGCTCATCTGTCCTGTGCCCCATTGTTCGCCGAAAAGAGCGGCAACGTCGCCGGCGCTTGCATCCGCGACACGAATGGCCAGCTCCCAGCGCGGGGCGCGATCCACGATGGTCATTTCGCCGCTCGCATGCAAAGATCCTCCCAGCGTGGCGCCGTCCAGCGAGGAGATGTTGAGCTTCGCCCCTTCCACGCTGACAGAAGCCGACAAATCGCGCAGCGTCAATTGTCCCAGATGGAGCGTCTCGCATTGAATCTGGCCGCGGAGTGGGGGCCAGGTCGCGGCGCTGCCACCGCCGAGCGCGTTGGTGA
Source organism: Acidobacterium sp. (assembly GCA_003167515.1). Lineage (GTDB taxonomy): Bacteria > Acidobacteriota > Terriglobia > Terriglobales > Acidobacteriaceae > Palsa-343. The sequence goes on along the minus strand of PMSS01000351.1, from coordinate 12,983 downwards.
ATAGCTGGCCCAGGAACCCGCTGTTCGCATTGCCTCCCAGCGCAGCCTCGACGGTTGCCGCGTCCAGAGATCCCGGCGCGAGGGTGAATATCGCAGGACAGGCAACCGGTTGGTTGCATACAGCGGGAAACCGGATCGAGCCGCGCATCGCCATCGCCTGATATTCGAGCGCGACGTTCTGCCAGGAAATTTCCTCGGGCGTCAGCTCGATCTCCGCCGATTCCACATCGACTGGCGCAGGCAAAAAGCCTGGCCGGAGTTCGGCCGCTTCAATTTTGAGCGTGCCGGTGGTTCCGATCCCGGCACTCGCGCCTGAGAGCGGCCGCATCCAGTTCCCTGCTGTGTTTGTGTTCACAGTGGCGCGGCCTTTTGGAGCAACCGATGTCAATCCGTTTTCCAACAATCCGAAGTTTGCACCCACGGGAATCAGCCGTCCCAGCGCGGCTTGCCCTGCGAGATGCAGTTCGAAGCCAGCCTTTGTGAAACGGGCATCGGCAACCAGCGGCTCCGGCGCTCCCATGGCGATGGACATCGGCAACAGCTGGAGTACGTTCTGGCCCGGTGCTGATTGGCCCGGCGCTGCCTGGGCCCGCGCTGATCGGACCGTTGCTCGTTGAGCGGCCCGTTTTGTCGGTCTTTGCTTGCGCTGGGGCGGCTCTGTGGGTGGCGCGACGAAATGCATGGACGGCAGAGGCAACCCCCCGCCCGGGTAGCGAAGCGACACACCGGTTGCCGTTGCGTCTCCGGAGAACACTCGCCGCGCGCCTGTGAGGAGCCGGAAGTTACCGTTAACTGTGCCCGTGGCCGTTACATTTTGTGCGTTAGGCCGCATCAGCCCCAGTACCGTCACCGGGAAGAAAGCGGGAATCTGGTTGATCTCCAGTTGGAGATCAGCATCGGGCGAGGCCAACAAATGCACGCGACCCGTCAGCAGCAGGTGGCCTGCCGCGATCGGCCAGAAGCAGGTGACGCTATCTAACATGCGCCGGGTGCGGAGGTAATTGCTGCGGCAGGTTGCATCGACATCCACGGTCGTCGCCGGCTGGAATTCCTGCCGCCGCAGGTCTCTGATTTGTACGCGCGACTGCATGTTCAGGTCGCCGGCGCTGCCCTGAATCGAGGAGGTCACATCCAAGTCGCCGCGCCATCCGCTGTCGACCCCCGCCATCAGGCGGCTGACCTCGCCCAGTTGTGCGCCGCTCCACTCGGCGCGAAGATCGACCGGCATCGTGTTCAGGTCGACAGCGCGACGCAAAGAGCCTTCCACACGGAGTTCTCCGGCCTCAGAAAGATGCAGTTGCAGATCGGTACGCACCGGTTGCGCCCGCAAGCGCAGGCGCCATTCGCCGCCACTCGCCTGCCACATCGAGAATTCTGCGTTCATAAGGGAAAACGGCTTCTTCTCAGCACCGTTTTTGAAGTCGATTCGCGCGTCGGTGGCTTCGATGTAAGGGAAGCGCGGGTGCGCGCCAACTCGCCGCTCGCCCGTGGGAGCATTAGGAATCTGCGAAGCCCGCAGCAACACAGAGTCGATGCTCCACTCGCCCGCGCCGTTTCCCACCAGATTCAAGTTGGCCTCGTCGAGGCTGATGCGACTGACTTCCAAACGGCCGCGCCACAGCGAACTGAGCCGCAATGCGGCGACTACCGAAGTGGCATGCAGGGCAGGCTCATAGCCAAAGGCGGGGTCTTCATCCACCGTGAAGTCGCTCATCACGATGCCGGGCATCGGTAACAGCCGCAGTTGCATTCCGCCGACGTAGACAGGGCGGCCCAGTGCCTCCGACATACTGGCGGTGAGACTATGCCGATACTTACCCAAATTGAAGAGAGGCGGCAGAACGATCGCAAGTACCAGCAGAACGATCAGTGTTCCGGCGACTGCCAGCTTCCACCATGGGAACCCGCCCCGGGGTCCCGAATCCTCGGAGGTCAGCAACTCCTCCATTCGGCTCATGGCTATCTCACTCGGTGCAGCGTGCGGCGCCAGCGGGTCTCATCGAAGAAGTGAATCGTCTCGTGCAGGATCCAGCCGAGCCGGTCGGCCATGGAAGTTTTGTACTCCTGCGTTTCCGGCGTATCGAAGGACCAGTAGACGAACAGTGGACGGCCGACGATGTTGGAGCGGGGTACAAATCCCCAGAAGCGGCTGTCGAGGCTGACGGTGCGGTTATCGCCCATGCAGAAATACATGCCTGGCGGGACGACCAGATCCTGTCCCTTAATAAAGGAGGGCAACGCCTCAGCCCACTCCGCGGTTACATCGGCGCTCGCGTTCGGAGAAACCGAAGGGAAATCGTCGCGATAGGCCTGGTAGTCGGCATCGGTCGGCATGCCGGCATAGGGCTCATCGACCGCGACGCCATTGCGATAGAGAACACCGGCACGGAGGTGAATATGGTCCTCCGGGACGCCGATCACGCGCTTAACCAGAAACAGATGCTCACCGTTTGGCTCAAGGGTGGGCTTGTAGAAGACGACAATGTCGCCGTGGCGCACATCGCGGTAATAAACAAACGGAGCGTAGTGCGCGGGCGGCGCCAGGGTGATGCGATCGACCAGCACGTGATCGCCCACCAGCAACGCCTTCACCATGGAGGACGATGGAATCGCGAAATTCTGAAAGATAAAAGTGAGGACAAACAGGCCTACGGCGAGCACGCCACAGATAGAGGCGAAGGCTTCGAGGGGTGTCTCCTCGTGTTTGTGTTTTGCGTGCTTTTCCTGGACTTCTGCCATCGGCTTTCCGAATTTCCCTCAGCGAACCACGCGCAGAAAGCGGTTCCAGCGCGCGAAATCTTCGATTCTCTCCACCAGATCGTTTTTCTGTCCGAGTCTATCATCCGTCAGTTCGGCGACATCGGTCGCGGAGGGCTCGCGCAGGGAAAAATAGATGACCAGCGGGCGTCCCACGATGTGATCGCGCGGGACAAAGCCCCAATAGCGGCTGTCGCGACTGAAATTGCGATTGTCGCCGAGCACAAAGTATTCGTCCGCCGGGACCACAAGGTCGCCGCCGCGCACCTCGCGACGCATCTCCATCCACCAGCGCGCATCGACGCCCGGATCGGTGTACAACTGCGTGGGAAAGCTGTCGCGAAAATCGTCGGGGTAGGCGGGCTCGAAGACCGCCCAGGGCTCGTCGAGCTGGCGACCATTGATCCAGGCGAGGCCGTTCTCGAGATGGATGTGGTCGCCTGGCAGACCGATCACCCGCTTGACAACGTGTTCTGGAGGATCGGGCGGAAAGTGGAAGACCACCACGTCGCCGCGCTCGACGGGACGATAGGGGAGCAGCCACGACCAGTTTCCCGGCGGCGCAAACGCAATCTTGTTGACCAGAAGGAAATCGCCGACAAGCAAAGTGCGCTCCATCGACTCGGAAGGAATTCGAAACGGCTGAACGATGAACGTCAAAATGAAGAGCGCGATCACCAGAACCAGCAGCAGCGATCGCGTCATTTCCAATACGCCCGGAAAGAGGATGACTTTCGAGCGACCCACAGTGACCCGGCCGAAACGGTCGCGGGCAAACGTGGTCCTGGCGCCGCTGTCCGGCGCCAGTTGGGCATTCTCGGGAGGTGTCTGCGGAGGTGCGCTCATTCCGCTTGCCTCGCTGTTTGCAGTTTCCCGATGGCGCGACGCGCAGCATCCTGCTCGGCATGCTTTCTGGTGTGACCTTCGCCCTCGGCGAGTGCGTCGCCGGCGACGCGCACTTCGACGACGAATCGCTTGCGATGGTCGGGTCCGGTCTCACCGGTGATGCGATATTCCGGCTGCCCCTGTTTGCTTGCCTGCAGGAATTCCTGCAAAGCGGATTTGAAATCGCCCATGCCGGCGTCCGCCGTGAGCTGTTCCCGCAGCGCCGTGATGAAAGGAGCAATCGCACGCGCCTCGATCAGGCGTCGCGCGCCTTCAAGGCCGGCGTCTAAATAAACCGCGCCGATCACCGCCTCCATGGCATTGGCCAGCAGAGCCGTCTTCATGCGGCCGCCGCTGCGCTCTTCGCCGCGGCCGAGCAGCAGGTATTTACCGAGGCTCAGACCCTCGGCCACTTCCGCGAGATGCTTCCTGCTGACCAGCGCGCCGCGCAGCCGCGTCAGCGCACCTTCAGAGAGCTCGGGATACCGGCGAAAGACAAACTCGGCCGCGACCATGCCCACGACCGCATCACCCAGAAACTCGATCGTCTCGTTGTCTTCGCGCTGAGGTTCGGCGGCACCGCGTTCATGGGCCAGGGAACTGTGAGTGAGCGCGCGACTCAGGAGTCCAGAGTTTGCGAAATGATGCTGCAGTGTTGCTTCGAGTTCCTGGATAGCCGTAGCATCGACCGCGCGTGATTCGCCCGAGGTAGGCATGTCGATGGACGTGCTGGGAGAATGTGCCGAGGAGTCCATGCGCGGGCCGCTTGTTTAATTATTGCAGAGCGCTCTATTGCGGATGAGACTGGCTCGGCGGAGCTATCGGCTTCGGCGCGTCCTGCTCTTCGTCGTTGTCCTCGGATGGCTGCGCGCGATGCGGCAGGGCAAAGGGCTGCTTCAGTCCGGCTTCGGCGGCCTGCTTCGTGTCAGGCTGGCCATCGCGAACCGCCAGCGCGGCGCCATACTCAAGGACGGCATCGTCGCGCTTCTCTTCCACGTCGAGAATTCGTCCAAGGTAGATGTGCGACCAGGCAAGCATGCGCGGGTCCTTTGAGGCTGTGAGCGTATTGCGGAACGCAGCCTGAGCATCGTCGATCTTGCCGCTCATCAAATCCACCCGCGCCAGAATAAAGTCCGCCTTGCCGGCGTCACCGCTGTGACTGTCCAGGGCCTTCTGTGCCAGATCGGCTGCGCCGGCGACATCCCCCTTCATCAGCTTCATCTCGGCGACATCGAGTTCCTTCGGCTGGGGCGGACGCTGCGGTGCACGGCTCATGACTTCGCCCTCGCCACGCTGGTCGAATGTGACCTCGCGCGCGCGATGCGTCTCGATGCTTATGTCCATGCCATAAACCATTGGACCGATCGCCTCATCCAGGCCTTCGGGAGTCTTTTCGAAATTCCTGAGCTGGCTGTAGAAATACTGCGTCAGCACGTAGCCCTGGTTCATGGAGCGGTTCACAGCAAATTGGCGAACGGCCTCCATCTTCTGCTGAGCGATGCTGCGGGCGTGCTCGTACTGATCCGCTTCGCTGTGGGGCAGATTTGGAGGAATCCTGACGTCGGGAATGCCGGTGTCCATGGTGCGCGCCTCAATCGCTTTGATCATGCATTCGATCACCAGCGCCACAATGTCGTTCTTAAACTCGTACTCGAGAGGAGCGTCCTGAACCGCCTTGAGGATCGGCATCATTCGCTCATCGACGGTGTTCTCGCGCGCATACAGCAACGGCTCGATCTCGTAATGCAGATACGCGTGCCGCACCAGGTCCATCGATATCTGCCCATTCTTCGGAGACGCAACGACCACATAGTCCGGTCCGTAAACACGCGCGTTTGTCTCTTCCGGCGACAGTAGTGGTTCGAGCACCACCAGGAAGCGCCGCCCGCTGTAAGTTGAGGCCGGGGTCTTCAGGTAATAATTGGTCCCGACAATCATTTGCGTCAGCGGATTGTGCAGCCGGCTGGTCGCTTCTTCATATGCCGGACGATTCTCCACCCAGATCACATGCAGATCGATGGCATTGGCGAAGCGGCGCAGGATCGGGAGTATCGGCTCGACGCCGATCGCGTCCGGAGGCATATCCTGTTCCTCGACGCTCGGCGTCATCTCGGGCGGCGGGGTCAGGTAGAGGGCGAGCGATACGTACTGGGCAAGGTTGTGCGCGGGCTCTGTAAGCCGATGCTGATCGATGAACAGGCAGAGCTTGTCGCGATCATCGCGCGCTTCCGCGGAGGCCTGCGTCGCCTGATTGACTTCGTCGCGAATCCGCTTCCGGACCGGGTCGGATTCGTCGAGGCCCTGGTCGTAGCCACACGCGTTCAAAGCCACGCCGATATCGAACATCGCCTCGCTGGTCTCGAGGCTCACCGTCGGCCCGGCCGGATCCATCAGCGCTGGAGCCTTGGGCGCGCCGGTCTGCTCTGTCTGCGCGGGGATTTGGCGCAGGTTGCGCGCAGGGGTCTGCGAAGAACTTTCGCGGGGAAGCTGGGACGGTACCTGGGACGAGGAGCTTTGCGCAGGACCCTGCGATGAGGATTGCGCAGCGGCTGGATTCGGGGAGCTCTGATCCTGCTGCGCCAGGCATGGGAGTGCGGATGCAACAAGCAGCAGAGACAGCGAGCAACAGCGGGAGAACGACGGCTTATTCACGTTAGACAAATCGGCTGCCCTTCAGTCTATGCCCGGCTCCTGGGAGGGTCAAACGCTTGTCGGCGAGCCCTGGCTGCTGGCACGGGCCGCCGAGCGGGTTGCAGGTCAGGCTGCCGTACAATGCTTCCAGCCGAGTTCGCTCTCCAGCCCATGAAAATCCATTTCATCCGCACAATCGCCCTCACTCTGCCTGTTTCTTTTCTCGCCGCCGTGGTGCTGCCAGCCGCTGCGCAAACTCCGCCGCCCCCGCAGGACGCCACGCCTGACGATGCGAGCCAGACCGCGCTGATGCTCAGGAACGACCAGCCGGTGCGCGCGCCGAACGCGATGGTGGTCACGGTTCACCATCTGGCAACCGATGCCGGGGTCGGGATTCTGAAGGCCGGCGGCAACGCGGTCGACGCCGCGGTCGCAGTTGGGTTTGCGCTCACCGTAGTCCACCCCGCCGCGGGCAATATCGGAGGCGGCGGTTTCATGCTCATTCATGAGCACCCCGGCAAGGAGCACACCGGCAAGGACATCTTTATTGACTACCGGGAAAAGGCTCCGCTGGCTGCGACGGCCAACATGTATCTCGACGCGAGCGGCAATATCATCCCGAACGCCAGCATCGTCGGCTATCGCGCCATCGGCGTGCCGGGCTCGGCCGCCGGCCTGGTTTACGCGGAGAAAAAATATGGCCGGCTTACCCTCGCGCAGGTCATGGCGCCGGCGATTCACCTTGCCGCCGACGGCTTCGTCCTGACCGACGAAGAAGCCGCCGAAATGCACGATTCGATCCTGACCGGCTTCCCTGCCTCGAAGCACATCTTCCAGCGCGACGGCGATTTCTATAAGACCGGCGAGCTTTTCCGGCAGCCGGAGCTTGCCGAAACGCTGCGCCGGATCGCGAAGAACCCGGACGACTTTTATCACGGCGCCATGGCGCGCCAGATCGCCGATGCGGTCCAGAAGGGCGGTGGGTTGATCACGGCCGAGGACATGGCTCGTTACACGGTGAAGGAGCGCGAGCCCATCACCGGCAGCTATCGCGGATACACCATCGTGAGCGCGCCTCCTCCGTCGTCGGGTGGCGTGGCTCTGATCGAGATGCTGAACATCCTCGATGGCTACAACCTGCGTCCGCTCGGCGATCGCACTGCTCCAGAGATGCACCTGGTGGTCGAGGCGTTTCGGCGCTCTTATATGGACCGGTCGAATTACCTGGGCGATCCGGACTATGTGAAGATCCCGATCGAGCAGCTGATAAGCAAGAAATACGGTGAGGCCTGGCGCGCCTCAATCGACGCGGACAAGGCGAGCGCTTCGGCAAAGCTGGAGCGTCCCGAGGGATTTCTGCCGGCCGCGCCTACGATGGCCGACGTCCGGCAGGAGGCAGCCGACACTACGCATTACTCAGTCGTCGACGCGCAGGGTGACGCTGTCTCGGTGACCACTACGCTCAACGGATACTACGGCTCCGGCGTCACGGTGCCGGGGCTCGGCTTCCTGCTCAACGACGAGATGGACGACTTTGCTTCGAAGCAGGGCGTTCCGAATATGTTTGGCCTGATCCAGGGACCGGCGAATGCGATTGCTCCGGGCAAGCGGCCGCTCTCAAGTATGACGCCGACCATTGTGCTCAAGGACGGCAAGGTTAGCATGGTGCTCGGGTCGCCAGGAGGCGGGCGCATTATCACGGTGGTTGCGAACATCTTTCTGAGCGTGGCCGACGAGGGGCTGAACATCCAGCAGGCGGTCGACGCACCCCGGTTCCATCACCAATATTTGCCGGACGTGCTCTTTATGGAGCCGGGCTTCTCGCCGGCGACGGTCGAGGGGCTGAAGGCGATGGGCTACAACCTGAAGGTCCTTGGGCATTGGAGCGATGGGGAATGCATCGCGGTCGATCCGGTGACGGGCGAGCTGAGCGGCGGCCAGGACCATCGGCACCACTATGGGTTGGCGGCTGGGTATTAAAAGCAGGCAATAGGCAATAGGCAATAGGGAGTAGGTTGAGCCGCGGCACCCGATTCAGCACCACTTTGGATTGGCGGCCGGATCTAGCCGGGCCAGGTTGACGGTACCCACCCCCCTCTACGACTTTTCGGGTGCGACGGGTTAAGTATTTGATTCTGCTGGGTCGGACGATTTTGGCTGGCGGTTATCCATTTGATTCCGGGATACTTGCGGCTATCTATTGTGGATTCATATTGCTGCGTGTCATTCATTTTTGGGTGCCGGGTATCTATTTGATTCTGCAATTGAAGTTGTCGTTCCATCACATTCCAAAATACTTACGCGCCCACCGGGCTCCGGGCTCCGGGCTCCGGGCCGGTTTCGACCGGGTTGCTGGTTGCCGGGGCTCGGTCGGCGGAAACTGTCTTTTTTTTCGGACGCGAGACGCGATGCATTTGAAATTGCGGTGGATAGCCAATGTTGACAAGTTCGACAACAACTGTTGACAGCCTCGATAACACCCCGCTGGGTTCGGGAGCTGTTTTCGTGTAAAGCCGCGTGGGGCTCCAGACGAAAAAGCCTCGCTCGAAAGCGAGGATTTTTTTCTTACCCCCTATTCTTAGAATACCAAGGTTGGAGGAAAAAACTGCCAACTTTTATTGGGTGTTTTGGCTGGGAAGGTCTTCAGTTTCAACGTTTGTGACTTTGGTTTTTTGCACAAAGCTTGACAAATTTGGCGGGTTGGTGGGTATTGCGGTAAACCCGAATGGCGACGGGGATCTCGCTCGCGCGACTCCGCCCTGCAGGGCAAGTGCCTGCCCGTGTTCTCACGCGCAAGCTAAACGGCCATTGAAACACACTGACTGTTGCGGGAACTTAGGAACGGTTGGATTGAAGAGGTGCGTTTCGTCATAATCCCGATTCAACGGCAGCACCCTCTTCGGAGAGCCACGCCTTGGCAATTCTTTCAAGCTCCTGGATCTTTGCTGCCACATCCGCTCGTTTGTTATCTTTCGTGAGATCGAATGCTCGCTTCACGGCCAGAGCAGAATTCGGTGTCCTAGCTCTGACCTCTTCGATTGCTAAATAGACAGCTGCTCTTGCGGCGAAATCTTGTGCGCCACCGCGCTGAAATGTCTTGATCGCATTTTCATATAAATTTCTGCCTTCATCTGGCAGACCCTGCCGGAAAGCAAGAAGCCCAACAGTTGCCTCTAGAGTCGCATATTCCAGGTTGTCCGGTTTCCTCTGGATCGATTCGAGGACTCTGGCGGCGATATCAATCTTGCCTATCTGAATGTAGGAGTACGCAAGGTTGTTCAATAATGTGACGTCTTCGGCATTTGCGCGTAGGGAAATGTCAAGAATGGCCAAAGCATCATCTGGCCGACCAAGAATATCGGCAAGTACGTAAGAGGAGAAAATCCCAGCGTTGACGGAAAAGGGTTGGTCTTGAAACCACGATAGGGATTTGTCCACTGATGTATCCCAATTCCCCTCGAAAAAAGCTTTCCAGGCAGCTGCTTCATGGCGATTTGGAGGTTTTGTGCCCGAAATGTCGATGATGTTGCCCAGGCGAGTATGGTCCATCCATTGAATTTGCGCCAACGCATTTTCATTGGCACCGTTTAGCGAACGACGCAGGAGTCTCTTGCCCTTCGTTTGGCTCCCGGCATCAAGCTCCACAGTCGCGAGGGCCGCCCGGAGCTCTGTAAGGTCCTCGTCACGGAAATCGGCTCGCTCCATCCGCTCAGCGACCTTTAGGAGCTGGGATTCCCGCCCTGCCACAGAAGCTGCAGCGATCTCCGAGGCAAGCAGCCAAGGATTTCTCAAAGTTCTCGGCGCCTTGGTCAGAATCCATTGGGCGTGATCGGGGTCACCTTGCTGGATATAAAACCGCGATGCTGCACGCAAGACAAATACGTCGGCGGGAGCGAGAGTCAGGGCCGCAGCCACAGACCTCCGAGCTTTTTCCAGTGAGCCGAGAGTTGTGAAACTGCGAGCTAAATCTATCCACTCGATCGCATCGTAAGGATATTCGCCTAGCCTGATTCGGCTTGCGCGGATTTGCTCACGGCAGCGAGCCACCACTGGCAAATCTGCATCTTCATGGACAGAGTTGTTTCGCTCGTGCTCGACTAAGATGGCGAGTGCGGCAGGGGGCGTTTGCGGGTCGACTTGAACTCGGCTTAGGGCATCCGTGACTAGATCGAGGCGGCCTTCAACGATGGCTCCCGCTACAGCGTCTAAAGCGGTCCATAGAGTGCCCTCCCTCCGCCAATCGTCAACGTTCGATTGGAGCGATGGGGATACTCGATCGCCGAGCTTCGGCGTTTCATTTTGAGTATTTCCCACCGATGCTCTAAAGCCACGCCATCGTGGAACGATTTTTCTGTCTTTTTCACCGAGAAACGACTTCATACAGCACCAAACTTACCAAGTTCGGCGCGAGCGCAGAGGGTGGCGAGCTTAGATACAAAGCGCTGCAGTCCAAACCGACTGCCGATCTTCGCCGTGTGTCCCTTGTCGCCGCGCTTCGTTATGTCAGGGTTGCATGTCTGCTCAACCAGCGCCTTGATTTCGACCCATAGTTCATCATTTTGGATCGATGCCCGGAGCTGGGAAAGTACAGTGCCGAAGGCGTGATGAAGTTCAGGCAAAACATTTGCGTAGGACTCCGTTGTATGCGTCCGGCGGAGGTTAGCTGGCATTGCGCTCATGAGTGCGGCGGTCATTCGTAGGCCTGTAAACATGAAAACAATCATGCTACCCAAGGCGTAGAAGTCAGCTCCCCGTCGCCGTTCCTCTTCAGCGATGGCAGCGCCTGAGTAAAGCAATTCTGGAGGAGCATAGTTTGTATCGCCCGCACAATCATTTCCATCGAACGGAGAAGCGATCATCGCATGCCACGCGCGACCAAGGTCCGCAATTTTATGACCGTCCTTCCCACACCCTAGGACATTCGACGGCTTGATGTCTTGGTGTGCAATTTGGCTTCCATGCAGCTGCTGTATAGCGACAAACAAGTGATGCAAACATTTGAGTCGCCATAGTAGGTTGAAGTTGGTCATCTGACTAAGTTGCTTGCGGACATCTCCGTCGGCCATTTCAAAGATTAGATATTGGACGACCCCCCTCCCGGGAGGGGTCGTTGTACCGCTGCCAAGTGCCCGAATGACCCTTGAGAGCTTCCTGGAACCGCACAGCTCGACGATGGTGCGCTCGAAGACAAAGGCCTCTGTAAGTTCCTTTAGCTTTCCGGCCGGATCCGGATCGGACAGTGCAGCCTCAAAATCCATTGCCTTGAGGAAGGCCTTGCGTCCATCGGGATGCTCGATACGGTAGGAACAGGAGAAAACCCCGCCCGTTTGAAATCCCAATCTTGGCAGAAGCTCCGCGACCGCCCAACCATCATCGAGGGTTAATCCTTCTAGAAGTTCCGCTGATGTGTTCACACATCTATTTTATCTGCCTGGATGAGGTGATCTCGGGGGTATATACTCCGTGGCTGGGCAAGCAGAATGGAGAAAATCCGGCTGAAGTCTATGAGCAAAAGAGTCCTCGTGCTCGCGTTACTGGCGTGCGGTGTTTGTTCGTTTGCGGCAGCGCAAAGCGGCGCTCCCGCGGGCACAGTCGACTTCAATGACTTTAAGCCCACTGAAATCGTCACCCCAATCTTCAGCGAGATTCTGGTGATTCCGTTTCCGCAGGGATTTGTCGGGGCCTCTGCGCGCACGCATGACGACTTTTACATCAACGAGATGGTTCTGAAGGGAGAGACCGTTGACCATTGGTCTCAAATGGTCACTCAGACGGGCAGAAGGGGACTCTCTTCGAAGCCCAATGTAACCCCGCAAGGCTATCTCAACGCCATCGCCGGGGGCTTTAAACGCATGTGCCCGGATACATTCGCCGCCAAGGGGCTCGGCGCCACGACCGTCAGTGGCCACGATGGGTTTGTCGCATGGGCAAGTTGCGGGACCCTGAATTCCGGCGGATACGCGCACAGCGAATCCACTCTGTTCATCTGCATCAAGGGCACGGAGGATTACTACACGGTTCAGTGGTCCGAACGCGGTCCGGCTTCGAGTGCGCCGCTGGTCTATGACGACGACGCCACGTGGGGTGGGAGGTTGAAGAAACTGAGTTCCGTGAAGACCATTGGGCGAGCCCCCGCGGAGACGCCTCACCCGGGCGCTGTCGATCCAAAATAGCCGCAAGGCGCCCTGCAGGCGATGTGCGACGAAACGAGGCCTTCGCGCGGCGGCTATGAGAGCAGCGCACTGAATGGGCCCTACCCGCCCGATGGACATCTGGCTAATCCATCGGGAAAAGCGCGTTCGGTAGCCTAGGCCTGGTTTTAGACGGGCTGGCCGTGTCAGGGCTTGATCGGTCGCTTCGCGCCCGACTCCCCTACGGGGGGTCCTTCGACTGCGCGCCGAATGAACAGGGGTCTCGCTGGAAAACTCTGTGGCGGCGCTTCGCTCAGNNTTCGCTCAGGATGACACGTTTGTTTTGTTTGTTGAGATCCGGTGGTTCACCTGGCTTATCCTTCGGGAAAAGCGCAAAATGCGTGGGGGAGTTCCCCGCCGGAGTTCGTATGCCAGACGCCAGTTGTGACATTGGCCTGATCGGCCTCGCCGTTATGGGACAGAATCTCGTCCTGAACATGAATGACCACGGATTTAAGGTCGCGGTGTTCAACCGCACTGTTTCGAAAGTGGACGATTTTCTGGCCAATGAGGCCAAGG
>PMSS01000354.1 GCA_003167515.1 Acidobacterium sp. | reverse complement strand
ATCACCGCAACCCATGGTCTCGTCGATGAGGGAATCCAGAAGCGGGTGCTGGTCTGGGAGCGCCCGAAATAAAACCCATTAGCAGAGAGTTTTTGAAAGACTTTGGCCTGGCTGGCCCGGGTCTCGATTTTGAGACCCGGGATTCGCGCGAAGCGCGCCGCCCTATTCCCTTTTGCCCATTCCCTGAGCCCTGGGTATCAAGCGAGCACTCGCGTGATTCCCGCAAACATCCTCTTGAAACTCGACCTCTCCTCTTCCAGCCGCTTCGCCCCCGCCGCCGTAACCTTAAAGATCCGCACCGGCCGGTTCCGCGCCGACATCCCCATCTCCGACTTCAGCCACCCCGCCTTCAGCATCCGCTGCAATGCCGGATACAGCGAGCCTTCCTCGATCTGCAGCAGCTCATCCGAAACCGCCTTAATGTGCTGTGCCAGCGCGTACCCATGCATCGGCCTGCGATGGAGCGTCTGCAGGATCATCAGTTCCAGCGCCCTAGGAAATAAATCGCGGGACTCTTCTCTCTTCGCCATAGTTGTTTACATATACTATGCCGGATATAGTATGTCGAGATTAGTATGTCGGGGCGAGTATTCGTTCTGGCTGTCCGCATCAGCAATCAGGCGGAGCATTCCTCGCGATCTCCGCCGACCTGCACCGATGCGCCTCGGCTCACTCCTCGCGCAGCAACCGCAGAGGATCAATCGACAGCGCCCGTTGCGCCGGAATCCACGCAGCCACAACACCCAGCAACGCCATCGCGACCACCACCCCCGCCAGCACCAGCGGATCTCGTGGAGTCGCCTGATACACGATGAAAGCCAGCACGCGGCTCGCCAGAATGCCCAGCACCAACCCCGCCGCCGAACCAATCGCCAGCAGCTTCACCGCCCGCCCCAGCGCGGCCCGCAGCACTTCCTTACGCTGCGCGCCCAGCGCCATGCGAATTCCCAGCTCCCGCAGCCGCTTGCTCACCGAGTACGCCGCCATCCCAAAAATGCCGGTGATCGTCAGCATTGCGCCCATCATTCCCAGCACCCCCAGCGACACGGTTGCCACACGAGAAGGAAAAAGGGCGAGCCCCATTCCGTCGCTCCACGTCTGCAGAGTGAACGGCAGGCCCGAATCGAGGTTGCTCAGCTTGCTCCTCATCTCCGTTGCCACTTGCAACAAATCGCGGTCAGACCGCACCACCAGCGCTGTCAGCTGGGTGGGCCTTTGCAGGAAGGGGAGAAACTCCGCCGGCCGCGGATCCTCAGTCATCAGGTAGTACTTGCCGTCCTCCACAACACCCGCCACCTGAACCCGCGTTCCATCGTTTCTCTTGTAGTAGCTGCCGATCGCGTTGCTAACCGAACCGAAGACCCTGCGCGCAAATAATGAGTTGACGACGGCAACCGGCGGCGCTCCACTGTCGTCGTGCCACGAGAAGCCTCTGCCGGTCAGCAGCGACGTGCCGGCCGCGCAGAAGTATTCCGGCGATATGCTGAACACCGCGACGTTCGCAGCCGCTTTCGATGGCTTCAGCTCCGTCGTCTGGTCGCTGAACACATCCTCCGTCGATCCACCCCCGCTTAGCGGAACCAGACTGATGAATCCCACTGACTTGACTCCCGGAATCGTCTCCAGAGCATCGATCATGCGCTTTTGCATGGCCGTCACTTGATCGCCGCTGTAACCGGCCATGCTCAGGTCGGTATCGACGAGCACCGCGTTCCGCGGATCAAAACCGAAGCTGCTGTGCATCGAGCGCGCCAGACCGCGCACCGCCACCAGCGACGAGGTCACCAGCACAGCGGAGATAGCAATCTGCGCCACAAGCAGCACATCCCGCAGAACCATCCGGCGCCCGGTATGGCCCGCGATAATGCCGGCCGATCCTGCCTTGACCACCTCGTATGGATTGGTGCGCAGCACCTGCCTTACCGGAACCGCGCCAAACAGCAACCCGCTCACCAGCGCCAGCAGCACGGCCACCAGGTAGACCTTTGCGTCGGGGTACACCGGCAAGTGCAGCGGATACTGCGGAATCGGATGCCACACGCTCAACTGCCGCAGCAGCGCCACGCTGCACGCGAGCCCAAGAGCCCCGCCGCAGAGCGAAACCAGCACAGCCTCGGTGAACAACGCCCGAAGGATGCGCCTCCGCGTCGACCCCAGCGCCAGCCGCAAAGCTACTTCCCGCGAGCGGTCCGCTGCGCGGGCGGAAAATAAGCTTCCCAGGTTAGCGCATGCCGCCACCAGAATCAATCCCGCCAGCAGCATCATGCCTGTCATAAATCCCCGCACGCCGGGCCCGACCAGGTCCCCAGCCAGACTCGGCCGCGCCAGTGAATACGTCATCCAGGCATCGTCTTTCGGGTAGTTCCTTTCCAGATAGGACCCAACCGAGTCCAGATCGGCGATCGCCTGTGCCTGCGTTACTCCCGGCTTCAAATGCCCCAGCACCATATAAATGGTGCGACGCCCGCGATCGTTCAGAACGCTTCGCCCCTGGAGTTGCTCCTGCTGAACCATCGGCGCCCAGAAATCCGGAAAGAAGAAAAGCAGTGTCCCGTTGAACTCAGGCGGCGCTACGCCGAGGATGGTGAATGGATGCTTGTTGACCTGAACCACTCGGCCCACGACCCCGCGATCATCCTGAAAATGGCTGTGCCAGTACGACCACGACAGAACCAAATACGGAGCACTGTTCGGGCCATGCTCATCGGCGACGTTGAAGAATCGGCCCAGAAAAGGCTGGATGCCCATGGCATCGAAGTAGTTTCCCGCAACCTCGTAGCCCCAGGCCTGGGATGGATTCTTTCCTGTATCCAGTCCCACCGGAATCAGGATATAAGCTGTCAGCGCTTCGAAGGTGCGGTTGCGATCGTGCAGATCGAGATAGTCGGGATAGGACGTTGCCTGGTCTTTATAACCGCCGCGTTCGATCGTGTAGAGACTTTCCGCGTGAGGCACATTCAGCGGTCGCAGTATCAGCGCATTCAATACCCCGAACACCACGGAGTTGGCGCCGATGGCCA
>PMSS01000370.1 GCA_003167515.1 Acidobacterium sp. | reverse complement strand
GAACCTGGCCTTCGCTGGGTTTGGGGGTGGGGATTTGGTTCGCTCAGTGCCGGCCAGCGCATTTTGGCGAGGGGCAGCGTGGTGGGCATTCGACCAGCGCCCACAATGGAACGGAGCGTTGATAAACGAACAGGTAGAAGTGCCGTTGCCAGATTGCTCCGATGCAGATTCCGAAAAACCCGCAAAGCCATCCCGTCGCAAGATGCGACGCACGGCTTACAGGCTGTTTTTTGCCGGGAATTTCGTAATAGCCACTGACGACCGCACTCCAACCCGCGTATTTGATTGGACAAATTGCGTTTCCAGCGAGAAGAGGAACAGCGCGATCCAACCGCATATGATCGCCGTTAATTTGGTCGTTCGATCTCCCATTTGGTCTTTGCGCACTTGCGTCGGGAGGGTCCCATCAAGTGTCTATTGTGCTGCTGGGGTGGCTGCGGATTCGGGTGATTTTTGGGGCGGGCGCTGGCTTTGAATCCAGGCGGTGATTCTTGCGTCGAGGACATCGAGGGGGAGAGCGCCGGAGTCGACGACCTGATCTTGGAAGGCGCGGAGATCGAACTTTGAGCCAAGGGCTTGTTCGGAGCGGGCGCGGAGTTCGAGGATTTTTAGCTGGCCGATTTTATAGCCGAGAGCCTGAGCGGGCCAGGCGATGTAGCGGTCGCACTCGGCGTTGACCGTGGCGTCGTCGAGGCCGGAGTGGGCGTGGAAGTAGTCGACCATCTGCAGGCGGGACCAGTGCTGGGAGTGGACGCCGGTATCGACGACGAGGCGGACGGCGCGGAAGATGTCGGCTTCGAGGCGGCCGAAGTCGGAGTATGGGTCCTGATAGAAGCCGATGTCTTTGCCGAGATGTTCGGCGTAGAGTCCCCAGCCCTCGGTGTAGGCGGTGTAGTTCATGTATTTGCGGAATTCGGGGAGGCCGGTGAGTTCCTGGGCGATGGAGATTTGCAGGTGATGGCCGGGAAGGCCTTCGTGGTAGGCGACGGATTCGACGTTGGCGAGGGAGCGGTGCTCGAAGTCGTAAGTGTTGACGAAGACGGTGCCGGGGCGTGAGCCGTCGGGTGTGCCCTCGTCGTAGTAGGCAGGGGCCTGATCTTTTTCGATGTAGGCGGGGACGGCTTCAACGGTGAGCGGCGCTTTGGGCAGGCGGCCAAAGAGGTCGGGAAGCCTGGGACGTATGTGGTCGATGTCGGCGCGGTAGACGTCGAGGAGAGCGTCGCGGCTGGTGGGGTGAAGTTTGGGGTTGGCGACGATGGCGGCGCGGAGGGCGGCAACGTCGGTGTAGCCGAGGTTCTTCGCGATGACGAGCATCTCGGCTTCGTCGCGGGCCACTTCGTCTTCGCCGATTTTGTGAATTTGGGCGGGTGTGAGGTCGGTAGTGGTGCTTTGCTTAACGCGGAAGGCGTAGTAGGCGTCGCCATCGGGGAGGGACCAGACGCCGGGTTCGGCGCGGCCGGCGGGAACGTAAGTGGCCTGAAGGAATCTTGCGAAGCGCTGGTAGGCGGGGCCGACTTGTTTGGCGATGGCGGCGATGACTTCGTCGTGGATGCGGGTTTGATCGGCGGCGGAGATGGTGGCTGGAAATTTTTTGAGGGGGCGCGCGAAGGGGCTGTCCTCGGGTTTTTGCGCGAGGAGCGCGTTGACCTGGACTAGAACTTTTTCGAGGAGATATTTCGGCGGGACGCGCAGGTCGTCGATGCCGGTGAGCATGTTGTCGGTGATCTGGCGGAAGGCGGTGGGAATTTTGTTGAGGCGTGCGATGTAGTCGTCGTAGTCCTTGACGGTAGAGATGCTGAGGCGCTGGACGAGCTGAGGGAGCTCGGAGTGGAGGCCGCTGAACTGGTTGACGGGCATCTCCCAGGGCTTGAAGGCGGAGGCTTCCTGGTCCTCGACGAGCTGGCGGATCATGAGGTCTTTGCTGAGGACTTCCTGGGGGGTGAGGCCGGCGGTGTCAATTTCGCCGAGCTTTGTGAGGTAGTCGCGACCGCGAGCGAGGTGCTGGTTATAGGCGTCGACGGAGTAGTCAGTGAGCTGGTCGTTGAAGCGCTTGTCGCCGATGGTGGAGGCGAATTCGGGGGAGTGGCTGAGGCGGTCTTCCCAAATTTGCGCGAAGAGATCGTTGAGGGCCTTGCGGCGGGTTTCGAGGGTGGCGGTAGCGGTGGTGGATTGCGCGGCGAGGTTCGGTGGCGCTGCGGGGGCGACGCAGAGGGTGGTTGCGAGGATGGCAGCGGCGAGTGGGGCGGTGAGTTTGCGATGTTTCATGGCTGGCGTGTAGTGGACAGGATACAGGGGGCGCTCAGCGAAAGGCTTTTAGCGAAAAGCTGTTGGAGAAAGGTCCATGGCGAAAGCTGTTAGCCGGGGGTCTTGATTCCCTGACGGAGCATTTCGATGGCTTTGACGAGGCGGCGGGAGCGGGTTTCTTCCTTTCTTGCCTCGGTGATCCAGCGGCAGTATTCCTTGCGGTGGGTGAAGCTGAGGGAATCGAAGGAGGAGCGGAGGCCGTTTGTGTTCATCAGGGTGGCGAGGTCGGCGGGAACCTAGACGGTGCGGTCGCCATCGTCCTTCCAGATCTGGACTTTGATCGTGTCGCCGAGCTGCTTGCGGGTTTGCTCGCGGATGGATTTGAGGAGGCCGAGCATGTGCTGCAGGGCGCCGCAGCGCATGAGGGAGCCAGCGTAAGGGATGCCTTCGAAGGTGGCCTTAACCGGAACTCTGCCTCTCGCGCCGAATTCCTTTTCGACTGTCCCAGGGGAAGATGACGAATGACCCGCCGCCTGGGCCGGGTTCGATCTTCGCGGTGAAGGTGTATTTTTTTCATGGGTGGAATTATCGCCAGGAAAGTCGCGGGAATCCAGAGGAGCCGCCCGACAGGAGCTACCCTGGTTGGCTGGCCTAACGGCGCGACTGAACAGCTTGCGGCAAAATAGGAGTGGGGGAAGAACGTCGCTCAGCCGCTAAAGCCGGAGGGATTTTTGCAGGCCTTATTGCGGAACTCAAACAGCTTGCGGAAAAATCGGCATGGACGCAGTTGAGACTGTGTCCTTTTCAAAATGGTGCAGGGAAGTACTTTGGGGTGAACCCAGATTAGAGTTGCGTTGACGGTTTGGGTGGCAGGGGAGTTAGCTTCTTGCTATGGGGTGAACCTGGCCGTCGCTGGGTTGGGGCGCCCTGCTCGGCGATGGCGTCCGCGGTGGTGCACATGCAGCCGCTGCCGATAGCTTGCCGAGGACACAGAAATGACTCCAGCGGTCGCCCAGATCGATGCCCACCGCTGCCGCTGCTGTTTCCATGCTGCTAATCTTTTTCATGCTGGTCTTCTTTGCAACTCTGATTGCGTTACAACCGCAGACTAACCTCTGCGGCCCGGGGACCAGCACTCTCATCCCCTCTGAGCCTTTTTGCTTCCTGAGACCCCTGCCATTTGTGCGGCGCTGGTGGGTGGAACTTACACATGAGGCGAGGCCGGGACGAGCGAAGAACCTCCAAGTGTGGTTTTCCCAAAACGGGTCAGGACCCGGGGCGGCGGATCTCAAACGTGATCGCACCCTAAGGATGGGATTTCTCACCGACGGATGGTTTATGAGACTAGTCGACGCCGGTTGCGGAGTCGGGTTGGGAGGGGGCGGGCTGGGTGGGATCGAGGAGGCGATAGAGGGTGGAGCGGCTGATGCCGAGCATTTTGGCGGCGCGGACTTTGTTGCCGTTGACGCGGGCAAGAACGCGGGTGATGTGGCGAAGGATGGCGCGGTCGAGGTTGGGTTCTTCCGTTGCTGGATCGTGCGACGTCGGTGCGGAGGTGTGGACCGGCCACTGTAATCGGGGGATGTCGATGGGACGAATCCACTGGCCGGGGCAATCGAGAGCGGCGGCGGCGATGACGGACTCGAGCTCGCGGACATTGCCTGGCCAGCTGTGAGTGGTGAGGCGTGCGAGTGTGCCTGGGGCGAAGCCGCGGAGAGGTTTCTGGTGCTGTTGGCTCCAGCTGCGGAGGAAGAGTCCCGCGAGGAGCGGAATGTCATCTTTGCGATCGCGGAGTGGGGGAATTGCGAAGCGGATGGCGGTGAGGTGGCTGGCGAGGTCGGAACGGAAAGAGCCAGTAGCGGCCAGACGGCGCAGAGGCTGGGAAGAGCCGGCGACGAGCTGAGCGGGAGCGGAGGTTCCGGCGGCACGGATCCGTTCATGGGCGGCGCGTTCGAGAAAATCGCGGAGGCGGCGTTGCTGTTCCCCGGACAGTTCGTCGACGCGGGACACATAGACGAGGCCGGAGCGAGCTTCCTTCCAGAGCGCCTGAGGCTGATCGATGAATTCGGCGGCGACGCAGGGAAGGAAGGGACCGGAGGCAGAGGGGCCGAGACCATGGAGGGTCTGCGCGGCGAGCAATTTACCGGTGCCCGGTTCGCCCTCGACATTGACGAGGCGGAAGTGGGGGGCGGTGCATCGCATGCGAGCGAAGAGATGCTGCATGATGGGGCTGCGGCCGGCCATGGGGCCGAGCATCCATCGCTCCGGCTGGAGTGTGATGGGCTGAAGGGCCTCGAGGTCAAGGGCTTCTGAGGCCTGAGGCTCGAGTTTCTGTTCGTCGTTGAAGATCGGGGCCAGATGCACAGTTGTTTTCCTGCTGAGAGGGATATCGGCGGAAACGGAAGGAGGATTAGGGGGAGAGGGAACCTAGGTCCTGCTTGCCAGGAGCGAGCGCGGCCTTCTCCCTTGACTATTATTCAGCAATGTGGCTGAATAATACCGATGGCTAAGAGCCGCAGTTCATTCCCCCGGCCGGACGCCTATGAGGCGGTCTTCGGCGCGCTTGCCCATCCGGCCCGCCGCAATGTCCTGCTCGCGGTCTTCTTCAATGGTGGAGCGATGACGGCGGGCGAAATTGCCGCCAGCTTCTCCCACACCTGGCAAACCACTACCCGGCACCTGCAGGTACTGGAAGCAGCTGGGCTGCTGAGCCATGAGCGCCAGGGACGGATGCGCATCTACCGTCTCGAGCGCAGGCGCGTTGCCCTGGTGAGCGAGTGGCTCGCACACTTTCGGGCCCCCGCAAGACAAAAGAGAGGAATCCACCATGTCCGCAGCAAGCAAGCCAACCCCGATCCCGGCGAAGCAGCCTGACGACACGCCGCAATTTTTCCGCCTGAACGTCGAGGTGGGCGACCTCGACAAGGCCGCAGCCTTCTACAGCGCGCTCCTCGGCGTCGAGGGGCGCCGTCAGCCAGGCCAGCGCTGCTACTTCACCTGCGGCGCGGTCACGCTCCAGGTTCTGGACGTCTGCCCGGTCAGCACACCGCATCCGGCCGCCAAGGCCCTCTGCTTCACAGTCAAAAATCTTGAAGCCGCCTACGAGCGTGCAAGAGCGCTGCGCTGTGTCTCGCAGGAGCAGGTCCACGACGGGGCGGCCGGCGGTATCGTCGTCCGCCCCTGGGGAGAGCGCTCCTTCTATGCTGTCGATCTCTGGGGCAATCCTCTGTGCTTTGTCGAAGAGGGAACCGTCTATACCGGTTGACGGAGGCGGTGCCCGCTCAAGCGAAAAGAGAGGGCTGGCATGGGCGACCCCGGGGCGGATGGCGGCCTTCGTCAGTTGGCCGTGGTGGCGCGAGAGGAGGGCTGATCGGAGAAGATTTTGCCGTCGCGGATATGGACGACGCGATGGGCGTATTCGGCGATGTCCTGCTCGTGAGTGACGAGGACGATGGTATTGCCCTTGCGGTGGAGATCGTCGAAGAGGGCCATGATCTCCTCGCCGGTCTTCGAGTCGAGGTTGCCAGTAGGCTCGTCGGCGAGAATGATGGAGGGGTTATTGACGAGGGCGCGGGCGACGGCCACGCGCTGACGCTGACCGCCGGAGAGCTCGTTGGGTTTGTGGTTCATGCGCGCTTCGAGGCCGACAGCGGCGAGGGCGGCCCTGGCGCGATTGCCGCGTTCCTCGGAGTGAGTGCCGTTATAGATGAGGGGCAGCTCGACGTTGTGGAGGGCGGTAGCGCGGGCCAGCAGGTTGAAGGTCTGGAANNCGATTTCCTTGTTGCGGATGCGGGCGAGCTCGTCGTCGTTGAGTTCGCTGACCAGGTGGCCGTTGAGCCAGTACTGTCCTTTGGAGGGCGTGTCGAGACAGCCGATGAGGTTCATGAGGGTGGATTTGCCGGAGCCGGAGGGGCCCATGATGGCGACGTATTCGTTGCGGCGAATGCGCAGGGAAATTCCCTGAAGAGCCTGGACCTGTTGCTCGGAGCCCATGTCATAGGTCTTCCAGAGGTCTTCGACCACGATCATGTCGCCCGGTTGGGCGCTGGACGCGGGCCGGAGATCCGCTTCGGTTGATGTTTCTGCCGCCATTAGGACTCCTGTTGCCATGCCGATGGGTACGCGGTGCGGTTGGGCCCTGGTTCCCGGGTTATGAGGAGGACGACGAACTGGTGGTGAGCGGAGCAGCGAGGGTGGTGTCCTGCTTGACCAGAGCTCCCTCTTTCAGATCGCGCAGCACGCGATAGGTGCCGGTGACGATACGGTCACCGGGTTTGATGCCGCCGGTGACTTCTATATCGGTGGCACCGGTGATGCCGGTGGTGACAGGCAGGAAGTGAACGCGATCTTTCCCGTTGACCTTGCTGACCACGAAGACGCCCTGCACCTGTTGCGAAGGCTGCTGGGAGTTATTGGTGGCGGCGGAGACAGTTCCGGCATGGTCGCCGGCTTTGAGCTGCTTCGGATCGCGCATGGTGAGGGCCTGGATGGGAATGGCAACGATGTCGTCTTTGTACGCGGTGGTGATTTTCGCGGTGGTCGACAGACCGGGACGGAGATCGTCGGAGGGAGTGTCGAGGGTGACGACGACTTTGAAGTCCTTGGCCTCCTCGACGCCGCTGGTGGACTGGCTGGTGGCGACGCCGGAGGAGCGAAGGAGGGCCTGGTCGCCGACCTCGGTGACGTGGCCTTTGAAGATTTTTCCAGGGATGGCATCGACGGTGACGTCGGCGGGCTGGCCGAGAGCGACGTTGACGATGTCGGTTTCGTCGACTTTGACCTCGGCGGTAATGATCGACATGTCAGCGAGGGTCATGAGGGTGGAGCCTTCGGTGTTCTGGATACCCTGGACGACCATTTCTCCCTGGCGGACGGGCTCGTTGGTGACGATACCGTCGAAGGGGGCGACGGCAATGGTGCGGTTGAAGAGATCTTCATTGACCTTGAGATCGGCCTGCTGGGTTTTAAGATGGCCGCGTTGGGAATCGGTCTGGGCGTACGCCTGGGCCAGGCTAGCCTTTGCCTGTGCGAGCGAGGCCACATCGAGATCGTAGGCGGCTTTTTTGGCGTCAAAGTCCTGCTTGGACATGACCTGGGCCTGATAGAGCGCGACGGCGCGGTCGTAATCGAGCTTCTTCTGCTCAAGGTCGGCCTGGGCATGATCGACGTTGGCCTGGGCGGTCTTCTCGGCGGCGATGTAGGAATTAATGTCGGTGCGGGCAGCGTCGATGGTGGCCTGCTGGGCGGCGACGTTGGCTTCCTGCTGCACATTCTCAATGGTGGCGACGATCTGTCCTTTTTTGACGCGGTCGCCTTCATTCACATAGAAGCGGGTGACACGGCCCATGGCATTGGCGCCGACGTTGACATAGGTCTTGGGCCTGATCTGGCCGGTGGCGCTGACTACGGAAACGAGGTTCTCCTTTGCCACGGTTCCGATGAGGACCTTGGTGTATCCGGACTGTGCTCGAACGACAGTCAGCCCTACAACCGCGGCAAGAGCCAAAACGGCAGCGATAATGATCAGAATCTTTTTCAAAGCAGTTGTTCCTTCGCGATGGGTTACGCAATTCCGGTGGTGGCGGTTCCCCGGTTTCCCTGGCGACACAATCAAGCCGCGAAGCGATCGTGCTACAGGCGAATCCCTTTCGCCGGAACATTCGAGATGGTTCCGGGGGTTCGACGTCCACGGGGCCGATGAGTTGCCAGAGAAGAATTCCAAGTCATCATAACAGGTTGGAGGGGTGCCCGGTCTGCCGTAATGAGGAATATACGGTGGCTGTCGGGTTCGCCTGTTGCCGAAAGGATTTGCTTGAAAGGGGTGGTGCGGGCTCGTAGAATTGAATGCGACCCCGAAGGAGTAGCATCGGCGTATGTACTGGAATCGATTCTGCCTTTCTGCCGCGATAGTGATCGCATCCCTGGCGAGCGCCGGGTGCGTGGCGGTCCATGCTCAGTCCCAGGCGACAGCGACAGCGCAAAGCTCAGGCGACGCTGCACAAAACTCGCAGGAAAATCAGGATCCGCTGAAGCGGCAGCTCTCGGACAAGGAGCGGTTCAAGCAGCAGAAGGAACTGCACCACGAGCTGGAGTCGGCTTATCGGAAATGGCTGGACGAGGATGTGCGCTGGATCATCACGGACCAGGAGAAGAGGGCATTCCTGAGCCTGAGCAATGACGAGGAGCGGGACGCGTTTATCGAGAATTTCTGGCGGCGGAGGAATCCGAATCCGGATTCGCCGGAGAATGAGTTCCGGGAGGAGCACTATCGGCGGATTGCCTACGCAAACGAGCATTTTGCCGCGGGCAAGCCGGGATGGATGACGGATCGGGGGCACATTTACATTGCGTTCGGGCCGGCGGACAGCACGGATTCGCACCCCAGCGGGGGCACGTACGAACGCCCGGTCGACGAGGGCGGCGGAGAGACATCCACCTATCCATTCGAGACCTGGCACTACCGGTATCTGGAGGGGATCGGGGAAAACATCGATATCGAGTTTGTGGATTCCTGCATGTGTGGGGACTACCACATGACGATCGACCGTTCGGAGAAGGATGCCCTGCTGCATGTGCCCAACGCCGGGCAAACTCTGTATGAACAGATGGGAATGGCCAAGAAGGCCGACCGCTTTAAGGGCGGGTTGGAGAATCTGGGGCCAGGACCGGATTCCACAACGAACCAGTCGAAGGAATTCGATCGCATAGAGTTGATGGCGAAGCTCGAGGCGCCGCCGGCGATCAAGTTCAAGGACATGGATCTGGCCGAATTTCTGTCGAGCCATAAGGTGCTGAATGGGCCGTTCTTCCCGTTCGAGGTGCGCACCGATTTCGTGAAGGTGACGGACGATACGGTGCTGGTGCCGATCACACTGCAGATCAGGAACCGGGACATCACGTTCAATACCAAGGACGGGGTTTCGAAGGGCGATGTCAGCATTATCGGGCGGGTTTCGACGATTACCGACCGGGTGGTGCAGAGTTTTGAGGAGCCTGTGGAAGTGGAGGAGCCGGCGGAACTGCTGCCGAGGACGCTGAACAACGCGTCGCTCTACTGGAAGGCTTTTCCGCTGCGTCCGGGGCGCTATCGCATCGACATCGCGATCAAGGATGTGAACAATCCGGATCATGTGGGCGTTTGGGCGCAGGCGATCACGGTGCCGCGATACGACGACGATCGGCTGGCAGCGTCGTCGCTGATCCTGGCGGACTCGATGCATCGCGTGCCGTCAAAGGATATTGGCGCGGGGTCGTTCATTATCGGGAACACTTATGTACGGCCGAGAGTGACGACGAACCCGGCGTCACCTGCGACGTTTCGACGGGATCAGAACCTGAATTTCTGGATGCAGGTTTATAATCTCGGTCTGGACGAAAAGAGCAAACAGAATAACGTCCGGATCAGTTATCAGATTCTGAACAGCACGACGAACAAGTCGATTTTGGATGCTCAGGAAGACTCGAAGAAGCTGAGTACCAGTTCGGATCAGTTGACGCTGGAAAAAACCCTCCCCCTTGCAGGCGTGGAGCCTGGGAAGTACATCGTGAAGATCAGCGTGGCTGACGACGTGACGCGACAGCAGATAGCCCAGTCGGCGCCCTTTACGGTAGAGTAGGCACGGGACGATTTCCGGGCGTATTGAGCCCGCGGCGCCTTCAGTGGACGCAAGAGCCACGAGGCAGGGAAAATCTCAGGGAGCAGCGCCAGGGAGCAAAGATCAGAACCTGATTCAGTGAGCAGACGTACCTCCAAATCCGGACCCATACTGATCGCAGTAGTCGCGCTGTGCGCGGCTGCGATGCAGTTGAGCGCTCAGTCAAGCAACAGCCTGACGGGGGTGGTGCGGGACAGCCGGGGTGTGCCGCAGGCGGGCGCGGAGGTGGAGTTGCTCCGGCCAGACTTCTCGGTGGCCACCGAGGTTTTTACCGACGAACATGGGCGCTATCGCATCCAGACAATTCTACCGGGAATCTACCAGGTTAAGGCTTCGGGTGCGCTGTTCCTGCCCACGCTGAGGGAGAACCTGCGTGTGATGGGTGGGACCAAGCTGGTGGTGAATCTCACGCTTGATACTCTCTATGAGGCGTTCCGCTGGTTGCCGGCGAGGCCGCGACCGGCCGATGAGCCGAAAGACGACTGGACATGGACGCTGCGGCTCTCGGCGAATCGGCCTTTGCTGCGTCTGCTGCAGGATGGCCCGCTGGTGTTGGTGACGAACGGGGACGGGTCGGCGCCGGAGCTGAAGGCGCGGGTGACGGTGCGCGGCGGTGAGAACGGGTTCGGCGACGGCGGAGTTCACAACGATTTCGAGCTGGAGCGTGCCCCCGATGACGGGCGAGCGATGATCTTCCGGGCGGATCTGAGTCAGGCAGAGGATCCGGCGCTGAATGCGATGGCGGGATATGAGCAGCAATTGGCGCCAGGGCGAACTTTCCGTACAGTGGCGGCGCTGGAGACTCGGCCGGATATTGCGGGAGGGCCGATGAGCCAGGGACTGCAGGCGATCGAGATGCGCAGCGGCGAGACGCTGAATTTTGGGGAAGCCGTGCAGGCGGAGTTCGGCGATGAGACAGAGGCGATACATCTGGGAGACACGCTGCTGGCAAATCACCCTTTTGCAAGGATGACGGTACGGCGCGGGGCGACGTTCGTTTCGTATCGCGTGTCGACAGCGCCGGGGATCCAGCAGCTGGACGATCTTGACCGCGAGGCAACAGTGGAGCCAAAGCTGGCGGAGCGGGACGGCAAGCTCGAACTGGAGCAGGGGGTTCATCAGGAGATTGCCGCCGGCAAGAGTGAAGGTTCGCTGCACGTGAAGGTCGCCGCGTGGCACGAACGCGTGGAGCACCCGGTAGTGAACGGCGGCGGCAACATCTCGGCGGCGGATTGGGCAGGCGGCAATCTGCTCTATGACGAGTCGAGCGATCTGCTGCGCGCCAGCGGAGAGAGCTTCACGGGCAACGGGATGCTGGGCGAAATCGAAGAGCGAGTGAACGGGAGCACGTGGATTTCATTCGACGTGGCGCTGGGAGATGCGCTGGAAATGGGCGGAGCGTCCGCAGGCCCGGAGAGCGTGGGCGAGGCGCTGGCCGGCATGAGAGCTCATGAGACGCCGATGTACGGCACAGCGGTTCATGGCAAGGTTGCGGGAACGGGGACGCAGTGGCAAGCGTCATACCGCTGGCAGGCTCCGAAGACTGTGACGCCTGTCGATGCCTTTGCCACTGGGATTCCGGACGCCTATCTGAGTCTGCTGTTGCGGCAGCCGTTGCATTATCGCCGGATGATTCCGAGTGGAGTGGAGGCGCTGGTGGATGTGCGCAATTTGCTGGCGGAGGGATATCGGCCGTTTGTCTCGAGCGACGGCAGCACACTCTATTTTGCAGAGGCCGCGCGGTGTGTGCAGGGCGGTCTGTCGTTCACCTTCTGAAGCCGTTGTTTCGTGTCTGAAACTGCTGGGAATTTGGGGCTTGCGGGCGCTCTGGGTGGGGCCCAAGGGTGCATTTCTACTGTGCTATATTGGGTGAGGTGTGGCGGAATTGTGCTCGTCTCGCGGGGCTGCCCGCCCGGCTGGGGTTCCGTGGACGCGTAGCTCAATTGGCAGAGCATTCGACTCTTAATCGACAGGTTGAAGGTTCGATTCCTTCCGCGTCCACCATCGACTTCCCTGATGAGCGCAGTTTCCCTGGCGTGCCAGACCTTCGCAAAAACTGGCGGCTTTGGAATCGATCTGAGGCTCGCCGGAGCAAGCATTTCCCTGGTGCCGACTGCCAAAAGGGCTGTGTGCGGTCATGCTCGGGTCGAAGCGGCCAATCCTATGCGCTGCGCTTTGAGCTTCGCGATTTCGCCCTGGACAGTCCGGTTCAGGGGCGCATAAGCGAAGATCCGAGCCGCTCGAATCCCGCATGATGCCACTCGGAGATCCGGCCCCGCAGCCAGGAGGGGACTCATCAGAGAGAACGGGCACGCCCGGGGCCATCGCGCGCCGGCGGCTGATGGACAATATCCTCTCGCTCTACGCTCTCCTGGGCCTGTATTACCTCATTCCAATGGCAGTGCTGCCCTACCTGGTACGGGTGCTGGGAATGGAAATGTATGGGCTCGTTGCATTCGCGCAGTCGTTTGCCCAATACTTCACAACGCTGACGGACTACGGCTTCAACTATTCCGCGACTCGGTCGATTGCGCAGCAGCGGGAGGATCACAACTCAGTTTCGAAGATTTTCTGCTCGGTCTATCTGATCAAGGGAGTGCTTACTCTGGTGGGCCTCGCCATTCTTGCGCTGATCGTTGGGTTGATATCGCGATTTCGCAGCGAGTGGCTTTTCTTCGTGGCCGCTTATCTTGCCGTGGCAGGAAATGCACTGTTTCCAATGTGGTACTACCAGGGTATTGAGAAGATGCGGTACATATCAACGATCGTGGGCTGCGCCCGGATTCTGGCAGCGGCCATGCTGTTTGTGTTTGTGCATCGCCCGTCCGACGCGCTTCTCGCCATCTGGATACAGTCTGCTGGGGCTGTACTGAGCGGATTGATAGGGTTTTTCCTTGCGGTGCGGGGATTTCGGCTCACTTTGCGGTGGCCTTCGGTTGCGGAACTGAAGTCGATGGTAAGGGACGGGTGGCATCTTTTCCTCTCGACGGCCTCCATTGGCCTCTACACAAACACCAATGTTTTTCTTGTCGGAGCTCTGGCGGGTAATACCGAGGCAGGGTATTTTTCCGCGGCGGAGAGGCTGCTGCGCGGGATCCAGGGACTAATTGTTCCGGTAATTCAGGCCACGTTCCCTCATATTAATGCGTTGCGTGTTCAGTCGCGTGAGATAGCGCTGCGGTTCCTGAGCAGGAGCCTGCGATGGATCGGGGGACTAACCCTGATTCCGTCGGCAATCATGTTTCTGTTTGCGAGCCGTGTGACTCCGCTCTGCTTCGGGCAAGGCGCCGGGGGAAGCATACCGGTGGTTCGGTGGATTGCCTTCCTGCCGGTTCTGTCGGCGATCAGCAACGTATTGGGAGTCAATACGATGATCCCGTTCGGACTGGACCGGCAGTTCAGCCGCATTGTTCTTGTTGCCGGGGTTGTCAACGTGCTGCTGGCAAGCCTTCTGATCCGGCATTTCGGTGCGCAGGGAGGAGGCGCCTCTATCCTGGTAGCCGAAGTGATCGTGGTGTCGGGGATTGTAATATCGCTACAGAGGAACGGAATCCATCTGCCCTGGTTCCGGGGGCTGGCGGAGCAAACCAGAACTCGTTGAGAAAGCCGGCGGGCGAAACTAACGCGAAACGGTTCACCGACCTTCGCCGTGGGAATTTGGCCGACCCGCATAACAAGCGCAGGTGATTATCCCTTCGATGAGAATGGAAACTATGCAGTCAGATAACACATCGGCGAGCATGCAAGAGCATTTCAGAGTGCTGCAGTTCACTCTGGCGTGGAGTGGCGAGATACTGCTCTATGCTTATTTCGCAATGCCCTTTATTGTCGACGAGAAGCTCTCGGTGATCTCGCTCCGCATACCGCCCCAGGCCGACGCATTTGGCACGGTCTGGCCCTACTATTCGTTGATCCATCTGGCTGCTTTTCTCATTGCCTGCGGGCTGTTTGTTTTGGGATCCGGCCGCTGCATTCTCTCTAACAAGTTTCTTCTTGCATATCTTGCAGTTAATCTCATCGCGGTCGGGGCGATTCCTCTGGCGACGCCCGCGGGGCAGCCCATGTACTGGGACTATGCCCTTGAATTCGTGCGCCTCGCCTCGCTCACTTTTCTTGCTACGGCTGTTCTCGAAGTCCGCAATTACGATCCCGCCATTCTGGCGCGGTGTCTGCTGATCGTCCTGGCGATACCTCTGTCATTCCTGCTGATCAGCAATCCCGTCCACTTTCTCGCCCAGCGGAGCGGACGCGTGAACGGTCCAGGGCTGGAGATTACGTCAACCGGCCATGCAGGAGCCATCGCGCTCCTGCTTGGAATCTCACTTCCCCTTTCCCAACGTTACCGTATTCCGATGATGGTGCTGGGTTCGACGGCTCTTATACTTTCTGGATCTCGCATTCCTTTTGCGCTCGCGTTGCTCATCGCCACGATTCATCTTTGGCGCCAGGCGAGGAGCTTCTCCCGGCGGTTGGCGATTGTAGGAACCGTCGCCGGTCTGGCAGGAATCGCCGTTGCCTTAGGATCGACAGGATCGGTAGGCGGAGGGCGGTTTGGAACGCTTACCGGGGATAGCGGGGCGCTTGAAACAGAATACACGGTTGGACGCGGAATAGCGTTGCTGACAACGATGGAGATGTTATCGGAACACCCGCTGGGTTACGTAGACAGCGACTGGGCGATTCAACGTGAGCTGGCCGAGCTCGGCTTCCCCTCCCATACGCATAGCCACTATTTCCAGAGCTACCTGCGCTACGGCCCACTTATGGCTCTGTTCTGGGGAGTGCTGATTTGGTTTGCAGTCGCGGGATCTCGTGCCGGATCACCTTATGCGGGTTGCCTCTGGTTCATTGTGATCGGATCTGCCCTTGACTATTACGGGTTTGTGACCAAAGCGATGGTTGTGGTCTTCATGATTGCATTCCTGAACGAGGCATACGTTCGGGGGGCAAGTCCTGGTTCGAATTACGCAGAAGTAAGTCTGCGCGCAGAGAAGGGAGCTGTCTGTCTGCCATGACTCCTGATGCTGCCGATCAGACCGGCACGGGCTCTTCCGCTCCGGAAAGCCCGCTAGTAACTGCGGTTGTTCTCAATTATCGGAACTATACCGAGACTATCGACTGCGTCACGGCGCTTGTCACTCAGGATTATTCTGCGCTGAACTGCGTAGTCGTCGATAACGCTTCTCCCAATGACTCCTTCGATCGATTGCAGAGAGCGTTTGGCGGTGAAGGCCGCGTAGCCGTTCTGCGCGCACCTGACAATGGCGGCTACGCTTCCGGAAATAACGTCGGTGCGCGCTGGGCGATTACACGATATCAGCCGCGATATCTGCTGGTCATCAATCCGGACGTTGCCATGCAGGGTGTCCACGCGCTCGCTGAACTGGTGGCGTTTGCCAATGTACATGACGATGCCGGTGCTGTGAGCCCGAAGGTTATACTTCCGAATGGGTTTCATCAGGGGCCTTACAAACGTCCGAGTCTGATTCGCACCTGCATTCAATATGTATTTCCGGTCGTGTGGCTGGTTGCGCGCAAGCGACACCAGCGGTGGGCGAGGCGAGCGGCTCGCCCCCAAAGATGGTTTCGCACAATCGGAGCCTGTATGCTGCTGCGAGCTGATGCGTTCGCAGCGGCCGGAATGTTCGACGAAGGTACGTTTCTGGAGGGAGAAGAGCCGATTCTGGCGGAAAGGCTGGCGTCCGGGGGTAAGTACTTTTATCATTATCCAGGCGTTACGGCGCTTCACAATCATTCTCGCCCCGGGGAGAGCCTGTATACGATGGCTGGTCTCAAGTACTATTTTGGTAAATATCGCGATGCCGGGCCGGTGTCGCTCTCTGCCCTCGAGTTCTGCGCCAGATTTTATGACAGGTTCTATAAGCCTCTCCGGCGATATACGCCCTTTGCTCCCTGATCACACCCAATAGCCCGATCGCGGCGGAACCGGCTGGGGACCGGAGAACGCTCCTGATCGCGGAGCTGCAGTTCATAACGCAGGTCAAGGTCAAAATACCTCGGCTGGTAAAGAGAGTTCATGAATCAGAGAGTTGCTCTTGTATCATTGCGGTTCAACCCCGCTTTTATTCAGTTCCTGATTGCCTATGCGAAAGCCGTTCGTGCATTGGGTTATGAGCCGGGGTTTGTTCTGGATCCGGCCTACCGGAGATTTACGGAACTGAAAGATGTGGCTCCGCTTTTCGGATTTGAGGAGGCGCGCCCCCAATCCTGGACCCATGTTGTCCTGCTCAATCCATCGCTAAAGAACACCGAGTTAGCCGACGTGCTCAAGCAATCGGGCGCAAAAATACTCTACGTGTTCCATGAACCGTGGCAAATGTCACTCGATTACCTGATGGCTGAAGGCTTGCGGGGAACGGTGAAGTGGATGTTGGCGGACCGGGCGACGATTCCGATGCTGAAGCTTGCCGATACGGTGATCCTGGGGTCGCGATACGGACTCAGCGTCTACGAAAAGTCTTACGCTCGCTTCAATCGGAGTGCGGTCTATCTACCGCTGATCATG
>PMSS01000192.1 GCA_003167515.1 Acidobacterium sp. | reverse complement strand
TGCCGTCCAGCGCTGGTTCTACGACAACGCGCAAATGCGTTCGGTCGAACTGCTGCTGCACGAAAAGCCCATGCGCGAAGCCGCCCAGAAATCCGATTCCGCCCCACCCGCAACAAAGAAGGCGAAAAAGCCCGCGGCGCTCAAGAAGGCCGGTTGAAGCTCCCGTACCCCGCCCTGACTCATCGACGACTTTTCGCTGACTGGCCCTTAGCTAACCGGATCTTAGCTGACCGCTGTTTNNGCTTAGCTGACCGTAACTTCGCTGACCACTGCCGCCGGTTCGTAATTCAAATTCGGCCCCAGCCACCGCTCCACCTCGGCCAAACTCATGCCCTTGCGCTCGTGATAATCCGCCACCTGGTCGCGATCGATCTTCCCAAGGCTGAAGTAGCGCGACTCCGGATGCGCAAAATAAAGCCCGCTCACGCTTGAGCCCGGCCACATCGCAAAGGACTCGGTCAACAGCATCCCGGTATTTGCCTCAACGTCGAGCAGCCGCCAGATCGTCCCCTTCTCCGTGTGATCCGGACAAGCCGGGTAGCCCGGCGCCGGCCGTATCCCACGATACTTTTCCGCGATCAGATCGGCGTGGTTCAGATGCTCGGCGCAGCCGTAGCCCCACTCCCTGCGCACGCGCTGGTGCAGGCATTCCGCAAACGCCTCCGCCAACCGATCGGCCAGCGCTTCCGCCATGATGGCGTTATAGTCATCGTTCTCTGCTTTGAACTTCTCGACCACATCCTTGAGACCGATACCGCTGGTCACCGCAAAGGCGCCGATTGTGTCGTGCAACCCGGTGTCCCGAGGCGCGATGAAATCGCCGAGCGAACGGCAAGGCTCGCTGCCCTCCCGGTTCGCCTGCTGCCGCAGAAAATACAGCCGATCCAAAACAGCTGCGCGAGAGCCATCCGCGTAGAGTTCGACATCGTCGCCCACTGCGTTAGCCAGGAAGAATCCGTACACCCCGCGAGCCGTCACAAGATTCTGCTCAACGATGCGGTCGAGCAGAGCCTGGGCGTCAGCAAACAGTTTGCGCGCCTCCGCCCCCTGTTTCTCGTCTTCGAGGATGCGCGGATAGATGCCCTTCATCTCCCAGGTGTGGAAGAAAGGGCTCCAGTCGATAAACTCACGCAGCTCGGCCAGCGGAAAATTGTCGAGCACGCGCACTCCGGTAAATGACGGCGTCGCGATGTCTTGAGCCCGCCACTCAATCGGCGTCCGCCGCGATCGCGCGGTAGCCAGAGAAACCATCGGCTGCTTCGGCGCCGAGTACGCCTTCCGCACCGCCGCATACTCCAGCCGCAACTGCGTCACGAACTCCGCTTTGTTGTCCTCGCTCAGCAGACTCGTGGTCACCGGCACCGCTCGGCTCGCATCGAGCACGTGCACCACCGGCTCACTGTAATGTGGCGCGATGCGGATCGCCGTGTGCGCGCGGCTCGTCGTCGCTCCCCCAATCAGCAGCGGCACCTTAAATTCGAGCCGCTCCATCTCCCGAGCCATGTGTACCATCTCGTCGAGCGATGGCGTGATCAAACCGCTTAGCCCGATGATGTCGGCCTTCTCCGCGCGAGCCCGCTCGAGGATCTTCTCCGCCGGGACCATCACGCCCATGTCGATCACTTCATAGTTGTTGCACGCGAGCACGACGCCGACAATGTTCTTCCCGATGTCATGCACATCGCCCTTCACCGTCGCCAGCACGATCTTCCCCTGCGCCTTCACCTCCTGGCCCGCCGCAATCATGGCCAGTTTCTCCGCTTCCATATACGGAGTCAGGTGCGCCACCGCCTTTTTCATTACCCGCGCCGACTTCACCACCTGTGGCAGGAACATCTTGCCGGCTCCGAACAGATCGCCCACCACGCTCATCCCGGCCATCAGCGGCCCCTCGATCACCGCCAGCGGACGCCCCAGCTGGAGTCGAGCTTCCTCGGTGTCCGCATCAATATAGGTGTCGATGCCCCTCACCAGCGCGTGCGTCAGCCGCTCTTCGACCGTGCCGCTGCGCCATTCTTCTGCTTGCTTTTCCGTTACCGCTTCGCCGCCACCGGCAGCCTTAAGCCGCTCACCATAATTCACCAGCCGCTCGGTCGCATCCGGCCGCCGATTCAGCAGAACATCTTCAACCAGCGTCTTCAGCTCGGGCTCGATCTCCTCGTAAATCTCCAGCTGTCCGGCATTCACGATGCCCATGTCGAGACCCGCCGCGATGGCGTGATACAAAAACGCCGAATGCATCGCCTCACGAACCTTATTGTTGCCGCGGAAACTGAACGAGATATTCGAAACGCCGCCGCTCACCTTCGCGTGCGGCAGGTTCTCCTTAATCCATCGCGTCGCCCGGATGAAGTCGACAGCATAGTTGTTGTGCTCCTCCATGCCCGTGGCCACGGTCAGGATGTTCGGGTCGAAGATGATGTCCTCAGCAGGAAAGCCGACTTCATCGACCAGAATCCGATACGCTCGCTCGCAGACGCGGATCTTGTCCTCGTAAGTCGCGGCCTGGCCCTGCTCGTCGAACGCCATCACCACCACCGCGGCTCCATACTTCAGCACCTTGGCCGCATGTTCGCGGAACTTCGCCTCGCCCTCCTTCATCGAAATCGAGTTCACAATGCCTTTGC
>PMSS01000120.1 GCA_003167515.1 Acidobacterium sp. | reverse complement strand
TCTCCGGCGGCATCGACAGCGGGAGTGTCTTCATCACCACCTATCACGTGATGCAGCGGCTCGGCATGAACCTGACTCGGCTCAAGGCTTTCGTTCTCGATCTTGGGGATGGCCCGGATTTGCGACAGGCGCGATGCTTCCTGGAACAACTGGGGCTATCGCTGTTCCTCGAGCCGATCGAAGCCGATGCGTCGGCGCTCGATGTGAACGAGACCATACGAGTGGTGGAAGACTATAAGCCGCTCGATATCGAGTCAGCGACGATGGCACTGGCCCTGGGACGCGGCATTCGCGCCCGCCATCCTGACTGGCGCTACTTAGTCGACGGCGACGGCGGAGATGAGAACCTGAAGGATTATCCGATCGAAGAGAATCCAGAACTAACCATTCGCAGCGTGATTAATAACTCAATGCTCTATCAGGAAGGCTGGGGCGTCGGCAAGATCAAGCACTCGCTCACCTACAGCGGTGGACTGAGCCGCTCCTATGTACGCACCTATGCCACGGGGCGTCGTCACGGCTTCCACGGCTTCAGTCCCTGCACGAGACCTAACGTCATCGCAGTGGCGGAAGCGATTCCTTTCATCGATCTGACGCATTACAGCGTCGATCGCCTCTACGAACTGAAGGGCGAGATTGTCGCGCGCGGGATTAAAGCGGTGACCGGTTTCGACATGCCGGTCTTCCCCAAGCGACGTTTCCAGCACGGCGCTCTCCCTGAGGATTCCCTGCATGCACACCTGCCCTATCGCGAGGCTGAATACCGCGAGCAGTTTCTGTCGCTCTACCATTGAGGGTCGCGTTGCCGTCTTCTTACCCAACGACCATCGCCGAGCGTGACTCCTGGATTCTCACGCGGCGTCCGCGGCGCAACGCGCTTGATCCTTTCCGGCCTTACTCGTTTCACGTCGAGGATGAATGCGCGGCGACCGGAGAGGTTGTTCCGATTGCAACCATCTTTCTCACCAATCGCGAGTGCCCCTGGCGCTGCCTGATGTGCGATCTCTGGCGGAACACGCTGGCGAGCGATACCGCGCTCGGCGCGATCCCGGCGCAGATCGATTATGCCTTAAATCGGCTGCCGCCGGCTCGACAACTCAAGCTCTATAACAGCGGCAGCTTCTTCGACAGGAAAGCAATTCCGCTCGAGGACCATGCATCCATCGCCGATCGAGTTACTAACTTCGAGCGATCGATCGTGGAATGTCATCCGGCACTGGTCGGCGACGATTGCTGGCGATTTCGAGACAGGTTGAGCGGCACGCTTGAAGTCGCTATGGGCCTCGAAACAGTTCACCCGGAGACGCTCAGTCGACTAAACAAGCGGATGTCGGTCGACCAATTTGCAACGGCGGCCGATCTTCTGCTGAAGCATGATGTCGACCTGCGCGTCTTCATCCTGGTGAAGCCACCCTTCATGCGGGAAGAAAAGGCGCTCGAATGGGCTGCTCGCTCGCTGGAGTTCGCCTTTGACTGCGGGGCGACGGCAGCGACACTGATTCCGACGCGAGGAGGCAACGGAGCCATGGAGGAGCTGGCCACGAGCGGCGATTTCTCGCCACCAACACTGGCGACCGTCGAAGCCGCTGCAGCTTATGGCATCAAGCTCCGCCGAGGACGCGTCTTTACTGATCTGTGGGATCTCCGCCGGAGCACGACCTGCGAGCATTGCCATCAGCAGCGAATCGCGCGGTTGCATAGCATGAATATTGGGCAAACTATTTTGCCCTTTGTCGTCTGCCAACACTGCGGAGGAAACCGCTGAGCGAGATGTATGACATCGCGATCGTAGGATCAGGGTTTGCGGGGTCGCTGCTGGCCATGATCGCACGCCGGCTTGGGCACTCGGTTGTTCTGATCGAGAAGGGGTCCCATCCGCGCGTGGTCATCGGTGAATCCTCCACGCCTCTCTCCAATCTGTTGCTGGAAGAATTGGCCACGCGCTACAACCTACCCTCTCTGCGACCGCTTGCGAAATGGGGAAGCTGGCAGCGAACCTATCCCCACATAGCCTGTGGACTGAAGCGCGGATTTACATTTCATCACCATGTGCTTGCTTCACCGCAGCCTCCGGATCAGAACCCTCAGGATCAACTGCTGGTTACGGCCAGCCCGCGCGATGAGATTGCTGACACGCATTGGTACCGGGCTGACTTCGACAGCTTTCTGGTCGAGGAAGCTCAGAAGCTGGGCGTCGAATACGTGGATCAGGTTGCGCTGCGCCGGTTCGCAGATTGCGGAAGCGAAGTGAGACTGGAAGGGCAACGGAACGGGCAGGCTATGACATTTCGCGCAAGGTTTGTAGTTGACGCGACCGGACCTCGCGGATTTCTTCATCACGCTCTCGGCATAGGTGAACGGGAGTTACAAGGTTATCCGGCGACCCACGCACTTTATAGCCACTTTTTCGGGGTTCGACGCCTCGAAGAAACACAATATAGCCGAACGGGGGAAGCTCCTCCCTTTCCGATCGACGACGCCGCGGTGCATCACATCTTCGATGGCGGATGGGTATGGGTGCTGCAATTCGATAACGGAATGACGAGCGCCGGGATTGCGGCAACCAGTCAGATCGCTGCTCAGTTGCACTTCGAAAACAGCGGCCAGGCGTGGGATCGGCTTCTGAACCTCATTCCTGCGTTGCATGAGCAGTTCGCAACCGCGAAGGCGGAGCGGCCCTTTATCCACATCCCCCGCCTGAGTTTCCGTTCAGCGCAGGTTGCCGGACCTCGATGGGCTCTTCTGCCATCGGCCGCAGGCTTTGTCGATCCGTTGCTGTCGACTGGGTTCCCCCTGACGCTGCTCGGAGTCGCGCGCCTGGCGGAAATCATCGATGAGGACTGGGGTTCGCCCTACCTCGATAGAAGGCTCGATACCTATGCCACACAAACGGACCACGAGTTACTCGCGACCGCACGACTTATCGCGGCTCTCTATGCCAATATGAGTAACTTCCCCGTGTTTACCGCGCTTTCGCTGCTCTACTTTGCCGCGGCCAGCTATTCCGAAGCAGCGCGGAGGCTGGGCAAACCAGAACTGGTTTCATCGTTCCTCTTATGCGAGCATCCGGTCTTTGGGCCTGAATGCGTCCGTCTTTTCGAGCGCGCGCAGCGGCCCCGGGCCAAAACAGAATCGGCAGAATTGATCCGCGACATTCTGCTCGCGATTGAGCCGTTCAACGTCGCGGGGCTGGGTCGGCCGGGGCGGCGCAACTGGTATGCCGTCGAAGCGAACGACCTGCTGGAAAGTGCGGGCAAGCTGGACGCGACGCACGACGAAATCCTGAGGATGCTCGAGCGTTGCGGTTTCCAGCCAGGGGCCTCCTCCGTGGGTAACTAAGGACGAGCAGGCTGTGGGTTCAAGGCGCCACCAGCGCGGGTGCGACGGGAATCGATCCACATTTCGACGAACAGCGCCGTCGGACCAACCCAGAACAACGCATACAACGGCGCATACACGCTCTGGTCGAGACGCATCAGGAATTCCACGAAGGCAATGGCGAAGGCGACGACGCACTGGCCCGTGCGGGTGCGGACAGTGGTCTTGGGATCCGTGATCATGAAAAAGATAAAGAGCTGGTACATGGGGCCCGTCATGGGCGAGATTTCCGACTGCCAGGGATCGCCGATGATACGGGCGCGCAGAAACCCGAGCAGGAAAAACGAAACCACGTAAACAGCAGTGATGTGAAACCGCTTGGCGCGCCACAGAATCAGCGATCCCAGGACCCAAATCACAATCACGGCGGCGAAGTTATTGCCCCACTGGATGCTGAGTCCGGCCACCGACGCTGACGCCACAACCAGCATTGCACAGATGCCGAAGTTAGAAGGGTTCCAGATGTGGCGCCCGCGATAACGCAACACGTACTTCGAAGTAATGGAAAGCGCTGCGCACAGCGCATACGGCCAGAACGCCGGAGAGCGCAGCAGAATGCCGACGCTGATCCCCGTAATGTAGGCACTCGCGGGATGCGGCCACTTATGCAGAAAGATGCGCCCCAGCACCATTTCTGTCGCAATGCTGGTTACAATTGCCAGCAGCGTTTTCTGGTAGCTCTCGAGAATCCCGAAAGACAGATTGCCCGCCAGCAAAATGAGCGTGATCAAAACCGGCGGCGCAAACCGGCTGTCCAGCATCTGCTTCCAGCGCGGAACAGATGGGACCTCGGCGGTTTGCTTCACGGCTACCGGCGGTGTCACGCGGGCTCCTTCACCTGATACAGGCGGTTAGGCGTGAGATTCTCGAGCGTCTGGACGGCCCCCGAGGGCCAGTGAATTACCGCCTTCTCGATATGTGGGTTCTTCCCCAGCCCGAAGTGCAGGCGCCGGTCATTCTCAGATGCAAACCCGTTGCCCCCCGAGACGGACTGTATCTGTTCCTCGCCATTCCAGACCAGCATAACCTGCGCCCCGATGGCGCTGCTGTTGCTCCGCGTGCCTTCCAGATCGAACTCGATCCAGTCGTTCCCCGGAGCCACAGTGTTCCTATAAATCAGCAGAGGGCCGGCCTGGTTGGCGACGACGGCGTCCAGCGCTCCTGTGTTCCACAAATCCGCCAGCGCCACCGCGCGTCCATCGTAGCGATCGGTCACGCCTGTCGCCTGCGCTACATCCTCGAATTTCCCCGAGCCGTCGTTGATCCAGACTTTCTTCTGCTGGTAGCCGGAAAGGCTGCGCCCGTCGAACGCCGGCCAGTGCGCCGCATCGCTGATGATAGAGCTGTTGCCGCCAGCCACTTTCGAAAAGTCATACCAATAGCTCCTGGTTTTCGACGCCGAAATGTATCCATTCTCGAGAAATAGATCCAGAGTGCCGTCGTTATTCAGGTCGCCAAACTGCGCGCCGAAGCTCCATCCGCCCAGCTCCACGCCCAGATCGCGGGCCATGTTCTGATAGTGGAGGCCGCTGCCCTCCTGCGGAACCCATAGGTTGTTTCCCTGAATCAGCACTCCTTCCTCGGAGATATTCGACACATAAAT
Organism: Acidobacterium sp.; assembly: GCA_003167515.1. Lineage (GTDB taxonomy): Bacteria > Acidobacteriota > Terriglobia > Terriglobales > Acidobacteriaceae > Palsa-343. Next base: position 41,870 of record PMSS01000120.1, on the reverse strand, counting down.
CGCGTACTTTCCCTGGTTAAAGATATCTCCGAAAGCCGCATTCATGCCGCTCTTCGGCGCAAAACCCACACCGGTCTGCTCGCCAGCTTCGTGGAAATGGCCGTGATCGTTCAGGTAGAGTTCCGAGACGCCGTAATCATTGGCGACGAATAGGTCGGGATAGCCGGTTCCGCGCAGATCGGCAGCCGCGCAAGCCAGCGCCCACCGCCGGCTGTCGATGCCAACCTTCGCGCTAACCTCTTCGAAGTGTCCGTTGCCTAAATTATGAAAGAGATACTTTCGGCCCCCGTTCTTCGCGTACTCGAAGCTTTCCGGCATCATGCGCGTGTTCTTCAGATGCCACAGGTCTACGTCTTCCGGATAGTAGCCTCCGACAAACAGGTCCAGCTTTCCGTCGCCATCGTAGTCGAGCCACGTCGCGGTGTTTGCATTGATCCACGAGGGCAGTCCAGCCTGGGCAGTCACGTTGGTAAAACCCTGCCCATGATCATTGTGAAAGAGCTCCGGCTTGCCCCACTTGATCAGGAACAGGTCCTCATAGCCGTCATTGTCGTAATCGCCCCACACCACGCCCATCGAGACGCCTGTGCCCGGCTTGTTGACATCGGCGATGCCCAGCTCCGGCGCCACGTCGGTAAAAGTGCCGTCGTGATTGTTGCGGTAAAGATGGTTCATGCTGCCGGTTCTGCTGTTAGTAACGTAAATGTCAGGCCATCCGTCGCGGTTGTAATCCACAATGGAGACAGAGGCGCCCATCGAAGCGATCTCCGGCATGATCGGATCGAGCTTCGGATCGAGTTGCGGAGCTTCGTGCACAAAGTTAACTTCCGCCTGCTTCGAGACTTCCTCAAAACAGAAACCGTAACGCGCCAGCGCCGACTGGCAATCAGTGTGGCCTGCGTCCGGTTGGCCGCGCCGCAACGAGAGACGTCGCAGGATGACCGGCGTGGCCAGCATGCCCACGAATAAGAGAGTAAGAATGATGCGAGCTACCGGGATTCGCTTCATTGCTGCGGTCTCGTTTTCCCTGGCGCATCGTTCAGAGCATTGCGGAAAGGCTCCGGAGTTACATAGCGCGTCTGCCATGTGAGCCAATCTTTTGGATGACGACGATAGACCCATTCCTGATCGAGCGGGAGCGGCGGCGTGTCATACTCCGTTCGCTCGTGGTATGGCAGCGGGCCTACGGTGGCGGAATCGGTTGAGTTGTAATCGCCGTCCTTGATCCAGCCATCGCCGGCAATCACATAATCGCGCACCCAGCCCCGTGGCGGCGGAGGCGGCGCCGGAAAGCGCAGCGCTATCTCGTCGCCGGCATTCATGATCACGTAGCGGTCGTCGATCCTGCGCAGTAACTCGCGCACGTCACCAAAGCGCGTGTAGTAGCCTTCAAGGTCCGGCCAAATCTGCGCAGTCGACATCAGATGGTTGTAGTTCGGAACCTCCGGTGACGATGCATTCGCCTGATGGATGGTTGAGTACCCGCGATAGCGCAGGTCCGCGGTTGACGGCTCAATGCGGGTTATCTTGAGCAGTGTGCCGGGTAACCCGCGCGCCCACTGAATCTGGTCCCAATAGATTTCAAGGTTGGTCCGCAGTCTCACTTTGCGCGGCGTGTCAGGCCTAAAGACCCCGGTCAGATCGATCAGGCAAATCTTGTTGCGCCCTGCCGGGAATCCCAGGTTGGGCCGCGCCACTACCCATCCGCCGTGCCCATCCTGAACCTCGAGACTCAGCGGCTTCGATTGCTCATGATGACCCTGGCTCATCGCCACGTTGATCGAAGAATCCGATGGATGGAGCCAGCCGCGTGCGATGAGATACAGCGGCCCGCTCGTGGGCACATTATTACCCAAATCAATCTCGACATAGTGATCGCGCGTTACGCCCTGGTATTGCCCACGGCCAAATGTATCCAGATAGCGGCCGTCGAGCGAACGCAAGACTTCTGTCACATCGTTGCCACGATCGTCCGCCGCGCGCGCGATGGGATGCGGGGCCTCGGTCGCCGTGATCGCGAGTTTCACCGGTGGTACGACGAAGCGCTCATCGGTGAATACCTCCGTACCCTGCGGATGATCCACCGTCATCAGTTCGAGCCAGTCGTAGTAATACGTCTCCCACAGCTCGCCCGTGATGCGCAGATCGTACGCGCCGTCACGAGGCACAAGATCGCCGCGCGGAATCTTGTACCACTCCTGCGTGGCAACGATGCGGGCCGGCCCCAGCGCATCAATGCGCAACCCGATGGCCGATCCCCACGGCACGGTGTCCTTCACGAATCGCATCTCTTTCCCGTCCCACGCGAAAAGAAACGGACAAGACCCCTTCAGCCGCTGCTGCGCCAGCACCTCCTGATCGTCTTTTAGCTCGAACTCCGCATTCACCGTCCCGTTCGGCCATAGAATCCGCGCCACGTCGGTCTCTGTCCACTCACCCAGCCCAAAATGCTCCTCCGGCCCGCTGATGGCCTGCGCCTGCAGCAGCAACCCCGAACGAATCTGAACCTCACCGCCGATGCCGAACGAATTGATCCGCTGGTCGCCCGTCGCCTGCACGGCCCGGGTCCGAATCACCTGCCAGTGATAATGCATCGTTCCGTGATTGACTCCCTTTACCGGCTCACCCTCTGCGGAGAGCCCCAGCAGATCCAGATGGCCGCTGCCGTTCACATCGGCGGCTGCAAAGACGCGCGCCGGACCCGCAGCATGATCCATCAGCGTGAACGTGCCGTCTTCGTTAGCCAACCAAACCAGGGCGCCCCCATCCGTGGCCGCCACTCCCACCTGCATCAGCACCAGATCGGCCGCTCCATTATTGTCGAGATCCGGCGTAGCCAGCCGAACAGCCCCGCTCAACACCTTTTCAGGATTTGCCACGCGTGCAATCTCCGTCGAAATCCACGCACCGTCCTGATTCACGAGACGCACAATCGCCCCATCGGCTCCCACCGCCAGCAGATCGAGGGTGCCGCCGTGCCGCGTATCCGCGGCTGCAATCGCCTTCAAAAATCCGAGATTTCCCGGCACGGCGATCTCGCGAAAATTCCCCGCTCTCTCGTTATGAAAAACGTGGAGACGCCCCGCGCCGTCGATCAGCGAAGCATCGGGATTGCCGTCGCCATCCAGATCGGCCCACACAAACTGCTGCATGCCCGAGATTCCCGCGAAGGGGTGGATCGGCGTAAAGGTCCCGTCGCCGTTGTTGCGCAGCACTGTGGGCGCCCCGCTCTGCGAACCCAGCACAATGTCCAGATCGCCGTCCGCTTCAATGTCGACAGCCCACGCGCCCGTATAGTCGCCGTTCAGAATCGCCGACGGCAGGTTCGTCTGCGCCGAAACGTCGGTGAATTTCTGCGGCGAATCCTGGCGCATGAACCTCACGCCGCCCGCGCCAGCCAGCACCAGGTCTGTTTTGAAGTCGTAATTGAAGTCCACCGGCAGAACAGATTCCGGCCCCGGCGCCGTGCCGTGCGCGCCTCCAGGAAACACAAACGCAGGGCCACCCATCAGGCTCACCGTCTTCGCATTTGCCGTCAGCAACACGGGCGGTTGCGCATCGTTCAGCGAGACTGCGCCAATCCAGTCCCACTTCTGCCCCTGTTGATCCGTCAGCGTCTCCGCAACAAAACGCATCGCTGTGTCGGGTGCCGCAGGCCGGGAACGCGGCGACGGAAGCCGCGCAAAATCCAAGAAAGGTTGGGCTTCCTCGCCAGGTTGCGCCTTGATAACAGCCAGACTCTGCCGAAAACTGGGAACCTGCATGAGAACGTTGCGAAGAAAAATGCTGCGGATCGCCGCCGTGGCGGGTGCGCTCGCAGCCGCGCTCTGTAACTCCGCAAGCCGTTGCTGCACCATGGCAGGCCACGCGCCGGATTGCGCAGCGATGCGAGCGACAGCAGATCGAAGGGTGGCCGTGTCCCCGCGTTTTGCGGCGATGCGGCTCAACTCCAGCAGCGCCGGCAGATTCTCCGGCTGCGCGCCGAGGATCCGCTCCATCAGCCCCTGAAACTCCGCCTCACTGTCCGTTCCTCCCTGGCGCTCCACCTCCAGCGCGAGCTGATAGATGGTGCGTACATTCCTCGGGTCGCGAGCAAGTGCTTCGCGAAAATCCGCGATGGCTACCGCGGAATTCCCGCGCGCGCTTTCGAGCGTGCCCAGATCGGCGTCGATCTGCCCGTTGTGCGGAGCAAGCCGGTGCGCCTCGTCCAGCCGCCGCTTTGCCTCGTCGAAGTTGCGCTGCCGCAGCGCCAGAATCCCCCAGTCCGCCCACCCCGCCGGCTCTCCCGGCGCCAACTGCGTCGCCCGGCCCAGCATGTCCTCCGCGCGAACGTCGTTGCCCACCTCCATCGCTGCCAACCCCACGTAAAACGCCTGCACGAATTGCGTATATTGCGCCGACTCGGGCTTCGGCAGGCCCGAATGACACCCCGTGAAAAGAAGCGCAGCAACGGTCAGAACCGAAGCGAGGATTCCGCGTGACACTGACTCCGCGAATCTCATCGTGGTGAATACAGTAGCCGCATCGATACCGGCCGCTGGTCCTGAGATTTGGCAACGAGCAAAACGAGGGTCACGGAAAAGTACAAGGTCTAGCCCACCTTACTCAACGCGCAACAACAAAGTCTTCCACCGAAAGGCGTAGGATTCCATCCATCTCTCGATGGGATGGTCATCGACCGATCTGCCCGCCGACCCCGCCGGCCGCACCAGGTCCATCTTTGGGTGCTTGACGATCTCCACTCACTCGATAGATGCTGGCACAGTTTACGCTGAGAATCCCCACCCCTGAAAGGATGAAGACTCTATGCCCCACATTGCCCTGCCCGAAGGATTACCCGGAATCCGCGCCGCCATGGCCTTCCGCCCCGAAACCGCCAAACCGCTCAACGAACTCGTCGAAGTCCTGCTGCGCGGCCCCGGCACGCTCACGCCTGGCGAACGCGAGCTGATCGCCACCTATGTCTCTTCTCTGAACGACTGCTACTACTGCCAGACCATTCACGGCGCCATTGCCGCAGCCCATCTCAAGGGCGACGAAGACTTAGTCAGGCGCGTCAAAAGCGACTTTCAGCACGCGGACATCTCAGAGAAGCTGAAGGCTCTCCTCGTCATCGCGGCGAAGGTCCAGCGAGGCGGCAAGAACGTCACCGCGGCCGACGTCGCGCATGCGCGCAGCCTCGGCGCAACCGACCTCGAAATCCACGATACCGTCCTGATCGCCGCGGCCTTCTGTATGTACAACCGCTACGTAGACGGGCTCGATACCATTCAGCCCCGCGACGAAGCCCTGTATCGCGAACGTGGCAAGCAGGTCGCGCGCGAGGGATATGTCGCCGTCAGCAAGACATATCTGCCCGCGGAAACTGCTGCCCGCTGAGCACGAAAAAACAGCCGCAACCCGTCCCTCACAGGAGGCTCCCATCGTGCTACCCGAATCCGAGAAGCTTTCCGCAGTGGTCGCGAACCATAGGCCCCCGACCCATAAGCCCCCGGCGTCGAGGAATCTCCCGATCATCGAGGAAGATCAGGCCACCGGTGAGGTTGCGCTGCTCTACGATCACTTCCGCTCTGCCTTTGGCAGACGCGATATTCCCGGAATCCTGAAGTGCTTCGCCACCCACCCGCCCCTGCTGCGGCACATGATCGATCTGGCTGAGAGCCTGCTCTTCGTGGATGGATACTTAATCCGCCGGCACAAAGAGATGATCGCCACGCTCGTGTCATCCCAAAACGCCTGTGCTTATTGCGCCGACAGCCATGGATACTTTCTCCGCGTCCATGGCGGCTCCGCCGAGGCTCTATCCGCGATTCAGGAAAATGATCTTAATTCGCCATCGCTCAGTGCTGTCGAACAAGCACTGCTGAGGTTTGCGGCAAAGGTGAACAGCCGCTCCCACGAAATCACCCGTGCTGACGTGGAGACCCTGTCTCACACCGGCTGGAGCGAACTACAGATCGCCGAGGCAGTTCACATCGCCGCACTCTTCGCCACGTTCAATCGCGTAGTCAACACCTTCGGACTCGAATCCCAGGGGCTTCTCGCTCTCTATCTCGACAGATGATGATCATCACCGGCTGCGTGGGAGTTGGACCGGAGTCGTTCATAGCGACCTGATTTCGAGGAGACATCCGGACTCAGGCAGCTATTTCCTTACCGTCCTTCCTTGACTCCGAAATATAGCTGGCCATCTGCTGTGCGAGTTGCGAATCCACTTCATCCGCTATAGCCATCACATCCCCGAGCAGGAGATTGAAATCGACACTGGTCAGATTATGCTCCAGGGTCTGGAAGATGGAAACCTGCAACATTCGCGACTCTTCCACCATCATGGCCGGGGTATAGCCCTGATCACGCCGCAGGATACCGTGCTTAGACGCAGAGGGGGAGACAAGCGCCCGTGTGCCCAGAGGAAGTGGTTTCTGAAGACGAGATACCAGGTCCAGGAATAACTGCGGAAGGTAAGCAGAGCGCTCGGCATGTTCCATCGGGATCGACAATATATCCCCCTCCTGATCGACACGAGCGAGCCAGGCATCGATGGTCGATTGCGTTTCCCTGGCAAGAATCGTGGCGACGCTCTCGATAGGGCGCGCTTCATGAATATCGAGCTTCAACCGGCCCCTGATCGTTTCTACCAGGGCTTCAGGAGACATGGGCTTGGTCAGGACTTCATCTGTCTGTAGCAGGATCGCTGCCGCAGCCGCTTTCATTTCGGGGTAGCCGCTCAGGATGAGCGTGACCGCTTTGGGGTTGGCGTGGCGCATGGCGCTGACGACGGTCAATCCATCGCCGGCGTTGGGCATTTGCAGATCGCTCAGCAGTACATCGAAAGTCTCGGCTCCAATGAGTTTCAGGGCGTCGTTCACATTTGAAGCCGTCACGACTTCAAAGCCGTTATGTTCAAGGACCAGGCAGAGAGATTTTCTAAGAATGTCGTTGTCGTCCACCAGAAGAATCCTCGACTTAGCTATAAGTGACGTTTCTGAACTGGACTGCAACTCCTGTACATGGGGCACGAGTACCTCGATTCGGCTTGTTATAAAGGCCTGAGATAAGCATCTTCCCAATCTGCTTTCGATTCTGTTCAATCTAGCTCGTAAGCGAATGACACAAATGGATCACGAGGCGGAAGCTAAACAGTTCAGGCTCAGTCCTTTGTCGGTGTAAGGGGACAATCGCAGTTACTACAGGTGTGTCGGCAATTGGGAACTTCAAATCGCTTCTGGAGCCGGCAATTAGCCCGAAACCTGGAGGTTAGGTTGCCTGGACACTCTGCCTTGTTCATTCAGGACCGTTGAAGCGAGTCCCCGGAAAGCCGTGGCCGATTATCCGGACCCTGTATCCTATGCGCTCCAGGGCCCTGTCCATAGGGCCGTCTTGTTAGTGCCGCCTTGTACGCAAAAAGATGAGATCCCCAGTATCACTGGGGATCTCTGAGTCTCTTGAGATGTCTCTGATATCGCTGGAAGGAAACTGGCGGAGAGACAGGGATTCGAACCCCGGATACCTTGCGGTATACACGCTTTCCAAGCGTGCGCCTTCAGCCACTCGGCCATCTCTCCGCGCACTTGCCGATTCACTGCCCTCGCCCTTTAAGCAGAGAGCGCGCTACCCCAAATCTACCACACGCTCTCAGCGCCTCGCCCTCACCTAAAATAGGCATTCCATGTCCTCCGAAGGTCAAATGCAGGACCCCGAAATTCCGCCCGCCGAGGCCCCGTCGTCTGAACCCCAGCTCCACCCAGGCCAGGTCGCCGCAGTCGAGATCTTCGACCAGCGCCAGCACCGCGCTCGCATCGGAGAAGAACTCCGCGCCCTCCTCACCCTCGCAATACCCGTCGTCCTCTCCGAACTCGGCTGGATGACCATGACCATCGTCGACCTCATCATGGTCGGCCGTCTCGGTCCCGACGCCATCGGCGCCGTCGGCCTCGGCAACGCCATCTACTACGCGCCTTCTCTCTTCGGCATCGGCCTGCTCCTCGGCCTCGACACCCTGGTCTCGCAATCCTGGGGCGCCGGCCGCTTCGACGACTGCCACCGCTCGCTCGCCCAGGCCATCTACATCGCCCTCGCCTTTACGCCCCTGCTCATGCTCTTCATGCTCGCCGCGCAGTGGATCTTCACTGGCCGCGGCGTCGACCCCACCGTCGCCAGCCTCACCCGCTCCTACGTCGGCATCCTCAACTGGGGCACCTTCCCCCTGCTCGTCTACGGCGGATTCCGCCGCTATCTCCAGGGAGTAGGCCAGGTCCGCCCCGTCGCCTTCGCCCTTATCACCGCCAACCTCGTCAACCTCGCCTTCAACTGGATCCTCATCTACGGCCACTTCGGCTTCCCTGCCCTCGGTGTCCGCGGCTCCGCGCTTTCGACCTGTCTGGCCCGTGTCTACATGGCCGGCGTCCTGGTCTACGCCGCCTCGTCCCACGAGTCGAAGCGCGGCCACGCCCTCTTCACTCACTGGCCCGCGCCGGACTGGACCCGCCTCCGTGCCCTCCTCCAACTCGGCCTGCCCGCCGCATCCCAGGTCGTCCTCGAAGTCGCTGCATTCGGGGCGGTCACCGTCATGGCCGCGCACCTGACCCCTATCGCCCTCGCCACCCACGAAATTGTCCTTAGCTGCGCCGCCTACACCTACATGGTTCCGTTGGGAATCTCCGCAGCTGCAGCGGTCGCCGTTGGTCATGCTATTGGTGCAGGCAATCCCGCCCGCGCCCGCCGCGCCGGAATCCTCGCTATCGCTATCGGCGCAGGATTCATGGCCCTCATGGCCGTCCTCCTCATCGTCGTCCCAAAACCCATCATCTCCATCTGGACACGCGACACCCGCGTCCTCATCCTCGGCGCGCACATCCTCGCCATCGTCGCAGGCTTTCAGATCTTCGACGGCATCCAGACCGTCTCCACCGGCGCCCTCCGCGGCCTCGGCGAAACCCGCTTCCCCATGCTCATGAACTTCGCCGGCTACTGGATCCTCGGCCTCCCCCTCGGAGCCCTGCTCTGCTTCCGCCTCAAGTGGGGACTCTCCGGCCTATGGACCGGCCTCACGCTATCCCTGATCCTCATCGCGCTGGTGCTGATAGCACGATGGTTCGCGGACTCGCGAAAGCCGCTGACAGCGCAAGCTTCATAACCTCGGTCACGACGTGGAAGCATGATCCCGCGCTTGGTTAAGGCGCTACGTCGAGAACCTCTCCCGATTCCCTCACAAGCGCGATCGCAATGCCAGCCTCATCAGCGCGGGAAGCCATCTGCTTTGCTATTCGAAGCGTAGTCTCGGTGTATGGCACGACTGCAACCTGACGCCCGCCCCTGGCCTTGGACATCAGAAGGCCCACTGCTTCGCAAAGTCCTTTGCGCAAGCGTGAAAGCTGGCCCGAATGCCGAGTGTTGATGATACCTCCTTTACACTCGGCAATGATGGCTCCGCCGGGCGTCACGGCGACGACATCGCCCAGACCGGGCGTCGCCGAAATCAGAATCTGCCGCTCCCCGCAAACATATTTTCCGCAATAGTTCGTAACACCCCGCGACTCCTTCAGAGGAAATCCGTGCGCCGCCAGCCATTTGGCAATTTCAAATCTCTTTCCATGCTCGCCGTCGGGATGAAGCTCAACGGCACATAAGTCCGGGATCGTCGTCTCAAATAAGTGGAAGGCGTAAGCGAGCATCACCGCCGCTTCGGTGAAGTGCCGCTCCCTCCCGCCGTCACATTTGCCGATGCGATTTGGCGGGGGATCAAGCTCGACGATCAGATCGTCAATCACGACTCGCATACGATGCGGAATTTCTCGCGCTAATTCCCCCAGCGAGACTGCTCATCTTCGGGCAGCGGTTCAAAGAACTCCGGCCCCACATGCAGCTTGCCCTTCAGAAATCCCGGCCGCCGACGACCCTTGACTTCGCTTACCGGGATGAGCCTGGCGACCGGCTTCGATCCTCTGAGAATCACGACCTCTTCACCCTCGCCGGCCTTCCGGATCAAACGGGAAAGATCGGCTTCCGCCTCGCGAATCGTAACGGTAATCAATTGCTCACCAGCTACAGGCTCCCGGCTCCCGGCTGTCTTCCTACTTCTTCCCCTTCTTACCCACCTTCTTAGCCAGATCGTTGAGTGTCGTCTTCTCCAGCTCCTCGCGCAGCGCGCCCTCAGCGCTCTCAAACACCTTCTTCAGCACCAATCCCAGCTTCGCCGCCTGTGTCCCCGCCAACGCCGCAGTATGGAAAAGCTCTCCGCCATCCAACGCTTTATAGATGTCCGCCAGCGTGATCGCCTTCGCCGAGCGCGCCAGCTTCGATCCGCCATGGGGACCCTTCTGGCTCTCCAGCAGCCCCGCCTGGTGCAGCAGTGAAAATACGCGTCGAATAACGACAGGATTGATGCTTAGCTTGCCGGCAACATCTTCCGAAGTCTGCAGTCCATCCGGTTCGGCAGCGAGCAATACCATGGCGTGAACGCCGGTTGCGAATCGGGTATTAGCGGCCATTGCTTCACGCTACCACAGCTTTTTTTTGGGCGTCGTATGAAAATCTGTAACAATCCCCGTGGCCTGTACGCTGAAGGTCGCGCGCGGGCTGATTCACCGGCCCGCATCGCCCCTGTGCTTATTCTGAACGCCGCACCCCGATGCCCGTGCTCGGTGCCCCGTGCCCGGTGAACGCTGTACCCTGCCCCCTGTACCCTGTACCCTGCTTTCATGCGCATCCTCTTCGTCGGCGACGTCTTCGGCAGCGCGGGTCGCCGCATCGTGCGCGAGCACCTCGGCTACATCGTCCACGGTCGATCCGTCGACCTTCTCATCGTCAATGCTGAAAATGCAGCCGGCGGATTCGGCCTCACCCCGCCCATCGCCGACGAGCTCTTCGACCTCGGCGCCCACGTCCTCACCACCGGCAACCACATCTGGGACAAAAAGGAAATCATCGACTATCTCAAATCCGTCCCCGCCGACAGTCACGACCGCCCCCGCCGCGTTATTCGCCCCGCCAACTACGCCCCCGGCAGCCCCGGCTTCGGCGTCTATCAGGGCACGCTCCCTTCCGGTCAGGAATACGCCGTCGTCGATCTCCAGGGCCGCGTCTTCATGGCCAATAACGAAGACCCCTTCCGCACTGCCGACGCCCTCCTCAAAGAAATCACCGCCAAAATCATCGTCGTCGACTTCCACGCCGAAGCCACATCGGAGAAATGCGCCCTCGGCTGGTATCTCGACGGTCGCGTCACGGCGGTCATCGGAACCCACACCCACATCCCCACCGCCGACGACCGCGTCCTCCCCGGCGGCACCGCCTACCAAACCGACGTAGGCATGAGCGGCCCGTACGACAGCATCATTGGCGTCCAGAAAGAACTCGTCCTCGAGCGCTTTCTCACCTCCATGCCCAACAAATTCGAAGCCGCCAGAGGCGACCCCCGCATGGCCGCCCTCCTCATCGAAGCCGACCCCGCCACCGGCCACGCCCTCTCCACCGAACGCCTTCTCCTCGGCGAGTAAACTCTCACTATGGGACGCATGATCAGGAAGACTATCGACCAGTGCAAACCAACGCCGGCCGAAATCGAGAGAGTCACAGCCCTCGCCGCCCGCCCCGACAGCGAAATCGACCTCTCCGATATCCCGGAGCTACCCGAAGAATTCTGGAAAAACGCCAAGCCCAACCCCTTCTACGAAAAACTCGCGAAAGCCCCCACGAAGCCGTGACAATCTCTCTAATTGGTCCTTCGACCGCGGAGACCGAACCGTCTTCGTCGCAGTTGCGTAGCTATTAATTTGTAGTTACAATCAAAGATGCTGCTATGACCCTGTTCGAGTGGGATCCGGTCAAAGCGCAAAGCAACCGGCGCAAACACGGTGTCCTCTTTGAAGCCGCCATGCGCGTCTTCGACGATCCGTATGCCATATATGAGCTTGACCGGGCCGTCGAGGGAGAATCTCGTTGGCAGATCGTCGGACTGTTCGAAGGAGTGGTCCTGCTGATGGTCGCTTATGCCGTTTGGGACGAAGGGCCGAGGGAATCCATACGAATCATCTCGGCGCGGAAAGCTACAAGGAAGGAGCGGCTGGCCTATGAGCAAAATCGTCAGGAAGTCGATGGATGATTACAAGCCATCGTCTCGTGAAATCAGGAGAATGGCTGCCCTGGCTGCTCGCCCCGACAGCGAAATCGACTTATCCGACATTCCCGAACTTGGCGGAGATGCATGGAAGCACCCACGCCCCAACCCCTTCTACCGCCCGGTGAAAAAGCAACTCACCGTCCGCCTCGATGCCGACGTCATCGCCTGGCTTCGCAAACAGGGCAAAGGCTATCAAACCCGCCTCAATGGCCTTCTCCGCGCCGCCATGCTCCGCGAAGCAGCCCCCAAACGCAGGCGCGCCGGCTAACAATCCTTCGCGAAACTAAGCCCCGGCCGCCCGTCTGCCTGCGAAAATAGAAACAACAGAGGTAGCACCGTTGTCCATCCAGACCCCCGAAGAACTAGCCGCCATGCGCGCCTCCGGCCACGTCGTCCGCCTCATGCTCGACGCCATGAAAGCCGCCGCCCGCTCCGGCATTACCACCGCCGACCTCGACCAGATCGGCGGCGACGTCATGCGCCAGCACGGCGCCGTCTCCGGCCCCATCACCGTCTACAATTTCCCCGGCGTCTCCTGCATCAGCGTCAACGACGAAATCGTCCACGGCATCCCATCCAACCGCCGCCTCCGCAACGGCGATCTCCTCAAGCTCGACGTCACCATCCGCAAGGACGGCTTCATGGCCGACGCCGCCGAGACCGTCATCGTCGGCCCGCCCATCACCGAGTCCGCCATCGGCAGCCGCCTCGCCGTCTGCGCTCAGCGCGCCTTCGGCCAGGCCATGCAGGTCGCCCGCGCCGGCAACCGCGTCCGCGACATCGGCCGCGCCGTCGAAAAAGAAGTTGCCGCCGCCGGCTTCCACGTCATCCGCGACCTCTGCGGCCACGGCATCGGCCGCACCATCCACGAGAAGCCCAGCGTCCCCAACTGGCCCGACCCCTCCGCCTCCGATTTCCTCACTGAAGGCCTCGTCATCACCGTTGAGCCCATCATCGCCAGCCGCTCCGGCAAATCCGTCCTCGCCAAAGATGGATGGACCGTCCGCACCGCCGACCGCGGCCTCGCCGCCCACTACGAACACACCCTCGTCATCACCAAAGACACGCCTCTCCTCCTCACCGCCGCGTAAGACGGCCACTAACCTGGGTGCCCCATGTCTCGCTTTTGAGACATGGGATCGTCAGGGTGCCGGCTGCTCCCGGCCCGGCTTGCCGCCCCACGGGTGCCCCATATCCCTGGTCTTGGGACATGGGTGAGATGCTTAGCGCCTGTTTTTCTGAACGCTGTGCGCTGAAGGCTGCCCTTACGCAACCATCCGGTTGCATTTCCACAGGCCCCGGCGTATTCTGCAACCAGGAGGTTGCCTATGACCCTGGCTCACACTGAAGAACGCATCGCCGACCGCATCGAGAAACAGATCGAAATCGCCGCCCCCGTCTCCCGCCTCTGGCGCGCCCTCACCGACCATAACGAATTCGGAGCCTGGTTCCGTGTCAAACTCGACGCCCCTTTTGAGGTCGGCGAAGAATCCCATGGCCAGATCACCTGGCCCGGCTACGAACACGTCACCTTCCGCGCCGTCGTCCAGCAGATCGACCCCGAACAGTACTTCGCCTTCACCTGGCACCCTTACTCAGTCGATCCCAACACCGACTACTCCGAAGAGACACCCACCCTCATCGAGTTCCATCTCGAGAAAACCCCCACCGGCACCCTGCTCAAAGTCTCCGAATCCGGCTTCAGCGACATCCCCGACGCCCGCCGTAAAGAAGCCTTCCTCCGCAACAGCGAAGGCTGGACCCAGCAGGTGAAAAACATCGAGGAGTATGTCGTCCAGAACCCCTAAGGTCGTAGCCAAACAGAAACGGGTGCCCCATGTCTCTGGGGTTGGGACATGGGGCAAGGCCGCCCCCACCTTCGCCGCGCTCGGTGACCCCACCCGTCTGTCTCTGCTCTCGAGGCTGAGTCGCGGTCCGGCCCGATCCATCTCCCAACTCACCCACGGCTCCCATCTCACCCGCCAGGCCATCACCAAGCACCTTCGCGTCCTCGAGCGCGCCAAAATCGTCCGCTGTGTCCGCTCCGGCCGCCATGCCCTCTTCGAACTCGACCCCCACCCCGTCCTCGAACTCCGCGACTACCTCGACCGCATCTCCGCCCAGTGGGACGAGGCCCTGTCCCGCCTCAAATCTTTCGTCGAAGACGAACACTGAACCGCTCCTGATCCAGCGCCGCTCCTGCCCCCCGACCCCGCCTCCGACCGACCGATTTCAGTTCATTGCCGCAGCGAATTTCCGGTATATATGCTTATGCCGCATTCGGCCTCGATCACGCACCGGGAGCTGCTCCCCCACCTGGTCGTGTTGGGCGCGATGATTGTATTCACCGTGGTACTGGCGTTGTGGCCGCAATCGATCCTGCATGTCGGATATCAGTGTCAGTTGCGGGCGCTCCTGGGGCTGCGCTGCCCGTTCTGCGGAATGACCCGCGACTTTGCAACCATGCTGCATGGCGGAAGACCGACCCTCAATCCGTGCTCATGGTTTGCGGCGCTGGTAGTTTACGGGGTCTATCCAGCAGCGGTCGCGCTGGCGTGGCGCAGGAAGCGGCTGGACGTGTTTCACAGTGCGTCGGTAGCGCGGATGGTCGCCGTGGCGCTGGCCGCTATGCTGGTGCTCAACAATTTGCCTTGACGGAGGAGATCATGGGGACTGCGAACAGCGGTGCGTATTTAATTGGGTATGTTATTGCCGCAGCCATTGCGGCTTGGGTTTATTCGGATGCAAAGAAGCGCGGCATGAACGCCGTCGGCTGGGCCATCGGCGTGTTCCTGGTCTGCATCGTGTGTCTCCCGCTGTATCTCATCCTGCGTAAACCGCTGCTGACTGCGGGAATGCCAGGCATGCCGCCGGGGACCTTTGTGACGCAGCTGCCGCCTTCGTATATTCCGCCGCCGGCGCCGGGGGCGACCTTTGCCCCTCCACCTGCCGCACCTGGACGCTTCTGTGGTCAGTGTGGCCAGCGCTTCGAAGGCACCGTCAAGTTCTGTCCGTCCTGCGGCGCCCCGCAGGCGTAAGCGCACACGCAGCCAGAAGCGTCAGGGAGTGGCGGGCGCAGGCGCAGCGGTTAGCGCTTTGAGCTCGCTTATCAGAGACGCGATGCCGTCGTTATAGTTCTTCTCCCAGGTGGTCTTGCGAAAGGCTCCCTGGACGGGCTGCGCAAGCGCCCACAACGGAATGTGAGTCTTGCCATCGAGGATCGTCAGCTCTTCCTGCGGCGCATAGCTCAGCGGCATGCCCTTGGAGTAGATCGCCACTGGTGCGCCGAAGCGCACCACCAGCACCAGGTCGGCGGCATCGGGTGAGGAAACGAGCTGCCAGTGTCCCCACCCCTGCAAAGCGTTGTACATGGAGTTATAAGGCTCGTTGACCTCAGCAGCCTTCCTGAACGCTGCGGTTGAAACCACATCGGCTCCGCCATTCGCGAGGAAAACCTTTTGCGCGGACAGCAGCGGCGCCGGAACCGGCGCAAGTGGCGACTGGGCCTGCGCGCCGTGGAGAAGCAGCGCGAAGACACCGAAAAGAACAGCGGACCTGAAAATTCCTGACATGTAAGTCAAACTCGACTTTCCGGCGATGCGACTCCCAACCTCCCGGGGCAACAAACATCGCACGCTCAGAGACGGCACACGGATCGAGAAGGACTCGTTCTTCGATTCAGGAATGATTCCTGAATCCGGAAAAGCAGGCGAATCTCCATGTTTCCCCGGCGGTTTTCCTGATGCTTCCTTGCCCTGCACCGATCAAAGTGCGTAGAGACCAAACAGCGCCGCGAGAATCTCGTGAGGAGAGAACTCTGTGATCTGTAAAAAGTGCTATTCCGAGATGCTCGCAACATTTCCCGCCGACATTCGCCTCTATTTGAACCGCTCGAGAACCGTGAGCGCCGCCCCGCTGAATCCCCCGCCGGAAATCGCTGTTTGCCTGGACTGCGGATTTTCCGAGTTTGTCGTCAGTTCCAGATGGCTCTCCGCCGGATGGCTGCGGCCCTTCCGCGAAACTCCGGCCGCCATGCTCAGGGAATTAGCCCGAACCTCTCAACACGAAGAAAGAGAGATGGATCAGGCACTCCACCCTGTCGCCCAGCGCGCGCCCGAGCCGATCGCCCAGCAGAGCCCAGACCAGAGCCCAGACCAGAGCCCAGCGCAGAGTCCAGACCCGAACGCCCAGCAACAGGATGGGGCACTCAAGTTAGTTAGTGGATCCGGATGTCGCCGGAGCCCGTCTCCACGCGCACGGTGGGGCCTCCTCCGTTAATGTCTCCCTGAATGTGATGCCGCTCCAGCGCGCCATGCGTCGTGATCGGCGGATCGCTGTGCACGGAACCCGACCCCGTGCTGGCGTCAAGCGAGAAGTGCGAGTTGCCCACGTTCAGCGTCACCGACCCCGAACCCGTCTCCAGCTTCCACGGTGAACTGGGGTGCCCGCCGATTTCCATGTCCCCCGAACCGGTCTCCGCGAACAGGCTGCCTTCCACTCCCTGAAGATGAATGCTGCCGCTCCCCGTAGTCGCCTTCACGTCATTCGCAGCCTGCAGCCCCGCGCGAATGTCGCCCGAGCCCGTTTCAAGCTGCACGCGGCCGCTGAAGCCATTCGCC
This sequence comes from Acidobacterium sp., assembly GCA_003167515.1. Classification (GTDB taxonomy): domain Bacteria; phylum Acidobacteriota; class Terriglobia; order Terriglobales; family Acidobacteriaceae; genus Palsa-343. The sequence goes on along the minus strand of PMSS01000120.1, from coordinate 25,130 downwards.
TCAATTGACCCTGAGCCGGTATTCGCCTTCAGCGGACCCCCCAGATCCTGCAAACGCAGGTCTCCGGATCCGGAGTTAGCTTCGAGTTGCGTGCCCTTGGGTGCGGTGACGTCGTAATCGATCGACACATTGCGGATCCAGTCCTGGTGGCGGCCGATCGTGATGATGTCCCCCGACTGGTCGATCGGCGGATTGTTGACGACCTGCTTCACGCGGTCGTCGGCTGAAGCGCCAAATCCCCAGCCGTTCGCGTGAACATGGCCAACAATATGCACCTCACTGCCCGACCCGGGCGAAACGTGAACGTATCCCGAGCCGGTGGAAACGCTGAGCACGACCGAGCCGCTCACGTGCAGGGTTTTGTCGAAGGTGCCGTCGGCGGCCAACGCGGCTGCGGGGACCAGCGCCGCGATCGCGGCCACGATCAGAAACTGCGTTTTACGGGAAGCAAACATGGGTTCCTCCTGAACTGCAAACTCGGAATTGCAAACTCGGAATTGCAAAATTCGTGTGCGTACGGGCCTTATTGTTGAAGCACAACCGTGTCTCCTTCTTTCAGCCCGGAGATAATTTCGGTCCGGCTCCCATTCGAAATACCCGCGGTGACGGGCAGCTTCTTCTGTCCCTCTTTGGACTTAGCGTCGGGCACAAACACAGATGCGTTCTTCTGGTTGTCCCAGGTCATCGCCTGTTCAGGCACGCTCAGCGCACCCTTATGCTCAGTCACAACGATCTCAGCGTTAGCCGTCATCAGCGCCTTCAACTCACCGGTGGGGTTGTCAATCGAGACGCGGACTTCAAAGGTCGTGACGTTATCCTTCTCCACGCCAAGTGGCGAAATCTTCGTCACCTTCCCGTCGAAAGTCTTGTTCGGGAAAGATTCCACGTGAATCCGCGCGGGCTGCCCCAGATAAACGTTGCCAATATCCGCCTCGTCCACCTTGCCGTCTACGTAGACCTGGTGGATGTCGCCAATCGTCATCACCAGGGTAGCGGTTGAGCCCAGCACGAGGATGGAACTGACCGCGTCACCAACTTCAACGTCGCGCGAAAGCACCATGCCGTCGATGGGCGCGACCAGGGTCGTGTAGCTGAGCTGTTCGTTCAGCTGGTCGAGGCTCGCCTGCGCCTGCTGCACCTGCGCCTCCGCTTGCCTCAGCTTCGCCTGATCGACGCCAATCTGAGCCACCGCGCCGTCGCGCTTGTTCTTCTGCGCCAGGTAGTCGCGCTCGGCATTATCGAGCGCCTGCTGCGAGACGATGCCGTCCTTCAGCATCTGGACGTTCCGCTGCCAGGTCTCCTGATACATCGGCAGATCGGGCGCTTCAGCGTTGACCTTGTCCTGCGCGATGTTGGCCGAAAAAGTAGTGACGTTGGCTGCAGCCGCGGCAAGCTGCGCGCGTTGCGCGGCTACCTGCGCAAGGATCTCCTGCTGATCGAGCTGCGCGAGCACCTGCCCCTTGGTCACCATCTGATTGATGTCGACGTACAGCCTCTCGACCAGTCCCGAAGCCTTGGACTTGAGCTCCACTTTCGTGATCGGCTGTATCGGCCCCGTGGCGACGACCGATTTGGCGATGTCGCCGCGTGTCACCTTGGCGAGACGAGCGGCCGGTATCTTCGGGTCGCCACTATGCAGTGCAAAGGCCACGACGCCGCCGACCACAGCGACGACGACCACGCAAATGATGGTCCAGAACAACCAGCGCCTTTTGCGTTTGCGAATCTGATTCACGGCAAGTTTCCCTTTCGTCTGCAATGAGGTACGCAGGTTAGACGGGATTGGTTCCGCAGAAGCAACGGACAGGGGATTGGGTGTTCCCTGCCTGGGAAAAAACAACTAAAACCATGCTACCCTGCGCATACCCGAGCGCAGAACTGAGCAGAATTCCCCCGTTCGTAGCCTGCGCAAAGCAAGAGGCCTGAAACCATCAAGGAGCGACCTGAACCATGCAAGTTTGCGACGGAATGAAATCCCTGCGGATCGCCGTCGTCACGGCGATCCTGACCATCATCCTGGTTCCAGCCTTCGTCGCTTGTGCAGCGCAGGCGAATCCCCCGGCTGCCGCCAGCTCCACCCCTGTCCAGTTGCAGTCCTATACCGCGCCCGACCAAAGCGCCTCAGCCGGTGTGCCGCAGGGATGGAAAGTCACGGATGCTGTGGGCGGTGCGATCCTGATGTCAGGACCGCAAGGCCAATCCATCACCGTCGGAAATGTATTCGTCGCGCATGACGGTTCGTTTCAATTGGGGCAGAAGGGCCCCGGCGGCGCTTTTCTGACCATGCCCTCCTCGGCAAAGCTTACTGACAAGCTCGTCATGATTCTCCAGCAGATTGCCGCGCTCAACGGAAAACCGGTGCCTCAGGTCAAGTTCCTTTACGCGGCGCCGCTCCAGATGCAAGCGGCTATGGGCCAATGCGGCATGTTCGTGATCGATGCTACCGGGAACACCAATCCGGGCAAAGGAATGGGCATATTCTGTTCCCTCCCGGACGACTCCGCCCAGTTTTTCAAGAGCGTTTTGATGATGGGAACGGCGCCCTCGGCCATAGCAGTCCAGACTGCGCCCGCCGTTGAGGCCGTCTTCAAGAGCTACACGGTACCTCCCGTTTGGCTGCAAAAGATGTTTTTCCCCTACACAACTCCTGCCTCGGCAACACCCCCAGGGGTATCTGCCTACGGGCTCAAAAGTACTTTGATCAGCAATGCGATTCAGCAGCATGGAATCGATGTGGGTTTCACCTGCGCAGACGCTAACATTCTCGGCGAGTCGAACCGGGACACTCCGCGCGAGTGCGGTGGACTGGCGCCAAACCCCTAGAACGGGTCAGCCGTTCCACAGTCGTTCCGGTCTTCCCGAGTCCCCCGGGCATTCGGTCGGCACGTTAGCGCCGTGCTGCCTTCGCTATCTCTGGTGAGACGTCGTGGATTTGGCGGTCCCGTTCTTGCCGTTCAGGCTGGTCCCATTCGCACCGTTGAGCCTCAATCGCGCCGCCATCTCGGCGTAAAGAAACCCGCGGCCAGGCCGATACGGCTGCACCCACTCCCCATCGATCACAAATTGAGGGATCGCCCGCTTCCCAACGTGGGCGAGCACCTCTTCGGCGGCCCCAGGCGTCTCCTCGATGTCGATTTCCGTGTATGGGATCTGGTGCGATTCGAGAAACCGCTTGGCCTCACGACAGTCACGGCACCAGGGTGCTGAGTAGACGAGAACCTGCACGAAATTCATCGTACCGCAACAAAACCGCCACAGGGGGTGACCCGAATCACACAAAAGAGGGAACAGGAATCAGCGGCCTAATCGAGGGTCTCCCCCCCATCCCTGATGCGCGCAGCTTTCCGCGCGCCAAAACCAAAACCAGAACCAAACCCGAAACAAAACCCAAAACCGGGAGACGGCCAGGTTCACCCCATAGCAAGAAGCAAACTCCCTCGACACCCGAACCTCAACGCGAAACTATGCCGGGTTTACCCCAAAGTACCGCCGTGCACCATTTTGAAAAAGCCACCACCTCAAATGCGCCCATGACGATTTTTTTTCGCGAGCTGCTTTTCCCGCGCCGTAACCGCAGAAAAATGGGTCCAGCTTAGCCGCCCAGCGATTTTTTTTCATATCGAGCTCGGGCGAACGAGTTGCGCCGTACCGAATTCAGTTGCTGCCGAAGGAAAAGACAACGTTGATGGTGGTTTCCACCTCGACAGGCTCGCCGTTCAGTTGCCACGGCCGATAGCGCGCCTGACGAATAGCCTGCACCGCGGAGTTGACGAGCAGCGCTGGCCCGCTCAGCACGCGAAGGCTCTCAATGCGTCCATCGGTCGAGATGATGGCCGAAACAATCACGGTTCCCTGGAGATGAATCTGCCGCGCAATCGCTGGGTACTCCGGCTGGATGGGAACGATGAGCTGGCCAGCAGCGACTCCGGCAGACACGCGTACCGGCCCGGCAGGTTTGGCAGGATGCACGCGCGCAACCGGTAGAGGCGTTGAAAGGCCGAGCGGCAGTGTGCCGACCACCCCGTGGCTGGAGCTGCCAATGTCAGCCGCGCCCGAGATGTTCAACCAGGGAGGCGCGTTGTCGACGACGTCGGGAATATGGTGTGGGATCTGCCCAGGCGCGAGAAGAGTGGTCGCGAGAAGCTCGGTATGCAAAGGCGCAACGGCATGTTGCGGCTCCGCGACCGGCGCGGCAGGCGGCGGTGGAGCAATGAGCGGCACGCTGAGGAATTTCCGCGGCAGCGCATCCGGATAAAGGTAAGGGATGAGCACGACGACGGCGACCAGCGCCGTCTCGAGCACCAGCGACCCGGCAGCATAACGCCGGCTGCGTGTGTGGATGCGGCCAGTCGATTCAACAAGGCTGTCTTCGAACATAGGGATCTCTCCTTAACAGAGCGAGGTTCTCGGAGCGCAGGGCGCAGCGAAATCAATAACTTGGAGAGAGCGAGGCGGAAACAAGATCGCGCGAGCAAGTTGTGCTCGGATCGATCTGTTGCCTGGATAGACAGCAGAAGTGCGGCCAGGGTTCCCGACTCTTGTTGGTCCACAGGAGTGCAGCACGAGAAAAATGGGAAGCCCGATGAGGATCGCCGCAGTCGCCCAGAATCATTCGTGATCGTCAAGCCCCAGCGAACCCCGGTCGTGGTTGGTACAGTTATCCGGGCGTGTCGATCCGGTCAAATTCAAACACCGATGCGGGAGAAAAATGGGGTGTAACCTGGCCCAACACCCAGCCCTGCGACGGCCAGGTTCACCCCATAGCAAGTAGCAAACTCCCACGCGACCCGAACATCAATGCGAATCGATTCTGGGTTCACCCCGAAGTATTGCGTTGCACCATTTTGAAACCTGCAGTGTCAACTCCGCCCACGCACTCCTCCCGCAAACTGTTCAGCTCTTCCTCGGCTCTTCGGCGCCTGCTTTGAATGGTCACGGCTTCACACCTTGCAGAAGAAAAACCCAAAACCACCACGGAGACGGCCAGGTTCACCCCATAGCAAGCAGCAAACTCCCAAGCGACCCGGACATCAATGCGAATCGATTCTGGGTCCACTCCGAGAGTACTGCCCTGCACCATTTTGGAAGCGCACAGTGTCAACCGCCCCGCACTCCTTCCGCAATCTGTTCAGCTTTCTTCGGCTCTCCCGGCGCGCAGCCTTCACGGGGCACAGCTAGCCATGCCGTAAAGAGCACTGAAAAACGGGCTTTTAGCCCTGAGGAATGGTTCCCGAAGGCCGAATCGGACCTCCCACTTCCAGTCCTGCGGCTGACATCTCTTACCTGTTCCTGCTGAATGGCCGCTCCAGAAGCGACCCCTCCCGGCCGCCACACGATTGTTACTTTTTTGATATTCCCACCGGCCCAAACCGCGCTACTATCGTCCAGCATCTGGCGCCGCGGCGACTCTTTTGCACAGGGCAAAGGCCAATCACCCCCGCCCTTCCGGAAACCAAAGCAATCACCCGCCCCATCACCTTCGTGCTCGGAAATGGTTACTGTTTTGGCCCTCCCCTTAACCCGTTCTTGGGATAGTGGATGCGATCCCGGCCGCCTACCCTTTGCTCATGAACTTTGCTCAAGGACAGCGGGTCCGTATCAGGGACAAAAAGCTCGTCGGGAAGGTCGAGAAGAAGCTCTCCTCCCTCGATGATGTGTACGTAATCCTCTTCGAAGACGGCCCTCGCAGTGAAGAAAAACTGGTGCGCGGCGCCGATCTGGAACTCCTCTCCGAGAGAGAAATCCAGAAGCTCGCCTAACCAGAACCCGGTACCCTGCTTCACCCCCGCTTGTGCGCTCCTCGGCGATCCCGAAGCACCCCAGGCCCTCCCAGAACGCCGTACGCTTCATAGCGCTCCCCGAACCGCCATCGACTCCCCGCAGCCGCATCCTTCCCGAACGCCGAGCGTTTCGTTCTCGCGCTGTTTCGACTGAACGCTTACCCATCCCTGCAACCCGTACCCTGTACCCTCCACCCTCTTCCCTGCACCCTGCCTCTACACAAACCGCATAGCCGCCGAATTCATGCTGTACCGCAACCCCGTCGGCGCCGGCCCATCATCGAACACATGCCCAAGGTGCGCATCGCACCGCCGGCACTCGACCGCGATCAGGCACAGTTACCCCGGGCAAGCTTTACGTCTTTACCATCCCCAACGCAAACACTTACGACGGGCCTCAGGAGGCTCCAGGCTCGCCCTACACGATTGCGAATCCGTTGTCTCTCGCGGTTCAGTCACAATAACAACAAACCCGAGTGGGACGAAAAGGCTCGGGGTAGTGTACGGTGGGGCCACCAACCGTACACTACCCGGGAGAATGGCCTCAATCGGCGCTTTGCCCTGTTATCGATATTCCAGAGTGCAGGCCAGGCATTCATTGGTGGAGTCAGCTAACTTGATCAGTACTAGTTCCTGATTCCTGCGCTTTCCCGCCTCGCTTCCAGCAGCACCGGCACACCTCGATCCGCATCCTTCCAGAGTGCGAGAAAATCCTCATATGCGGCCGTGGCCTTCGCACGATCCCCGGCGATCCTGTACGCCCGCCCGAGTTCCAGGCGCGCCAGCGCACCAACCGGATCACTAACCATGACCCCGCGATGATCCAGAATCTTCTGAAATTCCGCCGCGGCTTCTGCTCCGCGCCCTTCTGCCAGTAAAGCCTCTCCCCGTACGTAGACCGGATACATCGCGCCAACCAGCAACCTCGGCAATCCAGTCTCATACGGGATCGCGCTGCGCAACTCCTCGATCGCCTTTGCCGCATCGCCGCGCTGCAATGCAAACACTGCTTTCAGCGTAGGCATATAGCTGAACCGCGCCGAAGTGTCCTCCGGGAAGCGCTTCTCAATGTCATTCGCGAGCGTCTCGGCCTCCGCCATCTCCCCTGACCGCGCCAGTGCAAACGCAGCGCCATACTCCACTTCGCGATTTCGTGAGAGCTTCAACGCCCGCCCCGCTCGCTGTCTCGCCTCACCTCGATTCCCAAAGAGCGCCTCGCGCACCGCGGAGCCAACTTCCCACAGGCCGGCACGCTCCTGCTCTCTCGTGTGCTCGCTGAAAGTGACAGCTCGATCCGTCGCGCTTTCCGCCTCCGTGAGCCGCCCGTAATAGGCCAGCGCAAACGCTTCTTTGTTTGAAATCCATCCCTCTCCGCCAGTCCGCTGCCGAGCCCGCATCGATGCCCGTTCCATCCCCGCCCAGTCCCCTTTCAGAAAGGCGAGATCGTGCGCCAGCCCCACGTGCTCGTCGATCTCCAGCCCTCGTCCAGCGGCAAGCCGCAACCCATTCTCAGCTTCGTCAAGCCGATTCAGGTACATGTTGTTGGCCGCGAGACTGTAGTAGGCAATGCCGAAATCCGGATCGAGTCCGATTGACTTCCGTGCCCAATCCAGCGCAACTTCGTACCGGCCTGCCACCTTGTTCACGTACCCCGACAGCAGCGTCGTTGGAATCGCATCGCGCGGATATGTCCTCGACCACGCCTCGCACGTCTGCCTCGCCTCTTCCATGTTTCCCGTCACCAGCGCTTCGTAATTCGCCGTGATGAAAAACTTCTCGCGGTCGCTCGTCCGTTCACGTAACTGCCACGCCCTGCTTAGGCTCGCGGAGGAGAGATCGGATTCGTCGATATCCTGGTAGATTCGTCCGAGTGCCGCGTGCGCCATCGCAAAATTCGGATCGATCTCCACGGCTCGCCTGAAAAGAGGCATCGACGCAGTTGCCCCACTCGCAAAGTGAACCTTCCACGCCATCGTGTACGCTTCCAGCGCCTCCAGTGACGACGTTGTTGCTTCGGCAAGTGGCGTGTTGTGCTGATCGATCGTTTCCAGCGATTCGCCCACCCGCTTTCTGAATCTGCTGGCAATCTGGCTCAGCGTATTCAGCACATCTTCCTTGTGCGCCGCCTGCGCCATCTCATCGTCCAGCGTCTCGCCGGTCCTGCAACTCTTCGCGATCAACCCCAGCACATATCGGCTTCCCAGGCTCGCAATCGACCCCTCGATCACCGCCGCGCTGCCCGTTCTCGCACAGACCTCCCGCGCCAGCTCCGGTGTCAGCTCCACATCGGCCGACATCCCCATCAACACAAGCGTGTGCCGGATCCTCTGATCCGAAATCAAACTCAGGTACGGCGACTGTTCCAGCTGCACCGCCATGCCTTCCCGGAGCGTGTCATCAAAGACCTTGTCGCCCGTCGAATTCGCAAACTCGGCCAGCACAACCGTGTCTCTTGCACTCAACATCGGCCGCTGCCGGGAGAACCTCCACACGCCTGCCGCGGTCGCAGCCACCAGAACTGCCGCCACCGTAACCACCCATTTCACCGATCGCTTCTCGGTGATCTGCACCTCCACCTTCTCGCGATTCGCCGCAATCAGGCTGAACTCCTGATCCGGCACCAACCGCACGTTCTCCGCCAACCGGTAGCCTCTCCCGGGGACCGTCAATATGTACTTGTGATCCTGCGGGCTCTCCCCGAGCGCCTTGCGCAGCATGAATATGTTGCGGCTCAGGTTCGCCTCTTCCACGAACGTGTCCGGCCACACTGCCTTCAGCAGATCGTCCTTCGTCACGATCTCCTGGCTATGCCGCACGAGCACCAGCAGGATCTGAAATGTCTTCGGCGTTAGCGGGACCGGATCGCCGGACCGCAGCAGAGTCTCCTTCTCGGCATCCACGCGAAAAGGTCCAAATTCATAGAGCTCTTTGAGCCTTTGCGTCTCCGCCAAGGAGCTCCTCCAGCTTCTGCCACTGCGCAGAGAGAGCCAATGTAGCACGGAATCCGCTCTGGCCCTGATTCACAGGCGATTTTTGTCCCTCCGCAACCCTCCTGCCTTCAGCCATTTACCGCCATGCGAGAAATTATCAGAACTTTTCAGGCCGCTTGAAAGGACTTCCCGGCGCCACTGCGCCCAATCTGTCCTCGTTTCAGCCCGCGGAACGCACTTTGCGACAAGGACGCAATGACAAAGCAAACCAGGATCACCATCCAAACCGACTCTGTTCTGCTGCTTCGCGGTCGCAGTTCCACCCGCGCCTTATGTCCCCAATGCGGCGCCGAATCCGAAATGGTCGCGCTTGAAAACCTTCAGGTCATCTCTAACCTCGACCGCCCCACTGTCGAGGAGTGGATCAACTCCAGCGAACTGCACCGGCTGCAGGGCGACGATGGCTCGGCTCTCATCTGTCTCAACTCCCTGCTCGCCCGTGTGCGCAACACCAAACCGACTGACCCCGCACTTCACAAGGAGATTCGACAATGAAATGCAGATTTTTCGCTCCCATCGCGACGGCGACTCTGGTCGCGCTGCTGGCAACGCCACCACGCATCGTCGCCCAGGATCATGCAAACTACTCCGTGCTCCATGTCTTCACCGGCGCCGACGGCTCAACCCCCTACGGAAGCCTCATCGGCGACTGGGAAGGCAATCTCTACGGCACCACTATCGGCGGCGGCGACACCGCTGACACCCCTTGCCAGAACAGCCCATTCGCTCCCGGTTGTGGAGTCGTCTACAAGATCGATCGCCGCGGCGCCGAATCCGTCCTGTATCAGTTCAAAGGCGGCCCGGACGGAGCCTTTCCCACCACGGAGTTGCTCCTCGACCAAGCCGGCAATCTCTACGGCACCGCCCGCGGCGGTGGGATTCTGACAACCGATTCGCCATGCGCATTTATTTCGGGATGCGGGGTCGTATTCAAGCTCGATCGCCACGACGAGGAGTCCGTTCTTTACTCCTTCTCAGGTGGCACAGACGGCTTCGGCGTTTCCTCCGGCCTGATTCGTGATCAGGCCGGCAACTTCTATGGCACGACCGTCGCGGGTGGCATCTCAAACGCGGCCTGCACCGGGGACGGTCCTCCCGGAACCTGCGGCGTTATCTACAAAGTGGACCCGAAAGGCAACGAAACCGTGCTCCACGCCTTCACCGGAGGCTCTGACGGATACTCGCCCTACGGCAGCCTCCTTCGCGACGGACAGGGCAACCTCGTCGGTGTCGCCTCCAACGGCGGGAACATATCCAGTTCCTTCTGCGGGGCTGCGGTCCAGAATTTCGCTGGCGCTCTGGGTTGCGGAACTGTCTTCAAAATCGGCGACCGAGGGAACTTCTCCGTCGTTCACACGTTTGAGGGAAAAGACGGTGGTCCGTTCCCCGATGGCTGGCTCGCCACCGACTACGCCGGTAACATCTACGGCATTACCGGCAATGGAGGCAGCGCCGTCAGCAGCACCAATCTGGGCAACGGAACCGTCTTCAAAATCGACCGCCACGGCCACGAGTCCGTCCTTTACAACTTCGCCGGGGGCGCGCAGGGATTTTCTTCCTTAGGCAGCGTCATCCGCGACAACCTGGGCAATCTCTACGGAGCAACGCTCCTGGGCGGGGACACGACCGACGCCGCCTGCAGCGCGGCCGGCGGCTGCGGTGTCGTCTTCAGAGTCGATCCTTGGGGCCGTTACACCGTTCTGCACACGTTCACCGGCCCTGACGGAGCCAACCCGGTGGCCAACCTGTACATGGACCAACACGGCGACATCTACGGCACGACAACCGCGGGAGGAGACCCAACCTGCAACTGCGGTGTGGTCTTCAAAATCGCGCTGGAACACAACGGCGGTGAAAACTAAGCTGCAGCCGCCACAGACTCACGGGACCGGGTTCCCGCCCTTTCCAGCGTTTCGCGCTGATGGGGCGGGAATCCCAAGATTTTGCACTTTGGCGCACGTCAAAAGTCGAACTGTCTCCCCAAAGGGCTTCCCCCAAAAACTTGTCAACCCCCGACCTCTTCACCAAAGTAACGTCCCCCACATTCCAAACCACTTACCCGCCAAAACACCCAAACAAAGTTGGCAGTTTTTTCCCCTGAATCTGGTATTCTTAACTTAAGAGTAGAAAAACGAATTCCCCGAATTTGAGCAAAGAAAAAAGCCTCGCGCCGCGAGGCTTTTGCCGTTTCTGGAAAGGACAAACCAGCCATGCCCCGCCCGTTCGCCATCACCTCGGACGCCCCCGGCAACGCCGGCCAATCCCTTACACCAAGCCGCATCACCCCCGCATTCACGAGTGCGAATGAAGCACTCACGCGCGCGACCGAAGTGACTTGTTTTCAGAGACCGGAGGGTACCCAAAAAAAAGAGTTACTATGCAAGCTGCACAAACCAAAGGACATTCTGGACCACCCCCCCGGGGGGGGTACACCCCAAAACGCCAAAAACGCTACTTCAGGCTCGCAAGTTTCTGCGTGGCGATCTGACCCGCGTCGTTTTCCTTATTCTGGTCCTTGATTTCCGCGTAAAGCCGCCGCGCCTCCGCAGGCTGCGTCGTCTCATATAACTGAGCCAGTTGCAGTTGCGCCGCCGACTTCGGAACCGTCGTGGTCGGATGCTGGATCACATCCTGAAACAGCGTCACCGCCTGCGAATTCCGCCCCGTCTGAGCGTAAAGATTCGCCAACGCAATCTTCGCCAGCGCCGCCAAATTGCTGTTGCCGGCATGCGTCGCTTTTTCCAGATCCGCTTCAGCCGCCGCCTGCTGCCCAAGATCAAGTTCGGTCACGCCGGCAAAGTAGCGAGCCATTTCGCCCGCGCTCAGCCAGCCGTACTGATCGGCGGCCTGCCGAAAAAGCGGATAAGCCGCCTTCGCCCGCTGCGCCGCCGTCGCATAAGTCTTCTCGCCCGGCTCAGCAGGCTGATTCGGCTTGGCCAGCGCCGTCTGGTAAATGTCCATCGCCTGGCCCAGCAACTGGCTCGCCGCCGCATCGCGCTTCTGGTAAACGACAATGCCGGCGATGGCGATGGCAATCGCCAACACGAAGCCCACCGACCAGGCCACGACCCGGCTCCGGTGTTCGCCGATCCATTCCAGACCGGAGGTGGTCGCAGTTACGAATTTGTCCTGTTTGAGCGCGTGACGGGTCTGTGTATCCACCGATTTTCCCGAATTTCCTTTGGGCGGCCCGAGTTTCCCGGCCAGGTAGTTGCGAACGCGGCTGTGCTCCAGCGCTCACTGAAAGATAAATTCAGTCTACCACGCGCTCATTGGAAGGCCGAGTTTCCCGGCTGGCTCAGGCCGCCCGCACCACGTCATCGATTTGCCCGCTTTCGATCTTCTCCTGGCACTCGATGCAGTAAGGAGTTGACGGCAAAGCTTCAAGCCGCTTGTCGCCGATCGTTTTGGCGCAATGCATGCACTCGCCGAACGTCCCTTCATGCAGACGTTCCAGCGCCAGCCGGACCTTCGACAGCTGGCTATGGCCCTCGGTGCCCTGCGAGAAGATCAGCTCCTTCTGATAGGACAAAACCGCCTGATCGGCCACGTCCAGAGTATCTTCGGCCATTGCCTGGCGGCCTTCTTTCGCCGCAGTCAGCATGGTGTGTTCCAGCTGCCGCTGTTGATGGTGAAGCCGTTCTTCGAATCGCCGTAGTTTGGGGTTCTGCGATGAACTGGTCACTGAATGAGACTCCTCGGATAAAGGGCTGGTCGTTTTGCGGACAGATTGATTGGACGCACAAAACCTGTGAAGATTTGTTTTGTTTCGACACATTCCCGCGGTTATTTTCATTTAACCCTCCCAGATGACCTCCGGTGTCGCTTCAGCGGCCCTCCGATGGCGCGGCCGAACACAAAATGCTTTACGCTGAAAGAGCCATGTACGAAGATTTCAAAGCAACCGATCGCTGGAGCGGCGAAGAACTGCACTGCCGCTGGAGGGCCAACGTAGTTGCCATCGCCACGCGCCACGCCGACGCGGTCGACATTCGGTTCGACGTCAGTGGCAGGCCTGTCTGGATTGCGATGCCCTGCCTCGCCTGGGTCGAGCAAAAGAAACGCACTGGCCACACGATTACCGATTCTTTAGCCGCTCAGGCCGCCGGACGTTATCTGAAAAAGGCCATCGAATCCGGTTACGACTATGGTCGCGAAATGTATACCATGACCATCGAAGAGGTTCTGGAGCAAGTGGAAGCTGTCCTGCGCGAGGCCGGACACACCTCGAATCTGCCGTACCTGGTTCCGCTCGACGACGCTCAGCCGCAGGTTTGAGGAATAGGCCAGGCAATCTCTGGTCCCTGGCCGGCCCATTTGAAGAGAAACCAACGAGTGGTCAACCTGTTGCTACCGACCCGCTGCACTCGTTTTCTGCTTTGCATCCCGTCTGCCGGATGTGACAATAATTTGTTCCTTTTTGAACCCACGGAGGCTTCCCGTATGGGAGCGACAATTGCGATGCAGGACAGGAGAAGGCTCACCGAAGGACTGCATGCCCATCGCAACCTCTCCACCCCACAACTGGTGGAAACCGCGATCGCCCGGGGAGAGGGGCGCCTGGCCTCCAGCGGCGCCCTGGTGGCTATGACCGGCGCACGCACCGGCCGCTCGCCCCGCGACAAGTTCACCGTCGAGGACGATCAGACACGCTCGCGCGTTCACTGGGGGAAAGTGAATCAACCCTTCCCGCCGGAGAAGTTCCACGGGCTGCTGGAGCGCGTCCTCCGGCATATGGCCGAGCGCGATCTCTACATCATGGACCTGGCGGCCGGTGCCGACGCCACCTATCGGCTCGACATCCAGGTCATCTGCGAATATGCCTGGCACGCGCTCTTCGTAAAGCAGCTCTTCATCAGGCCTGATCCTCCGGAACTCGCCACGCACGCGCCCGAGTTCATCGTCATCGCGGCACCCGAATTCGAGGCAATTCCCGAACGCGACGGAGTCCGGTCCAGCACGTTCATCCTCACCGACTTCACGAAGAGAATTGTGCTGATCGGCGGCACAAAATACGCCGGCGAGATGAAGAAGTCCATCTTTGGCGTGATGAATTACCTGCTTCCCGAGCGCAATGTCTTTCCCATGCACTGTTCCGCGAACGTCGGTGCCGACGGTGATTCCGCCCTCTTCTTCGGTCTCTCCGGTACCGGAAAGACGACCCTTTCGGCCGATCCCGATCGACGACTCATAGGCGACGACGAACATGGCTGGAGTCCCGACGGCGTCTTCAATTTCGAGGGCGGCTGCTACGCCAAGTGCATCGACCTCACCCTCGATAAAGAGCCGCAGATATATAACGCCATCCGCTTTGGCTCCGTCCTCGAAAATGTCGTCCTCGATCCGCGCACTGGCGAACCTGACTACTCCGACATCCGCTACACCGAAAACACCCGCGCCGCCTATCCCATCGAATTCATCGCCAACGCCGTCATCCCCGGCATCGGTGGCCATCCGCGCAACCTCCTCTTCCTCGCGGCTGACGCCTTCGGCGTCCTCCCGCCCATCGCAAAGCTCACGCCCGATCAGGCCATGTACCACTTCCTTTCCGGATACACAGCAAAACTCGCCGGAACCGAAGCGGGCCTTGGCAGTGAGCCGGTGCCCGAATTTTCCACTTGCTTCGGCTCGCCATTCCTGCCGCTCGCTCCCGCCGTTTATGCGGAGATGCTGGGTCGCCGCCTGCGCGAACACAACGCGCAGTGCTGGCTCGTCAACACCGGGTGGTCTGGCGGAGCTTTCGGGACAGGCAAGCGCATGAGCTTGCCCCACACCCGTGCCATCGTGCACGCCGCCCTCGACGGCCGTCTTGCTCAGGCGGAGTTCTCGACTGAGGACGCCTTTGGCCTGAGCATCCCAACCACCTGTCCCGAAGTCCCGGCAGAATTACTGAATCCCCGCAATGCCTGGGCGGATAAATCCGCTTACGATGCGCAGGCTCGATTGCTGGCTTCGAAGTTCGTGGAGAATTTCCGGAAATTTGACGTGCCGGAATCTGTGCGTGATGCGGGTCCCTGCACTCTCTGAGCCCGGTCCGTTTGCAACCCGTCGCATGATGGCGAGTGGACGCGTCGGTTACATGCGCCCGTAACTTGACTCTTGACAACCGCAGACTTAGAGTCGAATTGGAGGCAGCGGCGGTTCTTCCCTGCTCCGTGTTTTTTTCCAGGAGAGCGGCCATGCAGAACCACCCGTACATCTGGAACTATCTTGCGCTGCTGCTGCAGATTGTCGTAGTCGGTGCGATGGCCTGCAGCATGGTCACGATGTCCTGGTTCATCGGCCGCCATCGCAACGTGAAGGAAAAGCTTGAAGCTTATGAGTGCGGCATTCCCGCCGAAGGCGATGCGCGCGGGCGTTTTTCCGTGCGCTTCTACATGGTGGCGATGCTGTTCATCCTCTTCGACGTGGAAGCAGTTTTCATGCTCCCCTGGGCGGTCATCTATCGGGAACTGCCCAGCATTACGGGCTCTCGCTTCTTCGGTTTTTGGGAGATGCTCGTGTATCTGGGATTCGTGGCCCTTGGGGTCTTCTACGTGTGGAAGAAGGGCATTCTGGATTGGGCGGCCGACAAGGCAGATCTTTAAACGACAGCAAAGGACTTTCTGGAAAGTGCCATGGGAGAGGCGTTGCTCAATAAGGAGGCCGTGTTTGAAGGCCTCGCGCAGAATGTGGCCATACAGGCCTTGCGCGCCGCGCATCCGGAGGCCATTGCCAACGCCAAATTCGATCGCGGCGAGCTGACCCTGGTCGTAGCCCCCGGGTCGATTCGTCCAGCGTGCCGCACTCTGCAGGCAGCCGGATATAACTTTCTCGAAGACGTCACCTGCGTGGACTGGTATCCCGCGGAACCGCGCTTCCAGGTCACGTATCACGTCCTCTCGCACAGGCTGAAGGAGCGCGTCCGGCTGCATGTAATGGTCCAAAGCATCGACCCTTCCGTCGACAGCATCACGCCGGTATGGCCGTCGGCCAATTTCTATGAGCGCGAAGTATGGGACTTGTTCGGCGTGCGCTTTCATGGCCATCCGGGTTTGCGTCGCATCATGCTGCCCGAGGAATGGGAAGGCCACCCGTTGCGCAAAGATTACCCCGTAGAGGGCTACCGCTGATGCCCGACTATTCTGACCGGCACGATATGCCGGAAATTCCGGGGTTCGTCGAGACATCCACGCTCGTTGTGCCGCGTCCGGAAGAAGGCTCGAAGGATCACACCATGGTCCTCAACATGGGGCCGCAGCATCCTTCGACGCATGGTGTGCTGCGCGTGGTGCTCGAGATTGACGGCGAGACCGTTGTGAAACTGGTCGCGGACATTGGCTATCTGCACACCGGGATCGAAAAAACCTGCGAGGCTAAGTTCTACCAGCAGGTGGTGCCGCTGACCGATCGGATCGACTACCTGTGTCCGATGACGAACAACCTCGCCTACTGCCTCGCGATCGAGAAGCTTCTCCAACTCGAAATCCCCGAGCGTGCCCAGTGGATGCGGGTGCTGCTCAACGAACTCACGCGGCTCAATTCGCACCTGGTCTGGCTCGGCACGCACGCCATGGACATCGGCGCGCTCACCGTCTTCCTCTATACCTTCCGCGAGCGCGAGGAAATCCTTCGCATTTTCGAGCACCTCTCCGGTCAGCGCATGATGACCTCCTACTTTCGCATCGGAGGCCTGGCGCTGGACCCGCCACTCGACTTCTTCGACTCGGTCCAGGCTCTCATCAAAATCCTGCCCGAGAAGATCGACGAGTACGAAAACCTGCTCACCGGCAATCCGATTTTCATTAACCGGCTCAAAAATGTCGGCTATCTCAGCGCAGAGGATGCGATCGCCCTCGGCGTTACCGGTCCTCCGCTGCGCGCCAGCGGCGTCGATTGGGATCTGCGCCGCGACATGCCGTACTCGAGCTATGACAAGTTTCGTTTTCAGGTGCCCGTCTCAAACGATGGCGATGTTTGGGCGCGCTACATCGTGCGGCTCCAGGAAATGCGTGAGTCGGTGAAGATCTGCCAGCAGGCTCTCGATGGCATGCCCGAAGGCCCCATCAAGGCGGACGCGCCGCACGTTGTCCTCCCTGACCGCGAAAAGATGAAGACGCAAATGGAAGCGCTCATCTACCACTTCAAGATCGTCACTGAAGGCTTCCAGGTCCCGACCGGCGAAGTTTACCAGGCCGTCGAATCGCCCCGCGGCGAAATGGGCTACTACGCCGTTAGCGACGGCACCGCCAAACCGTATCGTGTCCACATGCGTAATCCGTCCTTCGCGACGCTCCAGGCGCTCGAAACCATGTGCGTCGGCCGCCTCATCGCCGATGTGGTGGCCGTCATTGGGTCGATTGACATTGTGCTCGGAGAAATCGACCGCTAAGGTCAGAAAGGAGACAGGTCATGGCAGAGTGGGCAGTTGAATTCGCGCAGGAAGTTTTGAACAGCGAAGCGAAGACCAAAGACACTTGGTCTGACCTGTCTCAACAGTTGCGCACGGCTATCGCTGAAATTAATAAAATCCTGGAGGGGAAGTCGCAGACGAAACTGGCGCTCGCCGAAACCGGCGACATGATCTCCGTTACCTCCACTCTGAATCGGAAGGTGTCTCTCAATCTTGATCCTCACGCGCGAACGATCTCCGTGGTAGTGGATCGCACCGCTTACAACTTCAACCTCACACAGGATCCGCAGAAGCTCGCCAGCACCAGCAGTCCGCTTCTGCCAGGCGTGAACGGCTCTGATCCTGTCGACGTGACCAACCTCGCCCAGTTCGTAATCAAGGCAGTTGTTGATTTGCGAGGATGACTAATCAGGTTAGTACCGAGCTTTGGATTTCTTTCGCTTCCTTGCTGTGTTCCTATACCGCAGCTCGAAGTCTGAACGACGAAGAATCGGCCGACGTAGCGCAAAAGGGGGACTCGATCCGAATCGTGGCAGGAAATGCGGCTATGGAACTGACTCGTGATCCGCACGACTCGATCGGGAGCTGGTCTTTAAGCAGCGGCATGGGTCAGCAGACACGAGGGCGGCTTGCGTTACTGCCCGAAGGCCGCATCGACATCGACGGCACGGTTCTGGATCTGGATCATGCCGCCATCGACCTGGTTGCGTCTCTGATGAACGCCGCCGCCGGATCAGCGAGAAACGAACGATGAGCACACAGCCCTCACAACCCGCCGCTCTCTTTTCCCCCGCGCTCGCCGCCCGCTTCGACCAGTTCGTCACCCTCTATCCGGTCAAGCGATCCGCCCTTGTCCCCATGCTCCTCTACGCTCAGGACGAAACCGGCTACCTCTCCGACGCCGTCATCGCCGAAGTCGCCGAGCGCGTCGGCGTTTCTGAGCTCGAGGTGCGCAACGTCATCAGCTATTACTCGTTGCTGCGCACCAGACCCGCTGGGAAATTTCACGTGCAGGTCTGCACCAACATCAGCTGCATGCTGCGCGGCGGCAACGAAATTCTCGAACACTGCAAGAAGAAGCTCGGTGTTCCGAATAAAGGAGTCACGTCAGACGGTGTGTTCTCACTCGAAGAGGTCGAATGCATCGGCGCGTGTTCGTGGGCGCCCGCGGCTCAGGTGAATTATGACTTCCATGAAAACCTGACGCCTGAATCCATCGATCGGGTACTGGCAGATTATCGCGGGAGGGCAGGGAAGTAATGGCGACGCTCTCCACCCATCCCGACTGCGTGCCCGTGGTTTCGTACCGGTTTGGCAAAGGCGCCACCTCGATCGACCGGTACCTTGAACTCGAAGGCTATGAAGCGACCCGCAAAGCACTCACGCTGGGTCCGGATGGAATCATCAATGAGATGAAGGCGTCGAACCTGCGCGGCCGTGGTGGTGCGGGATTCCCAACCGGCCTCAAGTGGTCGTTCGTACCAAAGCAGTCGGCGAAGCCGAAATACGTTTTGGTGAACGGAGACGAGAGTGAGCCGGGCACCTGCAAAGATCGCCTCATCTTCGAGCACGATCCCCACTCCGTTATCGAAGGCACCATCATCGCCGGCCTCTCCGTTCAGGCCAAAATGGGCTTCATCTACCTGCGTGGCGAATACCGCTACCTCCTCGAAATTACGGAGAAGGCCGTCGCCCAGGCCTACGCCAAAGGCTTCCTCGGGAAAAACATCTTCGGCTCAGGCATCGACTTCGACATCGTCACCCAGACCGGTGCCGGCGCCTACGAAGTAGGCGAAGAATCCGCGCTCATGGAATCGCTCGAAGGCAAGCGCGGCATCCCGCGCATCCGCCCGCCATTTCCCGCTGTCGTGGGTCTCTATGGCGGACCCACCATCATCAACAACGCCGAGACCATCGCCACCGTCCCGCACATCTTCCGCATGGGCGGCGCCGAATATGCCAAGCTCGGCACCGAACGCAACGGAGGTACGCGACTCTTCTGCCTCAGCGGCCACATCGAGCGCCCTGGCGTCTACGAGCTGCCCATGGGCTACAACCTCAGGAAGATGATTTACGAAGTCGGCGGTGGCATCCCCAACGGCAAAAAGCTCAAAGCCGTCGTTCCTGGCGGAGCCTCCACGCCCGCCCTCACCGCGGATGAAATTGACATCGGCATGGACTTCGATCAGGTCGGCAAAGCCGGCTCCATGCTCGGCTCCGGCGGCGTCGTCGTCCTCGACGAGACCACCTGCATGGTCGAATTCGCCCTCCGCACCATGAAGTTCTACGCACACGAAAGCTGCGGCTGGTGCATCCCCTGCCGCGAAGGCACCGACTGGCTCAAAAAGTCCCTCACACGGATCCATGAAGGCGGCGGCGTCGACAAAGACATCGTCAACATCCGCTACCTCGCCGAAAACATGCTGGGCCGCACCTTCTGCCCGCTCGGCGACGCGGCCGCGATGCCCACCATTGCCTTCGTCCAGAAATTTCGCAAAGAGTTTGAAGACCACCTCGAGGGCAGAGGCTGCCCTTATCGCCGCGTGCGTGAACCAGAACCCGCGCTGGTCTGAAGCAGTTAGTTGGGATTAACAAGCAGGGCAGAGTGAGAACAGCAGGAACGCGTTGAAAGCCCGTGAAATTATTCGCATCGTCGAGAAGGATGGCTGGAAGCTGGTGAGGCAAACCGGGAGTCACATGCACTTCGTTCATCCCGTGAAACCGGGAATCGTAACGGTGCCCTTTCACGGCAGCAAGGACCTGCCAAAGTTCATCGTGGCAAGTATCCTGAAACAAGCGGGGTTGAAATGACGAGAAAATTTCTGGTCGTTTACGCCAAGTCCCCTGGCAGCAACTTTGCCGGGCAGGCGCCCGATGTTCCTGGCTGCGTTTCGGCGGGCGACACCCTGGACGAGATGCGGGCCATGATGCGAGAGGGGCTGGAATCGCATTTTGAAGTGATGATCGAACACGGAGAAACCATTCCGGAGCCCGCCGCAACCGGCGTCGAGTTTAAAGATGAGGACTTTGATGACGTCGAGTACTTCGTTGTTGAGCATCTCGAGGTCAGAGTCCCCGCAGAAAAACCACGCAGAGCCGCAATTTCCGTATAAGGATCTGAATGGCTGACGTCACATTCACTGTAGACGGCAAAAAACTCACCGTACCCGCGGGCACGCTCCTCATTGAAGCCTGCCGCGCCCACGGCATCGAAATCCCCGCCTTCTGCTATTACCCCGGCCTTTCGCTCCAGGCCGCTTGCCGCATGTGCGTCGTCCGCCTCGAAAAAGTTCCCAAGCTCCAGACCGCCTGCACCACGCCGGTCGCAGAAGGCATGGTGGTTGCCACCGAAAGTCCTGAAATCGCGCAGGCCCGGAAGGCGACCATCGAGATGCTGCTTGGCAATCATCCTCTCGATTGCCCCGTGTGCGACGCGGGTGGCGAGTGCGAGCTCCAGGATATGACCTTCAAGTACGGCGCGCATGAATCCAAATTCGTCGAGATCAAGCAACACCGCGAGGAGCAGCAGTGGTCCCCAGTAGTCTTTTTCGATCGCCCGCGGTGCATCCTCTGCTACCGCTGTGTCCGCGTCTGCGGCGAGGGCATGGATGTCTGGGCGCTCGGCATCCAGAACCGCGGTGCGGGTAGCGTTATTGCTCCTAACAAGCAGGATCACCTCGAGTGCGAGGAGTGCGGCATGTGCATCGACATTTGTCCCGTCGGTGCGCTTACCTCCGGCGCTTATCGGTACAAAACCCGGCCCTGGGAGATGTCGCATGTGGGCACCATCTGCACCCACTGCGGCGACGGCTGCAAGACCACCCTCGGCGTCCGCCGCTCCAACGAAGGTATGGATATCGTCCGCGGCGACAATCGCGATAAGTCCGGCATCAATGGCGATTTCTTATGTATCAAAGGTCGTTACGCATTCGACTTCGCGAATCGCGAGGACCGGTTGACGACGCCGCTGGTCCGGCAGCTCGATGGCAATCTCGCGCCGGTCAGTTGGGATGAAGCCATCGAATTCACCGGAAAAAAACTCCGCGAGATTCGCGACGCAAGGGGTGGCTCCGCCATTGGCGTCATCGGCTCAAACCGGACCACCAATGAGGAAGCTTACCTGCTGCAGAAGTTCGCGCGCACGGTTCTGGGCACCAACAATATCGACCATCACCGGACCGCCGATTACCCGGCCTTTGCCGCAGCTCTCCAGGGCCAGCAGGAAGCCTCACTCCGCGATATCGGCGCAGCCAAAGCGATCCTGCTCCTCGGCAACGATCCCACCGAGCAGCATCCTGGGCTCGCCTGGCAGATCCGCACCAACATCCGCCTGAACCAGGGTCGCCTCTACGTCGCCAATCACCAGCTGATCAAGCTTCGCCGCCAGGCCACAGCGTTCCTGCACATCCGCGAGGGCGACTACTCAGGGCTGATCTCATTTTTGGCGGGCGAAGGCGGCGAACTCAGTGATGACGAGGAAGCAACGGCATTCCGCGATGCCATCCGCAAAGAGGAATCTCTGCTGGTCGTTTTCGGATCGGAGTTTCGCGGCCGTGATATCGAAGCACTCGTAAAACTCGGTTCAACACTCCCCAATGTGAAATTCTCCTGTCTCGGCGATTACGCCAACTCGCGTGGGGCGGCGGATATGGGCCTTTACCCCGATTTGTTGCCCGGATACCTGCCTGTTTCCGCAGGACATTTCGCGGAGGAATACGGACCGATGCTTCCCGCGCGGCCGGGACTCGATCTCGTCGAGATGTTCGATGCTGCCCAACGCGGCGAACTCGACGCGCTCTATGTTGTGGGCGCGAACCCCGTGGGCCGGTATGGCATGACTAGCCCGGTTCTGCGCAATACTTTCCTCATAGTCCAGGACATGTTCCTGACCGCAACGGCGCAGCTTGCTGACGTCGTCTTTCCGGCCGCTAATCTTTATGAGAAGGCCGGCACCGTCACCAACACGTTTGGCGATCTGCAGTTGGTAAAGAAAGCGGCGGATCGGGCCGGCGTGCGTACGGATTTCGAAGTTATAGTGCGCCTGGCCGCCGCTATGGGCGCGGATGTAAGGAAACTTGTGCCGTTTGGGCAGGCGGGCGTTCGGGCGGATTTTGGGCAGACCCGCGGAGCGCAGTCCGGTGAGGCGGATCGTCACGGAGTGTGGCTGGCCGCTCATCATCTGGAGCCAAAGCTCAGCCCTTTTGATCCCTTCGCCATCTTCGATGAGATTCAGCGTCTGGTCCCGGCGTACGAGGTGCCTCGGCTGGACTTGCTGGCCGGGAACGATCAGCATCTCAGATCCGGCCTGGTGCAGATCGAGACAACTTCCTTAAGACGCGACCTCGTCAGGCCGTCCAACGACACACTCTTTACCTCTGGTTCGCTCGGGTTCTACAGCAAGACGCTGCACTCCGTTATGGAAGCGCGCAAACCCGCGGAAGTGGCAGCGGCAGACTAGGAACATATTGAAAGGCTTTGGATGGAGACCAGCTTGTTGGTGTTTCTTCTAATCAGTCTTGCGAAGGTCATCGTGGTGGTGGTGATCACGCTCATGGCGGTTGCTTACACGGTGCTGCTCGAGCGCAAGCTGGTTGGTCGCATCCAAAATCGCTGGGGACCGAGTCGCGTCGGACCCTTCGGGTTGCTCCAGCCGCTCGCCGATGGGGCCAAGCTATTTCTGAAGGAAGACCTGATGCCCGAGGCGGTTTATCGGCCGCTTTACATTCTGGCGCCCATGATTGCGCTGATCTGCGCGTTGATGTCCATCGCTGTTGTGCCCTTCGGCGCCGATGTCCGCTGGAAGGGCGTCCAGCTCTTCGAAATTTCCGACACCAACATCGGCCTCCTCATTCTGCTCGGCATCACCTCGATCGGCGTCTACGGCATCGCGCTCTCCGGCTGGTCGTCGAACAATAAATATTCACTGCTCGGCGCCCTCCGTGCCTCCGCCCAGGTCATTAGCTACGAGCTCGCCCTCGGCCTCTCGCTTGTCGGCATCGTCCTCCGCTCCGGTTCACTGAACCTCCGCCACATCGTCGACGTGCAGGCCACGCACGGGCTGCTCTCCTGGAACTTCTTCGGCGGATTCCAGTTCATCGCCTTCTTCATTTATCTGATGGCCGCGTACGCCGAAACCAACCGCGCCCCCTTCGACCTGCCCGAAGCCGAGTCCGAGCTGACTGCCGGCTATCACACCGAGTACAGCTCGATGAAGTTCGCCATGTTTTTTATGGCTGAATACGCCAACATGATCACCGTTGGATGCGTGGCCACGCTGCTGTTCTTCGGCGGTTGGACCAGCCCCTTCGGCAATCTCCTGCCACAACCCAGCAACCCCATCGCGATCTCGCTGCTCTCTCTCTTCTGGTTCGTCGTCAAAGTTCTCTTCTTCCTCTTTCTCTACATCTGGGTGCGCGGGACGCTTCCGCGCCTCCGCTATGACCAGCTTATGGGCTTCGGATGGAAGTTTCTGGTGCCTGTGGCTGTTGCAAATATCGTGGTCACGAGCTTTTTCATCGGTCTGAGACTGCCGCTGCACTGATTTACAATTCTCTGTTCCGGTCCTCGAATTGTTCACCGTTTTCCTGCAGTTTGCGAGCTACTGAAGCAAATGCACCTGGCCTTATTCATCATCTTCGCGGGGTTGTGTGTGGCGGGAGCCCTGAACCTCCTTTTCCAGCGCCATCCGATCAACAGCGCCTTGTCGCTCATCGTGGTAATGAGTTCCCTGGCGGTGTTATATCTGCTGCTGGGGGCCGAGTTTCTCGCGGCGGCCCAGGTGATCGTCTACTCAGGCGCCATCATGGTTCTCTTCACCTTCGTCATCATGTTGCTGAACGCTGGCCGGGAGGAGCGTACTCATGGAAGCAAGCTCGCTTATATCGCCGGATTCCCCGGTGCCGCTGCGCTCCTGGGGCTGCTGACGTTCATTTTTCTCAATCGAAGAAGCAGTTTTGGACAGGCGCAGCTGGGCGAGTACCTGGCGACAACCGGGGATCTGAGCCGCGTACTCTTCCGCGATCTTTTGTTGCCGTTCGAAGTCACCTCGGTGCTCATCCTCATCGCGATTCTTGGCGCCGTAGCGCTGGCCCGGAAGGAGCACTGAGGCCTATGGTTCCGATTGCCTGCTACCTTGTTCTCGGCGCAATTCTCTTTTCAATCGGGGTCGCGGCCTTTCTTATCAAGCGCAACATCATCACCGTCTTTTTGTCGATTGAACTGATGCTCAATGCGGTGAACCTCACTTTCGTAGCGTTTTCGCGGCGATGGAGTCAGGTGAGCGGCCATTTGCAGGTGAACGGCCAACTCTTCGTCTTCTTCGTGATGGTCGTCGCCGCCGCTGAAGCCGCCGTCGGGCTCGCCATCATCATCGCCGTCTTCCGCGCCCGCAACACCCTCAACGTCGACTCCATCGACCTGATGAAACTATGAACGCCGACCTTCACCTCTGGCTCATCCCGCTCGTCCCCTTCGCCGGATTTCTGGTGAATGGTCTCCTCGGCCGCAGGTTCCCGAAGGCCCTGGTGACCACCGTCGCCCTCATGGCGTCGCTGATCCCCGCCCTGCAAGTCGCAGTGATCGTTACAAAATTCAGCTCGCTCACACTTCCCTACGGAGAAAACCTCGGCGCCTGGATCCGCTCCGGTGCCTTCCACGCCGACTTCTCCTTCCAGCTCGATCAGCTCACCCTCGTGATGCTCTGCGTCGTCACCGGCGTCGGATTCCTGATCCACATCTACTCCGTAGGCTATATGGCCGAGGAAGACGGCTACTGGCGCTTCTTCGCCTACATGAACCTCTTCCTCTTCTTCATGCTCACGCTGGTGCTTGCGGAGAATTTCCTGCTGATGTTCGTCGGCTGGGAAGGCGTGGGAACTTGCAGCTATTTGCTGATCGGATTCTATTTCCATCGTAAGTCGGCATCGGACGCGGGGAAAAAAGCGTTTATCGTCAACCGCGTGGGCGATG
>PMSS01000480.1 GCA_003167515.1 Acidobacterium sp. | reverse complement strand
AACATGCACGGCGTACCAAAAAAGGGCGCCCGCCGAAGCGAGCGCCCGCAGATTCAGGAGAACGGTTAGTTTCCCGTCAGAGTGATCGACCCCGCCGTCACATCCGGGCTCGCCGGAGTCACGGTGAAGGTAAGGCTCTGGGTCGTGGTGTCGGTTGGGGTGAAGGTGAATGTCACCACGCAGGTATCCCCTGCCGCCAGCGTTGCTGGGCACTCGTTGCTGACGGTGTACTGCGACGGCACCGTACCCGCGCTGTAGGTCAACTGCACCGGCCCGTTCGCGTTGTTGGTCACATTCAGCGCGTAAGAGGACACCGTACCCGCCTTCACCTTGCCGAAATTGTGGCTCGTCGCGCTCAGCTTCACTTTGCCCGTCGGCACTGAGGTCGCCGCAACCTCGATGCTGTTCCCCGGTACAAAGCTCGCCCCGTTGCTCGCAATCACGAACGTCGCCGCATCCGTCTCGTCCGTACCCACCGGCGACGCGTATGTGATCGTGATCTTGCACGACTTCTTCTTCGCGATGCTCGGCGTACAGGTATCGGCCTCGGAGAAGTTCGCATCGCCGTACTGCGCAATCGCGAACGGGAACGCCGCGCCCGTATCGTTCGTCACCGTGATCGTCTGCGTAGCGCTCTTCCCCTCGGCAACATCGCCGAAATTTTCGCCGACCGACGAGAGGTTAATCGCTTCCTCTGACGCATTGCCCACCGTAAGCGTCGCCAGCCCGGACTCAACTCCCCCGCAGGTGAGCGCATAAGTGAACACTCCCTCCTCCGTCGGTGTCACCAGCGCCGTGCCGCCAAAGCCCGACTCGCTCGTCATCCCCGTCTGCACGCCGTTCCAGGTGCCCGCGCCCGCCGGAGCCGTCGCAACGCAGGTCTGGCCAGTCAGCGAATATGCGTTCAGCACGTTCCAGCTCAGCGCCACCGTGTCGCCCAGCGAGATCGAGCTCGCGCTCAGCGTTACCTGAACCGGAGGCGCAAGCGCCGGAGACGGGGAAGCAACAACCACAGCGCTTTCGCCAATTCCGCTTACCAGATCCGTAACGTACGGAGTGGGGCTGTAGAAATTCCCATCGTCGCCCTGTACCAGGGAGTCTGGCGAATAATTAGTGGGCTGGGTCGTTGGATAGTACAAAAGAGGGTTGATGGTCCCGGTCCGCGTCATCTGGACCAGAGCACTGGCGTTGTTGGCGCCCGCACCCCCGGTAAGCGTATAGAAGTTGCCGTCGCTTCCCGCCACCATCGGGTAATTATTCCAACCCGTCGCCTGCGTGAAGTATGAGAGGACAGTTTCCGCGCCAGTCGGCGTCACTTCGAAGAACGAACCGTCATCTTCGGGGCCGCTGGCGTACAGCTCGCCGTAAAAATTCCCATCTTTGCCCTCCGCCAGGGAAAACGGCTGGCTTCCATCGTTGTCAGTGAAGGCATAGACCGCGCTCAGGCTGCCCTCCGGCGTCATTTTGAATACGGTACCGTCACCGTTTGCCCCACCGTAGTAGGCTGCGCCGTAAAAATTCCCGTCGCTGCCCTGCACGATGTTCTGCGGCTGAGAACCGTCGTTGCCTCCCGTAAAGCTGTACAGCGTCTCCAGCCCCGTGGACAGGGAATAGTGAAACACTGTGCCAAACGCATTCACTGCCGATCCGTAGCTTGTCCCGCCGTAGAACGTCCCGTCACTCGCCTGGATCATACCCGTCGGCCGGCCCTGATCCTGCCCACCGGTGAAATCGTAAATATCGGTTACTGCCCCGCTCGGGGTCACCCGGAACAGATAGCCAAACGAGTCCGCTCCTCCGTAAGAGGACGTCCCGTAGAAATTCCCATCGATCCCCGCGATCAGCGATGTGATCTGGGTCTTCTGGTCCTGAAAGGTCGCAATCTGCGTTTCCACACCGGCTGGGGTCACCTGAAGCAGAGTCCCCAAAACGGAAGCCGCTGGTGCAGGCTGTGGAGCACCGATTGGATTGTTGGTAATGGGGTTCCACCCACCGCCGCCGACGCTGTAGCTCGACGATGTCGCTATGTAGTAGTTGCCATCTCCGGCTTGCACGACCACCTGGGGGCCGTATGCCTTGCTAAGTGACACAAGCGTCTTCTCGCTGGCAGTTTGACTGGCTGCGATCGTCGGCGCAACAAGCGCGACGGCGACGGTAAACGCCTGAACCAGAGTTCTAACGGACATGATGAATCTCCTCTCAATGTTCGGGAACTGCCTATCCGGCATTGCCCGCGCTGTCGCCGCCCGCCTCACCTTTTGTGAACCGGCCGGGAATCAACTCGACCCAAGAGTAGGAGACCTTCGCTTCCGGAAATATAGGGGTCGCTACACGATCACCCCGTGTCGCTACACACCCACCCGTGCGTTTCCACACGCCCGCCATTTGAGAGGGCCGAAGCCCTCCAGCCACCCCAGCCTTGACAACCCGCCAACCTGCTTGTACGAATTATCCAATCCTGCTTCGAACCGTCTGTAGGTCTTCGCGCACGTCAGACGCGCACCGCGACGCTTCGGCATTACCGAGCCTACTTGACCTCAACCGTTCTCCCCGCGGCTGCGGATGAACATTTGACCCTCCGGGTCCGTATCACCATCACCCGGCCGGTTCCCCTAACCTCTGACCGCCGTATCGAGCTTTGCAGTCCCTCCGGAGAAAACTGAAATGACTCCTCTTCTCGCTGTGAATGCACGAAAATGCTGCCTGCCGTCTGTCGCGCTGGCAATCGCGCTCGCTGGCTTCGTAACGGTGGCAATGGCCCAAACGGCCGACGAGCTGATCGCGAAGAACCTCGATGCCAAAGGCGGTCTGGCTCAGATCATGGCCATCAAGAGTCTCCGCACCACCGGCAAAATCGAGGTGCAGGGCTTACAGATCGGTGCCGCCCTCGAACAGAAACCGGACTCCCTCATCCGCCAGTCCATCACCCTCCAGGGCATGACCCAGGTGCAGGCCTGGGACGGCTCCGAAGGTTGGCAGATCAATCCCTTCCAGGGTCGTCGCGACCCGGAACGCATGGGCGAAGACGACGCGCGCGACCTGGTCGAGAGCTACGACTTCTATGGCCCGCTCGTCGATTACAAGCAGAAGGGGTCCAAAGTCGAGTACATCGGACACGACACCGTCGATGGCGACGATGCACTTCTCCTCAAAGTCACCCTCAAAAATGGCGACGTCATCGACGATTATCTCGACCCGGATACTTACATCGAGATTCGCACCGTCCGCCAGATGTTTGTGCGCGGCAGCGTCCGCGAGACCTTTACTAACCTCGGCTCCTATAAGAAGGTCAACGGCGTCTACTTCCCCTTCTCCATCGAAACCGGTTCTCCGCGCAATCCCGGCAGCACAGCAAAATACACCATCTCCAAAATCGAAGCCAACACCCCGATTCCCGACTCCGACTTTAAGATGCCTTCGCTTCCCGCGCCCGCAGCCGCGCCCCCATCGCACTCTGCCGCAGGCCCCGCGCCGCGCGCAATCGCAGCCACCCGCAATTCAGGAATCGAATAGTGGAGAACTCAGCACTTATGAGCAAGCCAATGACGAAAACTTCCTCGCTCCGATATTGCTTTCCGATTCTCCTGGCCATTCTTGCGGCCTCGCCCGCATACGCCCAATCCACCTCTCCCACCCCCATCAAGTTTGATTCCGGAACCATCTCCGGACTCCCGGCTCGCAACATCGGGTCGGCTGCCATGAGCGGCCGCATTGCCGCCCTCGCCGGCGTCAAGGAGGAAGGCCGCACAACCTTATATGTCGGCTCTGCCAGCGGCGGCGTCTGGAAATCCGTCGATGGCGGCTCCAACTTCCGCCCCATTTTCGACCGCCAAAAGGTCCAGTCCATCGGCGCCGTCGCCATCGACCCATCTAACTCGAAGAATGTCTGGGTCGGAACCGGTGAGTCATGGGAGCGCAATAGTGCCTCCATGGGCGACGGCGTTTATAAGTCAACCGACGGCGGCGATAACTGGACTAATGTCGGTCTTCCGAACTCCGAGCGCATCGCGAAGATCCTCGTCGATCCCGCCGATGGCAACACCGTCTACGTCTGCGTCACCGGCCATGCCTACGACGACAGCCCCGATCGCGGCGTCTACAAAACCACCGACAGCGGTCAAAACTGGCGGAAAGTTTTGGCAGGCGCCAATGGCTCTACCGGTTGCGGCATGTTATCGATGAACCCAGCCGAGCCAGCCGTCATCTACGCCTCCATGTGGGATTTCCGCCGTCACGCCTGGACGTTTCGTTCCGGCGGTCCCGGTAGCGGCATCTTCAAATCTACCGACAAAGGCGAGCACTGGACCGAGAT
>PMSS01000221.1 GCA_003167515.1 Acidobacterium sp. | reverse complement strand
ATACCCAGGCGCGGGCGCTGGTCTCAGGCCGCAGCCGTATGCTGGGCTTGATTGTTTCTGAGATTACCAATCCATTTTTTCCCGAGCTGGTGCAGGAATTTGAAAATCTGGCTGTCGAGCAAGGCTACGAAGTCCTCATCGGTTGCACCAACTACAAGCCGGAGCGCACCGAGTCGCTCATTCACCGCATGCTGCAGCGCAATGTGGATGGAGTGGCCGTAATGACATTCGGCATTGAAGAGGATCTCGTGCAGAGGCTTGTGGAGCGCGAGTTTCCGCTGGTGTTTGTAGATGCCGGTCCAGACCTGCCCAACATCCGCGTGCTCAAAGTGAATTACGGCGAGGGTATTCGCCAAGCGGTGCAGCACCTGGCCGCGCTGGGCCATCGCAGCATCGCCTTCATCACCGGCCCGCTGCGTCTTCGCTCCGCTGTGGCCCGGCGCGACGCATTCATCAAGGCGATGCGCGAGCTCGGCCTCAAAGTGCCGAGGCAGCACCTGGTAGAAGGCGACCACACGATGGAAGGCGGCCTCGCCGCGGCCGCTCTCATCCTCGAGCACAAGACCCTGCCCACGGCAATTATGTGCTCGAACGACATGCTGGCGATCGGCGTTCTGCACAAGCTTTCGCGTTCCGGTCTTCAGGTTCCCGGCGATGTCTCCGTCATCGGCTTCGACGACATCCACATGGCGGAAATGATGATTCCTTCGCTGACGTCGGTGCAGATGTCCCGATCCGACCTGGCCCATGCCGCGGTCACCGCTCTGCGGTCACACCTCGAAGGCTCCTCGCCGAAGCGCGAATACACCATCGACACTCACCTGGTGGTGCGCGAGTCCACCGGCTTCCCGCGCGGCACCATGACTCGACTGCGCAAATTATCGGCGAAGCACACCGAAGCTGCTGCCGGATCGACGCAATAGTCGGCGCTCTCGCACAGGCCGGGAAACTCGTCGATATCTGGCCGCTTCTCCTGGATCCTCGTATGAATAGCGGCGCCTGAGCCCATAGCGATTCATCACGCAGAAGCTTCTCTCTTCGCAACGCGGAATTCCTCGAGGAAACCCAGCCACTCCCCTTCCTTCCCCGCCAGTCCCAGGCCGTCAAGATATTGCCGGTCAAGAGGAATATCCTCGCCCGACTGCGCTGTTTCGGCGGCCTTTGAAATCGCGTCGGCGCAATGCACCGCCGTCAACGGTGAAAACTGAATATCGATCGCCTCCGAGGGCCGATGATGAAAGGCCACCGCCTGCACCAGAGACGTGGGCAGCCCCCATACGCTCATCAAATAGCCGCCCAGCTGCGCATGGGAATAACCCAGCGCCTCAATCTCCCGAGTCTCGATGCGCCCGCCGTCGCAGCCCGTCTTACTCAGAACCTCGCCGTATTCCTTCGGCTTCTCGGCAAAGAGGATCACCTTACCCATATCGTGCAGCAGGCCCGCCGCAAAGCACTCCTCCGCCATCGGCTTGCTTCCTGTTTCTTGAGCGGCAATGCGCTGCGCGATGGCAGCCACGCACACGCTGTGCTCCCACAATGGAGGCAGGTGGACCGCAATTGCGGAGTTCTTGTCGAACTGCGAGAAGACGTGAATCGACAGCGACAGGGTTCGCACCGTTTCCACCCCAATCAGCGACACCGCCTGCCGCAGGCTCGATACCCGGCCGTGGACCCCGATGAATGCCGAATTTGCCAGTTGCAGAATCTTGGTCGCCATCCCCGGGTCTTTCGCAATTATTTGCTCGATCTGGGCAAGCGACGTCATTTCCGAACGCAGCGCCGCCGTTAGTTCGCTGTAAACTGCGGGCAAGCTGGGAAGCGACCGCAATCGGGCGATCGTCGCCGCGATCGAAGGATTCCTCACCAGATCGCGGGACGCAAAGGCCTGGCGCAGACGAAGTTTCAGCTCCCGGATGTCGCACGGCTTGGCCAGGTACTGATGCGCCGGGGCCAGCGACCGCAGCACCGCCTCTTTCTCCGACTGTCCCGACAAAATGATTCTCACGATTTCCGGGTGCCGGTCCTTGATGCGTTCCAGCAACTCAGCGCCGTCCATCGAAGGCATGCGCATGTCGGTGATGACCGCGTCATAGGTTTCATTCTCCAGGGCCTCCAGCGCCGCGTAAGCCCCCGTCGTGAACGTCATCTCCCACTCCTGGCGCATCTCGTGCAGGCCTCGCCGCAGCCCCGCCAGCACCATCGCGTCATCGTCTACGAACAACAGGCGCTTCAGCATCGCTCCTCCTCTTGCTTCCCGGCTGAATCGAACGGCAGGTGGATGAAAAACGTGGTGCCGCGGCCCATCTCGGATTCGAACCAAATCTTCCCGCCATGCTTTTTGACCACCACGCTGTGGGCCAGCGCCAAACCCTGCCCCGTTCCCGAACCGACTTCCTTCGTCGTAAAGAAAGGCTCGAAGACGCGCGTCCGAATCTCCTCCGGGATTCCCGTCCCCGTGTCCGCTACGGCGATCTCCGCAAACTGGCCGCATCTTCGCGTGCGAACCGTAATCTGCCCCATCCCCTCGCCCTTCAGCTTGTTCCCGATTGCATGCGCGGCATTCACGATCAGGTTGAGGATCACCTGGTTCACATCGCCGGGATAGCAGACGACGGGTGGGAGGGTTTCGTCCAAATCTGTAACCATGTCGGCTACGTATTTCCATTCGTTGTTGGCGATCACGATGGTGGACGCGATGCCCT
>PMSS01000377.1 GCA_003167515.1 Acidobacterium sp. | reverse complement strand
GCTCACCCCCATCACCATCGACCCCGCCCATCCCTTCCCGCGCGTCCTCAACAAGGCCATGTGCCTGGCCCTGCTGCTGCGCCGCAAGCGTCGCGGCACCCTCGGACCCGTCCTCGGCGTCCTCACCGTTCCTCGCGCTCTGCCCCGTTTTGTGCGCATTCCCACCGCCGGTGGCACCGAGGACTTCGTCTTTCTCCACGACCTCATCGAGCGCAACGCCGCCGGCATGTATCGCGGCTACGAGATTCTTTCCCGAGCCGCCTTCCGCGTCACCCGCAACAGCAATCTCTATTTCCAGGAAGAAGAGTCCCGCTCCCTGCTCGAAACCGTCCGCGCCGAACTCCACAACCGCCGCAAGGGCGACGCCGTGCGCCTCGAAATCGACAGCCAGGCCGATCAGGAAATCGTCGACCGCCTCACCGTCAATTTCGAACTCGACGAATCGCTCGTCTACCACACCGACGGCCCCGTGAATCTATCCCGCGTGATGACCCTCTACGGCTCATCCTCGCGGCCCGAGCTGAAATTCAAACCCTTCGTGCCGCGTGAGCTCCGCCTGAATCGCAAGTCCGTCGACCTCTTCGACGAAATACGCCATCGCGACATCCTCCTCCACCACCCCTACGACTCCTACGACGGCGTTGTCGGCTTCATCGAAGCGGCCGCGCAGGACCCCAACGTCGTCTCGATGAAACAAACCCTCTACCGCACCAGCGCCGATTCGCCCATCTTCCAGGCGCTCACTGAAGCCGCGCAGACCAAAGAAGTGACTGCCGTCGTCGAACTCACCGCGCGGTTTGACGAGGCCTCCAACATCCGCTGGGCGCGCAATCTCGAAGACGCCGGAGTCCAGGTCTTTCACGGCATCGTTGGCCTCAAGACCCATTGCAAATTGGCGCTCCTCGTCCGCCGCGATCCAGACGGCGCCGTTCGCCGCTATGCCCACCTCGGCACCGGCAACTACAACCCCGACACCGCCCGCTTCTACACCGACCTCAGCCTGCTCACAGCCGATCCCGAAATCACCGCCGCCGTCCACAGCGTCTTCAATTACCTCACCGCGCATTCCGAATCCGACGACTACCGGCCGCTCCTCGTCGCGCCCTTGACTCTGGCAGAGAGCTTCATCCGCCTCATTCACCGCGAAACAGAGCACGCCGCGGCAGGCCGGCCCGCGCGCATCATCGCCAAGATGAATTCGTTGCTCGAGCAGCGCATCGTCGAGGCTCTCTATGCAGCCGCCCACGCCGGCGTCGAGATCGACCTGATCATCCGTGGCATCTGTTCGTTGCGCCCCGGCCTGAAGAATCTGAGCGAGCGCATCCGCGTGCGCTCCATCATCGGGCGCTTTCTCGAACACAGCCGTCTCTATTACTTCTTCAACGGAGGCGATGAGGAGTTCTACTGCGGCAGCGCCGACTGGATGCCCCGCAATCTCTTCGAGCGCTGCGAGGTCGTCTTTCCCATCCGCGATACCCAGATCAAGGTGCGCGTTCGCGACGAGATTCTTGCCGCCTATCTGGCCGACAACGTCAAAGCTCGTCAGATGAAATCCGACGGTTCCTGCGTCCGCCTGCGCGATCCAAACCAGCGCCCCTTCAGCGTCCAGGATTTCCTCATTCATGTCGCCGAAGGTAAAGCCGATACTAGTGACATTCCGAAGCCCCAGCCCGCTCCCGAACCGAAGCCCCGGCCAAAGCGCCCCGCCAGGCAGGCCGCCGCCGCAGCAGACTAAGAGCGCAACCAGAAGCTGCGTGTTTTGCTTCGCGCGGGCTGGCCCGGGTCTCGCGTTTGAGACCCGGGAGAATGCGAAGCATCCGCACTCCCCGACCTAAAGTGGAATGCCAATCCTGCTGGCCGGGTCCCTGGCCGACACCGTCAAAGCTCGTCAGATGAAATCCGACGGTTCCTGCGTCCGCCTGCGCGATCCAAACCAACGCCCCTTCAGCGTCCAGGATTTCCTCATTCAGGTCGCCGAAGGTAAAGCCGATATCAGCGACATTCCGAAGCCCCAGCCCGCTCCCGAACCGAAGCCCCGGCCAAAGCGCCCCGCCAGGCAGGCCGCCGCCGCAGCAGACTAAGAGCGCAACCAGCGCCTGCGCGTTTTGCCTTTACCCTGGACGAGATAGCCAGCCGCCGCAAACCGCCACCCCATAAATCCCGCCAGGTTCACCCCATAGCCGTACATTGCCTTCGCAGCGGTGCGAAGAGCGTGGCCCAGCCTGCGTCAACCAAATGCTCGATCAGATCTCCGCGAGTGCTCGATGCACCAGGTGGATGGAGATTGAACCTTCACCCACCGCAGAGGCAACTCGCTTCACATTGCCGGAACGAATATCGCCAACGGCGTAAACAGCAGGCAGACTGGTTTCCAACATCTGCGGAGATCGGCCCAGCGGCCATTTTAGTGGCGCGCTGTCCAGAATCGGGTCCAAATCCCGCCCCGTGAGAATAAATCCTTGCTTATCGAGGGCGACGCATCCACGCAACCAATCTGTACGCGGCGAAGCACCTGCCATCACGAACACATGACGGATGCTACGCGTTGACTGTTCGCCTGTTGCCCGGTTCAGCCAGGTCACACGCTCGAGGTGCGAACCACCTTCCAATGCAACAATCTCGGTTTGTAAATGCAGTTCGATGACCGGATTCTCATCGATTCGCTGTATGAGATAGCGCGACATGGTTTCGGACAATTCCTTGCCGCGAACCAGCATGTAGACCTTTTGTACCGTCTCTGCCAGGAAGGCCGCCGCCTGGCCCGCGGAGTTGCCGCCGCCAACGACGATGATCTCCTCGCCTGTGCAAAGTTGTGCTTCCATGAAAGTCGCGGCGTAGTAGATGCCTTGCCCTTCGAACTTCTCCAGATTCTCAACGTTCGGCTTGTTATATTGAGCGCCGGCCGCGATAACAATGCTGCGCGTGTCGATAAGTCCGCCGTCTTCCAAAGTAAGCTGGTACGGCCGCTGGTCGCATCTGATCTTCATCACCTTCTGACCGACCATCATGTGAGCGCCGAATTTTTCCGCCTGCACAACCGCACGGCCGGCAAGCTCCTGCCCCGAGATGCCCGTTGGAAAACCCATATAATTCTCGATCTTTGAGCTCGCGCCCGCCTGGCCTCCGGGGAACTCGGATTCGATCACGACAGCGTCCAGCCCCTCTGAAGCCGCATACACGGCCGCCGCCAAACCTGCCGGACCCCCGCCCACAATCGCGACATCATGGACGCGGTACTGGTCTGTTCGGCCTGTGAATCCCAGACACTCCGCCAGTCGCAGATTTGTCGGATTTCGCAACACACTCGTTCCGCTGCAGATCACAACGGGAATGTCCTCCAGCTTTATGTCGAACCGATCCAGAAGTTCCTGCGACGCTTTGTCGCTGTCCAGATCGACATAGCTGTGGGGATGGCCGTTGCGGGTGAGGAATTCGCGCAGGCGCAGCGTATTGGATGAGTGTTGCGATCCCAACACCACCACATTACCCAGGCCTGCCGAAATCAGCGCGACACGGCGCAGGAGGAAAGCGCGCATGAAGATATCGCTCAGCTCGGCATCCCTTGCGATCAACGTGCGCAACGCGTCTGCGCTGAGTTCGAGAAATTCCCCCGGCTCGGCCACCCGCCCCCGAGCGAGAGCTCGGGCCCCGGAGATCAAAACAACTTCACCAGAGAATTGGCCAGGCCCATAGGTCACAAACACCTGCTCACCGGAAAGTCCGGGCATTGCGATGTCAAGCTTTCCCGAGAGCACCACGAAACAAGACACACCCAACTGGCCCGGTTCGAAAAGAACCTCTCCAGTCTGGACCGATCGGACATTGGCATAGGACCGGACGCGGGCAATCTGCGGCGGCGTTAGAACAGGAAAAACGTCCCCTTGCCGGTCAGGCGCCTTCAAAGACGGCAACATTATCCGATTCCCCCCGCGCATTGAGATGCCATGCGCCAATTGCTACTTGTGTACGCGCATCTGTGCATGCTTGCAACATCCGTGATGTAATCAACAGTCCGCGCGCAACCGGAGCCTGCGCGTTTTTCTTTGACCATGGATCAGACTGGCTGGCCCGGGTCTCGATTCTGAGACCCGGGAGAATGCGAAGCATCTGCACTTCCTGACCTGAACCCTCAATCCTGCGTTGCCGCCTTGACATAACCCCACTTCCCCCGCAGACTGAACCATCCGGCTCCCTGTCGCGCCGTTCCGGCGCATTTTCTGCGACCACAATCAGGAGGACTTCCCGCATTGCCGTCTGAGGCCGTGCCCGTGTACGTTGCCGACATTGAGAAGCCCGCCAGCTATGGCCTTCGCCGCGGCGTCCTGTCGCCCGCCGAGACGCTGGCGCAATCGGTCTCCGCCATCGCCCCCACCACCACGCCCGCCATGACCATCCCGCTGGTCTTCGCCATGGCAGGCAACGGTACCTGGCTCGTCTACCTGCTGGCAACCGCCGGAATGGCGTTGATCGGCCTCCTCATCGGCTGCTTCGCGCGCCGCTCCGCCTCGCCCGGCTCCCTTTACAAATACGTCACCGAATCTCTCCCCGACTGGGCCTCCGGACTCGCTGGCTGGGCGCTCCTCCTTGCCTACGTCACCACCGCCGTTTCCGTGACCGGCGGCTTCGTTCAGTATGCGAACGTGCTCCTGGTGGCGGCTCTCGGCAGGACCGCTCCCGCCGCCATCCTCGCCACCGTGGCCATTCTTATAGCGTCCGCCATGGCCTACCGCGACATCCGCCTCTCCGCCCGCTCCATGCTCTGGCTTGAGGCGGCATCCGTCGGCTGCATCCTCGTCATCGTGGTTCTCGTGCTCGCCCGCCACGGCCTCCATCTCGATACAGCGCAGTTCCGCCTCCGCGGCGCCAGCGTCTCCGGCATGCGCCTCGGCATGGTGCTTGCCCTCTTCAGCTTCGTGGGTTTCGAAAGCGCCACCGCCCTCGGCGAAGAAGCCCGCAATCCGCTCAAAACCATCCCCCGCGCCGTCCTCCAGAGCGCCATCGGCCTCGGCTTTCTCTTCGTCGTCTGCGCCTACACCGAGGTCCTCGGCTTCCGCGGCCTCAACCAAACCCTCGACCAAAGCGCCGCGCCCTTCCACATCCTTGCCCAGCAGGTCGGCGTAAGCGCCCTCGGTATCGCCGTCGACGTTGGCGCCATGATGAGCATGTTCGCCTGTGTCCTCGCCTGCATGACCGCTTCCGCCCGCGTGCTGCTCACCATGTCCCACAATGGACTCACCCACGTCCACCTGACGCGCACCCACCACCGCAACGAGACCCCGCATATCGCGGTCCTCGTAACCGGCATTGTTACATTTGTTCTGACCGTCGCCCTGGCCCTGCGCGGCATCTCCAGCGCGGACATCTACGGCTGGATGGGCTCCCTCGCCACCTACGGATTTCTCACCGCCTACGCCCTCGTCTGCCTCGCCGTCCCCAGCTTCCTCCGCCGCCAACGCACTCTGACGAATCTCTGGCTGGTCCTTTCGGGCGCTGGGTTCATCGCCATGCTGCTCGCCATAGCCGGCTCCGTCTACCCCGTCCCAACCGGAGCCTATCGTTGGCTCCCCTACATCTATCTCACTTATCTGGTAGCAGGCTGGCTCTGGAACCATAGCAGGCCGAAATTGCGGCAAGCAGCGTAAGCTGAACCATTACAGACGAACCAGCTTCAGGGCGTGTTAGAGCATCATAGATTCCGGCGTGTCGTTGTCAGGGAAACTCTGAATTTGAGTCGTCGAAAGCCAGGCCAATGCTCAGTCACGAAAGGGGGGCCACCGCATGAAGAATGTGCTGCTGGTAACGGCGCTCATGCTGTCGCTATCCACAACAGGATTCGCTCAGGCAGCCGAGAGAGTAAGCGTAACTTTCGCGACCCAGGACGACGACAAAGCCTGGAATAGCCAGATCCAGGATCGTCTCGTCTGCGACGACCACGACGTAGCGACCCTGACCTGTTGTAATGCCGATCAGGATACCGATCACTGGGACGTCAACACGACGACCGCTCGCGACATGACCATCGTCGAACCCTTCCAGAAGGGCCGCCTGGCGGGGTGCCATTTCGTCTTCGGCATGAACGCGGTCGGGAACGATACGTGGAAGGTGATTCCATCTCTCACCGTCTACTACGACGGAAGCAGGATAGATTGGCACTTCCCCTACACCGTGCTCAAGTCGGACGGCACTCCCACAAGCAAAACATTCGAACTGCCCCACCAATGAGTCGCTGGCCAGGCTCCTGACGCGCCCCAGGAGCGCCGTTCTGGTAATGTGAAGAGGAGCGCCATGGACTACCGCAAGATCATCACGATTGAGCCGGGAAAAATGGGCGGCAAGCCCTCCATCCGCGGAATGAGGATTACGGTTTACGATGTCCTCGATTATCTTGCTTCGGGCATGACCGAAGAGGAAATCCTGCGCGATTTTCCATATTTGACCGGAGAAGACATCCGCGCGTGCTTGGCTTTTGCAGCTGATCGGGAGCGGCGGTTGACCAGCATTCTGGCCTGATGCTGCTCTTCGACCAGAACCTCTCGCTGCGCCTGGTTGGCGCTATCCACGATCTCTTCCCCGGTTCGATTCATGTTCAGGACGTCGGACTTTCCGAAGCCGAAGATACTGAAGTGTGGAGCTACGCGATCGAAAAGAGTCTGGCGATCATCACCAAAGACGGGGATTTTCGCCAAAGAAGCTTCCTGGAAGGATACCCGCCAAAGATTATCTGGGTGGCTCTCGGTAACTGTTCAACTGCGGCAATCGAGAATCTGATCAGGGCTCGTAGTGAGGAGATTGCCTCCTTCCTTTCAGACGGCGGCTCTTCATTCCTCAGCCTGTCCTGACCCCTACTTCCGCTTCCACCGAGTCCCCTCTTTCGAATCCTCCAGCAAAATCCCCATCCCCGCCAGCTCGTTCCGAATCGCATCCGCCCGCGCAAAATTTCGCGTCCGTTTCGCCTTATCCCGCTCCTCGACCAACGCCTGAATCTTCTCGTTCGTCACGCCCCGTGTCGCCAGTACCTCCGGAGCAGCCTCGCCCAGCCGCCCCTCGCGCTCCGCCCAGTCCAGCGTGAACCGCGTCCAATCCGCGTCGTGATCCTCGAGCACCGCAAATATCTGGTCGAATTCCCGCAGCGCTTCGAGGACAACGTGCTTGTTGAACGCGCGGAACTTGCCTGCGTCGGCCTGAGCGTTCACAAAACGGACCATATCGAAAATCGCGGCCCTCGCTTCCGCAGTGTTCAGATCGTCCGCAAGTGCAGCTCGGAACTTCTTAATCGCCGCTTCTGCGGCATCGTCGATCGCTGCGTCGAAGCCAATCTGTCCCTGCGACGGCTCCGGCCATTTCATATTCACAATCCGCTCCCGAAATGTCCGCAGCCGCTCCACCGCAATCGTCTCCGCAGACAGCCCCTCAAACGTGAAGTTCAGCTGCTGACGGTACGGCACCGAAATCAGCAGCATCCGTATCGCCGAAGCCTTATACCCGCGCAACAACAGATCGCGCAGCGTATAAAAGTTCCCCTCGGACTTCGACATCTTCCGCCCTTCGACCAGCAGAAACCGCACATGAAACCAGTGCCGCACAAACGTCCGATGCGTCGCCGACTCCGACTGCGCAATCTCGTTCTCGTGATGCGGAAACATCAGATCCTCGCCGCCCGCATGCAGATCGAAGCTGTCCCCCAGGAACTCCATCGCCATCGCCGAGCACTCAATGTGCCAACCCGGCCGCCCCGGCCCCAGTGCCGTCTCCCACTTGTGCTCGCCCGGCTTCGGCGCCTTCCACAGCGCAAAATCCCGCGCCGAATCCTTCTCGTACTCGTCCAGATCGATCCGTGCCCCGTCCTCGATCCCCCCAAAATCCTTCTTCGACAACTTCCCGTACTCCGGAAACCGCGCGATCCGAAAATACCAGGATCCATCCTCCGCCCGGTACGCAATGTCCTGCTCCGCCAGCCGCTCGATCAGAGACACCATCGTCGGAATGTGCTCCGTCGCCCGCGCCACCACCTCCGGATGCTCCACATCGAGCGCCTTCAGGTCCTCGAAAAACGCATCCTGATATTTCCGCGTGTACTCGTCGATCCCCACTCCAGCCGCAGCCGCGTTGCGAATGATCTTGTCGTCCACGTC
>PMSS01000402.1 GCA_003167515.1 Acidobacterium sp. | reverse complement strand
ACGAGCCCACCGCCGGCCTCGACCCCAAACAGATCAACGAGACCCGCGACCTCATCAAGAGCCTCGCCGGCGACCACACCATCATCCTCAGCACCCACATCCTCCCCGAAGTCGAGCAGACCTGCGAGCAGGTCATCATCATCAACAAAGGCAAGCTGGTCGCGACCGACTCGGTCCAGAACCTGCAGGCCCGCGCGCGCGGCGCCGAATCTGTACTGCTCGAAGTAGGCGCCCGCACCGGCACACTTGCGACCCCACCCGTCAAGGCGCGTCTGGAAAAAATCAACGGCGTCAGCCGCGTCGCCCTCAAAGAAGAACTCCAAACCGGCGCAGTCTTCGAAGTCGAGGCCAGCAAAGGCCAGCTCGTTCGCGGCGATCTCGCCCGCGCCATCGTTGAATCCGGCTGGGACCTCAACGAGCTCCGCCCCTCCGCCATGAGCCTCGAAGAAATCTTCCTGCAGCTCACNNCAGCTACTTCACCTCGCCCATCGCATGGCTGCTCCTCACCATGTACAGCATCATCTTTGGCTTCTTCTTCTGGAATTATCTCGGCAACTTCGTCATCGAAGGCATGGAGATGCAGATGGCCGGCCAGATGCAGCCCATGAATATCAACGAGCAGATCATCCGCCCGCTGCTCGAGAACACCAGCTTCCTCGGCCTCTTCTTCATCCCTCTGATCACCATGCGCCTCTTCGCCGAAGAGAAGCGCAACGGCACCATCGAGCTGCTCGCCACGTCGCCCGTCCGCGATATCGAGATCATCCTCGGCAAGTGGCTCGCTGCCACCATCCTTTATTGCTGGATCCTCCTCTTTGGCGCCATCAACTTCGCCTTTGCCTTCCGCTACGGAAATCCTGACTGGAAGCCCATGCTCATTGCCTATCTCGGCATCGTGCTCCAGGCGGCGGCGCTGCTCGCCGTTGGCACCTTCGTCTCCACACTCACCAAAAATCAGATCATCGCCGGCGCTTCCACCTTCGGCGCCTGCCTGCTGCTCTGGGTTTTCTCCTGGGTCAGCGGTTACGACTCCTCCACCTGGGCGCAGGTTCTCTCCTACCTCTCTGTCCCCGTTCACTTCGAATCCTTCGGCCGCGGCGTGCTCTCGTCCAAAGACGCGATCTACTACCTCAGCGTCATCTTCCTTGGACTCTTCTTCACCGCCCGCTCGATGGAATCCCTTCGCTGGAGGTCTTAGTCAGGAATGGCAAGTCAGTGGTTAAAGGCGAGACAAACTAAGTACGCGGCCTATGCGACCACTTATGTCCTGGTTATCCTCGCCATCGTAGTAGTCGCCAATTTTCTCGCCAATCGTTATGAGAAGTCGTACGACGCGACCTCTAATAAGCGCTACAGCTTATCCGATGAAACAAAGAAAATCGTCCAGGGCCTGAAGCAGCCAGCCACCATCACCTACTTCAATCAGAGCCTGCGTTTCAAAGAGGGCAAAGACCTCCTCGATGAGTACGCGAGCCTTTCCCCGAAGTTGAAGGTCAAATACGTCGACCCCGACAAGGATCCTGAACTCGCCCGCGCGGCCGGCATCCGCACCTACGGCACCGCCACGGTGCAGGTCGGCGATCACACCGAAACCGCCGCAGACATCACCGAGGAAGGCATCACCGGCGCCTTCATCCGCGACATCAAGGGCAACACCCGCACCGTCTGCTTCCTCGCCGGCAGCGGCGAGCATCCCATCGACGACTCCAGCCGCGACGGCGAATCTCGCCTCAAGGATCTCCTCGCGAAAGACAGCTATCAGACTCAGTCCATCGACCTCGTCCAGAAGGCCGAAGTCCCCGCCGACTGCACGGCCATCGTCATTGCCGGCCCCACGCACAACTACGAGCAGCCTGAAGTCGACGCCATCAAAACCTACGTCGAAAACGGAGGCCGTGCCCTCTTCATGCTCGATCCGCCGCTGAGCATGGGCCCCTCCGCTATCGCCGATAACGATGCACTCACGTCTCTGCTCGCAAGTTGGGGCGTCACCGTCGACAAAGACCTTATCCTCGACCTCAACCCCATCGGCCAGATCTACGGCTTCGGTGGCCAGGTCGCCCTCGTGAGCAGCTACGGCACCCAGCCCATCGTTGCCGACATGAAGAGTTCCCTCACCGGCTTCCCGCTCGCGCGTTCTCTCACGTTCAAGACCACAGACAAGTCCACGGTAGAGAAACTCTTCGATACCTCCGAAAGCAGTTTTGCCACCACGAACCTAAGTTCCCCGAAGATCAATACAAAGGACCCGAATAACAAACGTGGCCCTCTGACCCTCGCCGTGGCAGGCAGCTACAACGCAGGGAAAGCTAACGCGCAAGGACGATTTGTCGTCGTCGGCAGTTCTGCCTGGTCGTCGAACTCCTTCATCAACTTCAACGGCAACGGCGATCTGGCGACGAACGCGATCAACTGGCTCTGCTCGGACGAAGACCTCATCTCCATCAAGCCCAGAGCACCCGAAGATCGCCGCATCACGATGACCCGCGGCCAGCTCAACATCGTCCGCATCGTCAGCCAGTTTGTGCTTCCGCTCATCGTCATCATCGCCGGCATCATGGTCTGGTGGAAGCGGAGATAAGTCCCCAGGCACCTTCAAAGAATGGCTATGAAATTTCGCGGTCTCCTCATCGCGGCTGTCGTCCTCCTCGTTCTCGCGGGTGTTCTCTACTGGTCCGAACACCGCAAGACGCCGGACACCGCTACGCCCGCCGCTGACGCCAGCCCCGCGATCCTCAAGATCGATCCCGCCACCGTCGCTTCCCTCACCCTGACACAGAAAGGTGCTCCGCCCGTCACCCTGGTCCGCTCTGGTTCAGCCCAGTGGCAGATCACCGCGCCCAACGCTTATCCCGCTGACAGCAGCACAGTCTCCGGCATGCTGTCGAACCTCGCGCCTCTCACCTCTCAGCGCGTGGTTGAAGACCAATCCTCCAACCTCGCCCAGTTCGGTCTCAGCGATCCGTCGGTCGAGCTCGACATCACCGGCAAAAACAACAAAACCACCCACCTTCTCCTCGGCGACGAC
This sequence comes from Acidobacterium sp., assembly GCA_003167515.1. Lineage (GTDB taxonomy): Bacteria > Acidobacteriota > Terriglobia > Terriglobales > Acidobacteriaceae > Palsa-343. Next base: position 7,470 of record PMSS01000402.1, on the reverse strand, counting down.
ACGCCCACCGGCGACGCTGTCTACGTCGCGGTAGCCGGCGATCCGCGCATCTTTACCGCTGCCTCATACACCAAGACCAGCCTCAACAAGAGCCTCAGCGATCTGCGCGACAAGCGCCTCCTACCCATCGAAGCCAGTTCCGTCAGCAGCATCGATCTGATCCGCAAAGGGCAGGACATCGGCTTCGCCCGCGTCCAGAACGGCTGGCAAATCGAAAAGCCGAAGCCCTATCGCACCGATAATTTCCAGGTCGACGACCTCCTCCAGCAACTCACCAGCGCAAAGTGGGATCCTTCCGCCCCCGCCGCAGATGCTGCGAAGAATTTTGCGCATGCCACCCCGGTCGCCACCATCAAGCTCACCGGCAGCGCGGGCAACGATACCCTCGAAATCCGCAAAGACAAGAGCGACTACTACGCGAAATCCAGCGCCGTCGCCGGAACCTGGAAGATCGACTCCACCACCGCCAGCGCCATCGGCCAGGTGCTCGACCACTCGCTCGACGACTTCCGCAACAAGCAGCTCTTCGACTTCGGCTACACCGACCCGGACAAGATCGAATACCACTCCGCCGCCACATCGCTGGTTCTCACCCACACCGGCAACGACTGGTGGTCGAACGGCAAAAAGATGGACGCCGACAGCGTTTCCATGTTCGTGACGGGTCTCCGCGACCTCGCCGCAACAAAATTCGTCGACTCCGGATTCACCAATCCCGAAATCAGCATCAACATAACCTCGAACAGCGGCAAGAAAATCGAAAAAGTTGCGATCCAGAAGACCAACGACGCCGCTATCGCCAAACGCGAAGACGATCCAACTCTCTACTCGCTCGACGCCGCGACCATCAACAGCCTCACCGACTCCATCGCAGCCATCAAGGCCGCCGCGACGTCGAAAAAGTAGCCTCCACATTGGCGTTATTCTGGTGAGAGATAGGAAGTTGCTCCGAGAGGGTTGGTTCGATGACGAGAGCAGATTTCCAGGCATTGGCAGACGAACGGATAAACGACGCGGGGGCATTGCTGAATTCAGGCCGCTTTTCAGGTGCATACTACAGTTCAGGGTTGGCGGTGGAATGTGCCCTCAAAGCTTGCGTCGCGAGAAACACACGGCAGTTCGATTTTCCGCTCCGTCCTGATGAAGCGCGAAAAATCTGGAGCCACGACTTGAATCAACTGCTCGAGTTCTCCGGGCTGAGCGCGAACCTGGCTTCGCAGCCCCCCTCGCTGATCTCGAACTGGAATTCGGTGAAGCGCTGGCAAAACGACAGCCGCTACAATTCAGGCATCTCGGAAGCCGAGGCCACACAAATGTATCTTCGCGTTACAGAAACAACGGACGGAGTTCTCCCATGGCTACGTACCCTCTGGTAGAGCGAATCAATCTCGACCTGCCGGCTCTGGTCGCGCTTTCCCTCCAGAAGCACGGCATCCCCGTCTCTGATCGGTTCTTGATCCGCTCGAACGAAACCAGCCAGTGGCAGGTCGTGATCATCAGCCCCGCTGTTGACGACGCAGGAGTTCGAGACTTATATCTTCGTGCGTTCGAGGCCCTCGATCAGGAAGCATTTTCGACAAGGCAGTTTCTGAGCTCTCATCTTCTGCTCCTGGGAGAGACGCAGGCCCGGGAGGCGCTTGATCGAATTAGGAAAGGTGTTTCCCGCCTGTCGTCCCTGGGGCCGTACGAAGAGGTCGATGTCTTTGTTGTTCCGGATGCTGACAAAATCGAAAAGCGAGGGTTCCTTCATTTCATCCCTTCGGGGAATGACGGTTTCCTCGTGGGCTTCGCAGGGCTTGACAGAGACGGTGCAATGAAAACACGTCCAGTCTCGGTTCGCGACCTGGATACATTCCTTGCTGGGTTCTCCGTTTACGAGGGCGACAAGCAGAAGGTTCTAGATTCCTTGCGCCAGAACCATAGTGAGTCGATCTTCGCTGAGGTCAGCTTACGGACACTCTATGAAAAGGGCCTTGTCTAGCTGATGACCAACCCCCGCGCCGCCCTCCTCGACCTGCTCGCCCGCACCTCGTTCCGCCTCGGCAACTTCACCCTCTCCTCCGGCGCAAAGAGCGACTACTACATCGACTGCCGCACCACCACCCTCCACGCCGAGGGCGGACGACTCACCGGCCTCGCCATCCTCGACCTGCTCCGCGAGCACAACCTGAACCCGGCAGCCGTCGGCGGCCTCACCCTGGGCGCCGACCCCGTCGTCTCCGCCGTAGCCATCGCCAGCGCATGTCGCGCCCAGCAACAAAACGGCGCACCCCTGATCCACGGCTTCCTCGTCCGCAAGGCCGAAAAAGCCCACGGCACCGGCCGCCGCATCGAAGGCTTCTGCGAAAAGGACGCCCCAGTTCTCATCGTCGACGACGTCTGCACTACCGGCGCCTCGACCATCACCGCCATCGAAGCCGCCCGTGAAGCCGGTATGCGCGTCATCGCCGCCGTCTGCCTCGTCGAGCGCGAAGAAGCCGGAGGCCGCGCCGCCCTCGAAGCCGCCTGCCAAGCCGGGGTCCCCGGCGAGTATGGTCGCCGGGGTGGACACGGCGCGCCTTTCCTCAGCCTCTTCACCGCCAACGATGTGAAGGCCGCTCACGTCCGCCAGTTATCGCCCCAGTAGCCCCGCCCCAAAAAGGAAAAGGTGCGCAGCCTGCGCCGCGCACCCTTGGTTCTTGCTACCGGCTACCGGCTTTTGAGTTCTACAGTCCCGACGGAGACCCACTCGTAGCACTCGCGCTGCCCTGCGCAGGCGGAGTGTTGTCGCTGGTATTGCTCAGCAACTGCACCTCCACATGCCGATTCTTCGCGCGCCCAGCTGAGGTCTTGTTGGAGTCAATCTCAACATCCTTGCCCAAACCCACCAGATAGAACTTGTGTGCCGGCACGTTGTACTTCGACGCCAGATACTGCACCACTGCCATCGCGCGGCGATCGCTCAGATCGTAGTTGTACTCCTTCGATCCGACCGAATCCGTCCCGCCCGTTACTTCGAGGATGTAGCTCTTCGTGCTGGCCAGCTGTGTGCCGAACTGATCCAGCTGATCCTTGTCGGCCTTCGTTAGAACGTCCTTGTTGAAGCCGAAGGTCACCGACACATCGCCCACCTGCTTGTAGTTGTCGAGATTCGCAATCACTCCCGACAGCGTGTCCGCGCGATTCACAGCGTCCGTCGCTGACGACTGCGCCGTGTTGGCGGCCTGGGTGGCGCTCTGTGCGTTCTGCTGCGCCGTGTTGGCCGAGTTCTGCGCCTGCTGGATGCCCGCCTGCGACCGCGTATCCACGTCGTGGATCGTGCGATTGTTCGTCGCGGTGGCATCGTCAAGCTCGTTAGTCTTCTGGATCACTGGCTCAGTCTGGCTGCGAACGTAATTTTTCGTTGAGCAGCCGGTCGTGAAAACCAAAGACAGCGCCGCCATCGTGGAGGCGGCTGCGAATCCTGCTCGTGAAATGCGCGTCATGGGTAACTCCGTTTCTTTATACTTGCTTCTCAATCGTTACGATGCTGAAAAAGCCTCCCCCGCCCTGCGGAGGCCGTCTCGACAAGCCAAAGTGTGCACGCACAGGCCCAAATCGCCATAGCGGCATTAAACCACTGTGGTAACTAGGCTTACGTCGCCTCGTCACTACTTTGATGCGCTCATTGACGGTTAAAGTTGGGTATTTTTTACGCAAAACTCGCCCCCAAAAGCTCCTTCCCCTGGCTCCACGCCCAAACCCTTTACACTGGCTTATAGGGCCGAAAATGGATCTACACGAGAAGATTCGCACCTTACCCACCCGGCCCGGCGTGTACCTCTATAAGAACGCCGACGGCGAGGTCATCTACGTCGGCAAGGCCAAAAACCTTCGCGCCCGCGTCCGTTCCTACCTCCTCGAAGCCTCCCAGGCCAACGCCAAAACCGGCTCCCTCATGCAAGCCGCCGTCGACGTCGACTACATCCTCGTTGACAACGGGCACGAAGCCCTCGCCCTCGAAAACAACCTCATCAAGCAGCGCAAGCCCCGCTTCAACATCCTCCTCCGCGACGACAAAACCTATCCTTATGTAAAGCTCACCCTCGGCGACCGCTGGCCCAAAGTTTTCGTCACCCGCCGTCTGCGCCGCGACGGCAGCGCCTATTACGGACCCTACTTCCCCGGCAACCTCGCCTACCGCGTCGTCGACCTCATCCATCGCAGCTTCCTTCTGCCCAGCTGCAAGGTCGATCTCTCCCGCTACCACGCCCGCCCGTGTCTCCAGTACTACATCGGCCGCTGCCTCGGCCCCTGCGTCGAGAACCTCACCACCCGCGAAGCCTACGCCGAGGCCGTCCACGACGCGCGACTCTTCCTCGAAGGCCGCACCGCCGACCTCAACAAATCCCTCCACGAACGCATGGCCGCCGCGGCAACCTCTGAGCAGTACGAACTCGCCGCCAAATATCGCGACCTGCTCGTCACCGTCGATCAGCTCCAGGAAAAGCAGCGCATCGCCTCCACCGAAGACGACGACGCCGACGTCTTCGGCTACCACTGCGAAAACGGCATGATCGCCGTCAACCTCTTCCACATGCGCGGCGGCAAAATCGTCGACCGCCGCGAGTTCTTCTGGGAAGACCTCCCCGACTTCGTCGCGGAACTCCCCGAAGCCGACGCAGCGAACGACTTCGCCGTACAGCCCGCAGCTTTTGAGCCAGGCGCCTTCTTCTCCGCCCTCCTCAAACAGCTCTACATCGACCAGCCCTACGTCCCCACGAGCATCTACGTCCCCGTCGACTTCGCCGACCGCACCCAGCTCGCCGGCCTCCTCGCCGAGCACACCAAACATCGCGTCGAAATCGCCGTCCCCCAGCGCGGAGACAAGCGCTCCCTCGTCGACCTCGCCGCCCAGAACGCCAAGCAGAGCTACGACCAGCGTTTCCGTGTCCTCCAGCCCAGCCGCAAAGCCATCCAGGAAGCCCTGCAGGACGCGCTCATGCTCGAACACCCGCCCCGCACCATCGAATGCTTCGACATCTCCCACATCCAGGGCGCCGAAACCGTCGCCTCCATGGTCGTTTGGGAAGACGGCGAGATGAAGAAGAGCGCCTACCGCAAGTTTCGAATCAAAACCGTCGAGGGCGTCGACGACTTCGCCTCCATGCGCGAAGTCATCACCCGCCGCTATCGTGCTCTCGGCCAGAGTCCCCAGGCAGACGCGCCATCGCCCAACCCAACCGCATCCGCTCCAGCCGCTTCGCAACAAGCCGCGACGAAGGGGCCTTTGTATCAGGGCACGACTTTAGTCGTGCCGAATGGAGCCGAACACGCGGCTTTAGCCCCTGAGGAACGTGGCTCGAATCGTCGGCCCCTCCCTTCCTTAATCCTCATTGATGGCGGCCTGGGCCAGCTCCACGCCGCGGCCGCCGCGCTCGAATCGCTCGGCCTGACCACGCAGCCCCTTGCCTCCATCGCCAAGCGCGAAGAAATCATCTACCTCTACGGCCAGGAGGACGACCCCGTAGTCCTCGACCGCCGCTCCCCCGTCCTGCACCTCATCCAGCGCATTCGCGACGAGTCCCACCGCTTCGCCATCACCTATCACCGCAAGCGCCGAGAAATGCGCGACCGCGACTCAGAACTTCTCGGCATCCCCGGCGTAGGCGCGCGCACCCGCCAGCGCCTCCTCGAACACTTCGGCAGCCTCCGCAGCGTCTCCACCGCGAGCCTCGAAAGCCTCTCCGCCGTCGTCCCCCCAAAGACCGCCGAGCAAATCCACACCCACTTCCACCCAGCCGAAGCGCAACCCAATCCCCTCCTGAGCCTGCCCTGAGCAAGCTCCGAACGTAGTGAGTGCCGGCCCTGAGCAAGCACTGAGCGTAGCGAGGTGCGTGTCGAACGGGTGCGCGTCGAATGGGTCCTGAACCAACCCCGCTAGCCGCGGCCCGCATTACCTCAACCTATCCATAAAAACAGAAGTGTCATCCTGAGCGAAGCATCCGAATTCGTTGCGCCCGCACCTGGCGCAACAATCAATTCAGACGCGAGTCGAATGGACCTGCATTTCTTCGCCAGTCTCGGCTTCCTGTCGCCTCCCCCTTTCGCCTGCATTTCCGATCCTGCGCAGCAGGATAACGGCGAAAGCGCCGGGTTTTAACCCGGCGAATAGAGCACCCTTCCGCAACGGCCTTCAGGCCCGGAGCTTCGCGCAGTGCAGGGCATAGAACCGGTAGACTTCTCTAGCCGGCTCTGCGTTGGCGCATGTGGAGCCCGGAAAAGCGAAAGTAGCTTCAAAGGAAAGGGACCCCTCGATGGAGCAAGAGACAGTTACGATCGTTGTCGCAAGTCTTGGCGCCGTCACAACTCTTGGCGGTATTATTTTCGGGCATTTTCTGTCGCGATCATCGCAGAGGGAACAGTGGATGCTTGATCGCAGGCACGAAGAATTTCAAGAGCTTTTAGGAGCTCTTGCTGCGTCCATGCATGCAGAGGTCGAAGCAATGTATCAGAGCGAATTGACCCCAGAGGAGCGAAAAGACAAAACGCGCAGAACAGCAGATTTCTTCCAGATCGTCCAAACACGAATCTTCACCTTCACCGATGTCAAGCGTTTGGACCTTAAACGAGAATGGCTTGCGGCGGTGAATGCCCATCTAGCGAGCAGACCCCATGATCTCGAAACTTTCGAGAAGGCGTACCAGACGCTAACGCGAGGGCTAGTTGACGCCGCAACCGTGCAAAGGGCCAAGAAGCAATTGTGACTTCATCGATTCAGCATGTGCTCTCGCCCCGTCGCCTCAAGCCTTAGTGCAAGAAAAGTTCAGGATCTAATTCTGCGCGGCGGACCGGCGAATCGAACTTATCCAATCAGCAATCCGGCGAACTCCCCTGTAACAACGAGCGACTTTCGATAGGGAAGTATAGACTTTACGTAACCATCTGATTCCAGAGGGTCGGCTTTCCACAGTTACAAACCGAAGTGCGCCCCTCAAAAACTCCGCAGCCAGTCTCTTCTTAGCTGGCTTTTGCTATGTGTGGCCGTTGTATTCGGCTGGGCCGCACGTCACGAAGTGCCGCCTCTCGCCGGGAAAATAAGCAAAACACCAGCGGGTTTCATGCACTCCACTCTCACCGTCTCCCGAGGCAAAGACATCTTCGTAGACGATTTTTCCATAAAAAACGAGGAACTCTATCGAAAAGCCGACGGCTACTTTCTTCTTGGCTTCATCGAGGACGGAATACGGATTGATCCCAGGGCGGATGTGGAACGCTTCCTTGCTGACGATGAATGTAGGGTCGGGCAAGATGATTGGGCCAGAGTATGGAACGGGAACCGGAAGCTCGTCGGGTGTTTTAACGAACCGATGCGTGAAGTCTCCGCGAAGGATTTTAGCTGGAGTCCTCCCCTGGTTTCGGAGGGAAACGAAGTAGATTTTCCCATCCTCGTTATCCCCATCAATCAGGCGACTAAGTTGTCGCGATTTATAGGGCTATAGGGAAGAGGCC
>PMSS01000472.1 GCA_003167515.1 Acidobacterium sp. | reverse complement strand
TCGCCGCGCAGTTCGGAATCATGGCAACCGGCAAATTCGCCGCATGGGTCGGATAATCCCGAATCTTCACATCCAGCACCGTCGTCAGCCCGCCCAGCCCCTGCGCGCCAATCCCCAGCTGATTCACTTTCTCGTAAATCTCGATCCGCATTTTCTCCAGGCCATTCTCCGGCCCGCGATCCAGCAGCTCCCGCATGTCGATCGGATCCATCAGTGATTCCTTCGCCAGCAGCATTGCCTTTTCCGCCGTCCCGCCAATCCCAATTCCCAGCATCCCCGGCGGACACCACCCCGCACCCATCGTCGGCACCGTCTTCAGTACCCACTCCACCACCGAGTCCGAAGGATTCAGCATCGCGAACTTTGACTTTGCCTCGCTCCCTCCGCCCTTCGCCGCGACCGTCACCTCCACCTCGCCGCCCCGCACCATCTCAACGCTCACCTCCGCCGGCGTATTGTCCTTCGTGTTTTTCCGCGCTCCCGCCGGATCGGCCAAAATCGAAGCCCGCAGCGTGTTATCCGGATCCAGATACGCCCGCCGTACCCCCGCATCCGCCATCTCCTGCACGGTCATCTGCGCGTCCCACCGCACGTCCATCCCAATCTTCAGAAATACCGTCACGATTCCCGTGTCCTGGCAGATCGGACGATGCCCCTCCGCGCACATCCGCGAATTAATCAGGATCTGCGCAATCGCATCCTTCGCCGCCGCCGACTCCTCGCGCTCATACGCCCGCGCCAAACTCGTGATGTAGTCCACCGGATGGTAGTAGCTGATGTACTGCAACGCGTCCGCCACACTCTGAATAAAGTCTTCCTGCCGTATCGTCGCCATCGAATTTCTCTCAGCCTTCAGGTTAATCCACCTGACGATTCCAGGCTTTTCACCCCCACCAAAGCGCCCAGCCGCGCGGAGCGCTCCGCGCCGGCTCCTCGGCCATCAGATTACCCAGTCCTCAACAGTTACCAAGTGTGCATATGTTCAATCCCGATTCCGTATTAGCTTGGTTAGCGATGCGAGAAGCGTCCGGTGCCGCGCTGTCTGTGCAGCCGAACACCAACGGTCGGCCCCGACGCTGATTCCCTCGCCCACAGGTTTTCCTTAAGGAGAACAAAATCTATGCATCCACGAATCCTGAAATCCGCATGTATCGTCCTGGCCTCCGCAGCTCTGGCTTTCCTGTCTACCGGCTGCAAAGTCGTTCCGGTCAAGCTCACGTGCAACGCCAGTGCCCCTTCCATCTACGCAGGCGACCCGGAAACCGTCACTGCCACACCTGAGTCCCTCACCACCAAAAAGAAATGGGACGCCCTCTACACCTGGAGCGGCACCGGCGTCACCGGCAATGAAACCACCGCAACCGTAGCCACCGCCTCGCTCGATCCTGGCACCTACACCGTCAAGGCCGAAGTGAAGGAAGGCAAGAAAGGCAAAGAAGGAACAAAGCCCGGAGAGACCGCTGCGTGCCAGTCCGACTTCACGGTCAAGCCCTTCGATCCTCCCACCATCAGTTGCTCCGCCGATCCTGCCAGCGTCATGTCCGGCAGCAGCTCTACCATCACCGCCACGGCATCCAGTCCGCAGAATCGTCCCCTCACCTACAGTTACTCCGCCTCTGCCGGATCCATCAGCGGAACCGGGACCACCGCGACTCTCTCCACCACCGGCGCTCCAGCCGGATCCATCACCGTCACCTGCAGCGTCGCGGACGACAAGTCGCATTCCGTTTCCGCCACCACATCGGTGACGGTCCAGGTTCCTCCTCCGCCGCCGCCCCCCAAATCGCAAACCCTGTGCGCGGTCCAGTTCAATCAGGACACAAAGCGTCCCACTCGCGTCGATAACGAGGCTAAGGCCTGCCTCGACGACGTTGCCCTGAACGCCCAGCAAAAGGCCGACGCCACTCTGGTGCTCGTCGGCAACTCCGCTCCGGTCCCCGCGCCGAAAAAGCACCACCACCATCCCGCGCCGACTGCCGAAGAACTGGCAGCGCAGCGCGCGATCAACACCAAAGCGTACCTTGTCTCGGACAAGGGGATCGATGCCAGCCGCATCCTGGTCAAGTCCGGCGCCAGCGGGCAGAACCAGGTTGACGATTATCTGGTCCCGGCCGGCGCCAACTTCGATAACGATGTCCCCGGCGCCACCGCCGTTGACGAGAACGCCGTCAAAGCGCAGCCGCGCAACCCTGTGAAACACCATCATCATCACAAGGCCGCTGCCGCAACCCAATAACCAATCCCGCCAACGCGACAGTGAGGAGGGCTGACCCGATCAGGGCCAGCCCTCCCGCGCCTGGTCATGAGCCTTGGGTATTACTTTTGCTAAAATGTAAGGACAAAGGAGGGCCCGCTCATGGAATCCGCTGTTACCAGTAAAGGTCAGGTCACGATTCCCAAGGAAGCACGCGACCACCTCGGCCTCAAACCCGGCGACTGCGTCAAGTTCTTCATCCAACCCGACGGCCACGTCGTCATGCTGCCGAAAATCCCCGCCTCCGCGCTTAGGGGGATTGTCCCTAAACGCAAAGGCAGCCCGGTTTCGCTCGAAGAGATGGATGAAGCCATTGCCGCGGGCGCGGTGGCCAGGTATCTGCGCGCAACACGCCGGTGATCGGTATCGATACCAACATCCTCGTCCGCCATCTGACGCAGGATGACCCGATGCAGTCGCGCCGCGCTACCCATCTCATCGAGCGCGAGCTTACCCAGGACAGCCCTGGATTCATCAGCTTGGTCACCGTCGTCGAAACGGTCTGGGTCCTCCGCAGATCATTTCGCATTTCTGATGCCGCAATCGCCGCAATACTCGAGCAAATCATCGAGGTCGACAACCTCATCGTCCAAAACGAACGCGAAGTTTTCGCCGCCATGGTCGCCCTGAGAACCGGCGAAGCATCATTCGACGACGCCCTCATTGGAGCCCTCGGGGCCTGGGCCGGCTGTTCCACCACCCTCACCTTCGACCGAAAAGCCTCTCGCCTGAAGGATTTTCAACTCGCCTGACGTGCCCCGAGCTTCTCGCAGCCGTCAGCCTGGCAAGCCTACTTCGGCGTGATATTGCTCACCGGCAAATCCCAATGCGCCAGCAGTATCTCGAAACGCCGCTGCTCCCGCGCGCGATACGTGTCCTGATCCGGCCATAGCTCCTTAATCAGCGCTTCCTCGTCGGGGTTCGCGGTCGTCGCCACGGTCGAGTTCTTAAAGACGATCGTCACCCGATAATCCCAGCGCGCATCTTCGGTCATGTGGTTGGCCGGCGTCTCAATCTTGACCGAGAGCATGCGCCCCGTCTTCTCGATTCGCTGCAGCAGTGGATAGTGGTATTTCAGGAAGAGCTCCAAAAACTCCTGCTGATGCCCCCATTGCGTCTTGTAGTAGTACTCCATCGCGTAAGGCTGGTCGGGTGAACCCTGCGGCGGAGCGCCCTGGGCAAGCAGCGGCAGCGCAAACACGAAGAGCAGCAATGCCGGAAATATCCTTCTCATGGACTTTCCCCTCGAGGGTGGTTTTGGCACGATTGTATCCCGCCCGGAAAGGCGCGGCGCCCATACCCGAATTCGGAGTCTGTGGGAAGGAGTCGCGTTCCGTGTCAGTGCGCGACCTTGTTGTGCCGCTACAGCCGCCCAGGAATCTGGGCTTCAGCCGCGAGTGCCCATCGCACTTGCGACCATCCGCTACTAAGAAAGATCGTTGTAGCCGCCGACCACCGCATCTGTGCGCACCCTCCAGCCTCGAGCAACCTGCTGGATGGGTGACGTGATTTGGCCTAATCCGTCGTCTCCTCGCCTGGCGCTGCACCCTGGTTCCCCATGCATCGTCTAATCTATGAACATGGGCGAACGCGGCTCCCACATCGATAATTTCGACGTCCTCGTCATCGGCGCCGGCCCCACCGGCATGGCCTGCGCCATCGAAGCGCAGCGCGCTGGCTTCCGCTCCGTCCTCGTCGACAAGGGCTGCCTCTGCAATTCCCTCTTCCACTACCCCTCGCACATGACCTTCTTCACCACCTCCGAGCTGCTCGAGATCGGCGACATTCCCTTCCCCAGTCCCAACGCCAAGCCCACACGCAACGAGGCCCTCGAGTACTACCGCAAGGTCGCCATGCACTACCAGCTCGACATCCGCGCCTACGAGCGCGTCGAATCCGTCACCGGCGAGGACCTGAACTTTGAGGTCTCCACGCGCGATCAGTTCGGCCGTGAACATCGTTACAGCTCGCGCAAGGTCGTCGTCGCTACCGGCTACTACGATCTGCCCAACCTCATGAACATCCCCGGCGAGGAACTGCCCAAGGTAATGCACTACTACGTCGACCCCCATCCCTTCTACGGCCTCGATGTCGTCGTCATCGGCGGCAAGAACTCCGCCGCCATCGCCGCCCTCGAACTCTGGCGTCACGGCGCCCGCGTCACGGTCGTCTATCGCGGCTCCGCCATGCAGCCCCACATCAAGTACTGGATTCTCCCCGACATCGAAAACCGTATCAAGAACGGCCAGATCACCGCGTATTTCAACACAAACGTCACCCGCATCGATCCCGACTCCATCACTGTCGAGACGCCGCAGGGCCCGCGCGTTCTGGCGAATAACTACGTCTTCGCAATGACCGGCTACCTTCCCGACTTCACTTTCCTCGAGTCGCTCGGTATCCGCATCGAAGGCGAATACCGCTGCCCGGCCTGCGATCCACGCAGCCTCGAGAGCAACGTTCCGGGCATTTATCTCGCCGGCGTCATCATCGCCGGCGATCGCACCAACGAAATTTTCATCGAGAACGGCCGATTCCACGGCCGTCAGATTGCCGAAGACCTGAAGCAGAAGCTGCAGGCGCCAGTCAGTGCGCTGGCCGGCGTTTAGGAGCACGGAGCATTAGCTCGTCTTTTGCTGACAGTTCTCAGCCCGCTATTTTCGCTCGCTTTTTACAGCTCTTTGCCGATTTTTTTGCCAAAAGTTTTCCCCGGCATTTTCTAACTGGTGTTTCGCTGATAGCTTTTCGCTAGCGGCTCTTTTGCTGACAGCTTTTTTCGCTGACCGCTTTTCGCTAACCGTATGTCGATGCTGAGACCACGAACGATTCGCGGCCAATTCATGGCCGCCCTTGTCCTCTTCGAGATCTTCGTCGTTGGCATTTTCACGCTCCTGCTCGTCCATCATCAGCAGGGTGAGCTGAAACAGCGAATGCAGCGCCGCCTCGAAAATCAGTCGGTCCAGGTTGCCGCCCTTGGCAACTTCGCACTCTCCGATCCCCACGCCGAATCATTGTCCCGTGTCGTTGCCGACATCGCCAGAGCGCCCAGCGTCAGTGCCGTGCAGATTACCGACCTCGACGGCCGCACCCTCGCCAGCACCGACCCCACAACCATCGGCAAGCTGACCCTCTCTCTGCGTGAGAAGACCTACCTGCACGACCTCGACCGTCCGGCCATGTTTCAGGACTCGAATCGCCAATGGGAAGTGGTCACCCCGCTCCTCGAAGCGGGCCGCCTCCGCGCACTTGCATGGATTTATCCCAATGACTATCAGGACCGCCAGGACTTCCTGGCCCTGCTCAAGATCACCTGCTTGTGGGCTGCGTTTGTCCTCGCCGGCTGCACCATCATTGCTGGCGTCCTCGCGGAATCCATCACCCACCAGCTCGCCATGCTCACCCGCGCTACCCGCAGCCTCATCCTCAACCCCGAAGACACCTCCGACTTCCCCCTCCCCGTCAAATCCTCCACCGAAGCCGCCGAGCTCACTATCGCCTTCAACCGCATGGTCGCCGCCGCCCAGGATCAGCGCGCCGGCCTCAACGAAACCCTCGCCCTNNCTCGACTCCATGCTCGCCAACGCCCCCATCGGCTTCGCCTTCTTCGATCGCAAATACCGCTTCGTCCGCGTCAATCAGTTCCTCGCCGACATGAACGGCTACTCCTTCGCCCTCCACCTCGGCCGCAGCATCGCCGGAGTCCTTCCCCCCAGCGCGGCGGCAAAGCTCGAGCACACCATCGAAGCGGTCTTCCGCTCCGGTGCGCCTGTTCGCAACCTCGAGCTCGCCTGGGAACACGACGGCCGCCCCCGCAGCTGGCTCGCCCACCTCTATCCCGTTCGCACCGAAAGCGAAGCCACTCGCTGGGTCGGCGCCATCCTCGTTGACACCACCGAGCAGAAGCGCGGCGAAGAAACCCTCCGCCGCACCGAGAAGCTAGCCGCCACCGGCCGTCTCGCCGCCTCCATCGCCCACGAAATCAACAACCCCCTCGAAGCCGTCACCAACCTCCTCTACCTCATCCGCCAGGAAGATCTCAGCCCCGAAACCGCCCGCTTCGCCGAGCTCGCCCAGCAGGAAGTCACCCGCGTCTCCGAAATCACCCAGCAGACCCTCCGCTTCTATCGCCAGTCCACCCTCCCCGCCGTCTCCAATGTCAGCGAGCTCCTCGACTCCGTGCTCACCCTCCACCTCGGCCGCCTCCAGACCCTCCAGGTCGACCTCCAGCGCGACTACGAAGCCGATCTCCCCCTCTTCTGTTTCGCCGGAGAACTGCGCCAGCTCTTTGCCAACCTCATTGGCAACGCCCTCGACGCGATGACTCCCGACGGCGGCCGCCTGATCGTGCGCGCACACAGCTCCCACCAGAACGGCGTCGCTGGCATCCGCGTCTCGGTCGCCGATACCGGCTGCGGCATCTCCGAGGATGCCCGCCGCCACATCTTTGAACCCTTCTTCACCACCAAAGAAGCCACCGGCACCGGCCTCGGCCTATGGGTCAGCGAACAAATCGTCCGCAAGCACCACGGCTCGGTTCGCGTGCGCAGCCGCTCCACCGGAGCCACCACCGGCACCGTCTTCAGCATCTTCTTCCCCGCCACCGGCGTCGAACCCGACACCGAAGCCGAGCCCGCCAGCGAAACCGTGTCATCCTGAAACACAGCTGGTGCCCACAACCTGGCCCGAGTGAGCGGAGCGAATCGAATGGCTCCCTGGTTTTGGGATGTAGGACTGCGTTTTTCTGTACCCTGTACCCTGCACCCT
>PMSS01000027.1 GCA_003167515.1 Acidobacterium sp. | reverse complement strand
CCCGCGGCGCGCTCACCACGTTTTCCATCGCCAACGACGTTGCCAAATACTTCGCCATCATCCCCGCGATGTTTGCAGGCGTCTTCCCCGTGCTGAATGCGCTGAACATTATGCACCTCGCTACCCCCCACTCTGCCATCCTCTCCGCGGTTATTTTCAACGCGGTTATTATCGTCGCCCTCATCCCGCTCGCCCTGCGTGGCGTCAAATACGAGCCCATGTCCGCGCAGGCCCTGTTGCGCCGCAACCTCATCATCTACGGCATTGGTGGCATCATCGTGCCCTTCATCGGAATCAAGATCATCGACCTGGCCCTCAACGGCCTGCACCTCGCCTGAGTTCGGAGTTATGAGCAGTTACTTTGAAGAGACAGCCCTGAGCAGTTTGGAGAAACAGCCCTGAGCATTTCGGAGAAATAAGACATGCGCAGCACCTTCACCATCGCCCTCCGCTACACCATCGTGACCACCATCCTCCTCGGCATCGTCTATCCGCTCGTCATTACCGGCCTGGCGCAGCTCACCATGCGCGACAAGGCCAACGGCCAACTCATCGTGCGCGACGGCCAAATCATCGGATCGGCGATCATCGGCCAGGCCTTCACCAGCCCTCGCTACTTCCACTCGCGCCCCTCCGCAGCCGGCAACGGATACGACGCCACCAGCTCCGGCGGCTCCAGCCTCGCTCCCTCCAACAAGGCGCTCATCACCCGCATCGATGGGGACGTCGCCACCTGGCAGAAGCAGAATCCCGGCCAGCCTGTCCCCATCGGCCTCGTCACCACCTCAGCCTCAGGACTCGACCCCCATATCTCACCCGCCGACGCTCTCTATCAGGTCCCGATGGTCGCGGCCGCCCGCCACCTGCCCGAAACCACAGTCCGCGCTCTCGTCGAATCTCACATCGAGGGTCGCCAACTCGGCTTCCTCGGCGAGCCCCGCGTCAACGTCTTAGAGCTCAACCTCGCCCTCGACGATATGAAGTAATTTGTCATTCCGACCGAAGCGCGGGGTCCCCAGCGTGCGCGGTTTTCGCACGATGGGGTGCAGGCGCGGAGCGAGGTGGAGGTACCCGCTTTTGCTTTTCTGTTCCTACTCCCTGTTGCCTGTTCCCTGCTTTTCCGCCTGCAGTATCGCCCCCTCCGCCAGCGGAGCCATCACCGCAAATCCCGCCGTGTTCGGATGCAGCCCATCCCCGGTCAACTCCGCCTTCAGCATCCCGCGTCCATCCACCATCGCCGAAAAATAATCCAGATATACCAGCCCATTCTCGGCGCAATACTTCTTCAGCCACTCATTCAGCGCCAAAATCTTCTCCGGCGACCGCTGCAGAAAAAACTTTAGTGCCGTCGGATTGTAGTCATTGATCGGCATTACCGAAGCAAACACAACCCGCACCCCGTGCACCTTCGCCAGCTCCGCCATCGTGGCGTAGTCGCCTTCGATCTGCTCCAGCGTCTCCTCGCCCGTGTTCCCCGCGATGTCGTTCGTCCCCGCCAGCACCACCACCACTGCCGGCTTCAGATCGATCACGTCCGGCCGAAACCGCACCAGCATCTGTGGGGTCGTCTGCCCGCCAATGCCGCGGTTGATGTACCCCTTTCCAGGAAACGACTCGTCCAGCTTCCAGATATCCGTGATCGAATCCCCAAAGAACACGACGCGCTGCTCGCCGGCCATCGCCGGTCCCAGCTTCACATCGTCATCGTGATACCGAGCCAGCTGCCCGTAATCATTCATGAACATCGAAGCATGGCTCTCGCGATACAGCTCCAGGCTATGCGCCGACTCATAACCATCCTGAGCCGTTCCCACCAACGGCGTCCCGGCCGCCGACCCCGCATCCTGCGCTGTCGCACTCCCAGCCCACGCCACTAATAACGCCACCAACACCAGCCGCATTTTCATCCCAACACCCTACCACTTCCCCGCGCTTCAGCGTGCGGCTGCGCTTCTAATTTCCGCCAAGCCCAGCGGCTATCTCGCCGCGCTCACCAAGTCCGCCCCCTGCGCAATCCGGCTCAGCCGATACATCAGCACCGCGTCCCTCTTCGTATTGATAGGCTGCGTCGACAAATCAATCGTCTCTCCCGGCGCATGCGCTCCCTCGCCCGTCGCCCCAATCCCCGCCAGCCCCGGCACAATTCCCGCCACAAACGAAATATCCCCCGCCCCCCGCTTCATCGGATCCAGCTCCGGCATCGACCCAAACCCCAGGCTCGCATTCGCCCCGTTCAGAATCCCCAGCAGCGCCCGGCTCTCCGCCGTCGGAGCCATCGCCGGATACCCCTCCCCAAACTCAATCGTCGCCTCCGCCTTCGCCAGATGCTCCGCGACAATCGCCTCCATCTTCTTCTCCACTCGCTCCGTCTGCTCGTTTGAAATCGTCCGGATATCCCCGCTCGCATACGCCGCCGGCGCAATCACGTTGCCCTTCCCCGTCGCCGTTCCGTTGTCCCCTGCCGCATCCACGCTCACCGTCGACCCGCCCAGCACCATCCCCACGTTGTAAGTCAGGTAAGTCTCCGGTAACTCCCTCCTGAACGCATCCAGTATCCGCGCTAACTCATAAATCGCTCCATAACCTTTCTCCGCATTAAAGATTCCCGCCGAATGCCCCGTCTCGCCCGCCGTCCTGATGTGCCACGTGATCGAACTCCGCCGGCTCACGCTCCCATAAAACACCCCATCCATCCGCGGCGTCCCCTCGAACTCCAACGCCACATCGCTGTGGTGCGCAGCCGCAATCATGTCGCGCCGCGATATGCTTGCCGGCTCCCCGTGCGCCTCCTCATCCCCGCTCAGTACCGCCGTGATTTACGCGTTCTT
>PMSS01000484.1 GCA_003167515.1 Acidobacterium sp. | reverse complement strand
CCGCTGCGATCGCATCACGGAGCCTGCATGCGGCGCCGGGGCAGTGCCCAGGCGTACCGCCGAGGGCATCGTCGCCGCCGTTCGTCACCGTGATGTAGTTGGATTGGTCCGCGCCAGCGTCCGCACATGTGCCTGAGACAAAACCGCGCTGGTCGACATATTTAGCGATGCCGCCTGGCACAAGTGTGGTGTCTCCAGCGCAGATCGCAGCGCTGCCAGGCAGAGGCAGCATGGTCTGCGTAGGGCCGCCGTAACTGCCCAGGGGCAGCAGCCCAAGACTGGCGGCGCTTGTGTTCGCACTGGATCCCATCAGGTTGCCATTTTGGCCGTTGCCCGGGCACGTCGACCCACCTTCGGCAAAGCATTCGGTGGATTCCACGAAGATGTTGTTATCGAGCGTGAGGACCGTGCCTTTGTAGGCGACGCCGCCGCCATCGGCCGAAGCAGTGTTTCCGGAAAATGTACTGTCCTGAACCGTGAGGCTGGCGCCCGTGGCAGCGCTGTAGATGCCCCCGCCGAAGCCGCCAGAGGCCGTATTGCCGACGAAGGTGCTGCTGTTTACCGTCAGCAGGTTGCCATTGTTCTGGAAGATGGCGCCTCCAAAACTGTTGACGGTGTCGCCCGTAAAGGTGCAATCATTCACGGTCAGGGAGCCGCCAACGTCGTTGTAGATTGCGCCACCGTTTCCTGCGGAATCGTTGTTAAAGCTGCTGTAATTGACCGCCAGAGTTCCGCTGTTGTAAATGGCGCCGCCTGTACCGCCCCCTTCCGTGATGTCGCTCTGGAAGACGACGTAGTTCACCGTGAGGTTCGCCTGGTTGTAGATCGCACCGCCGAGGGCGCCTGAATGGGCAGCGTCTCCATCGGCGATGGTCAGGTTTTGAATGAACACCGTGCCGGCATTAACGGCGATTGCGCCCGCCTTAGACTGACCGTCGATGGTGATGGCCGCTCCCGTCCCATCGATGGTCGTGTTGACGGCAATTGGCGGAAGCGAATATCCCAGCGGAAGGTCCCCCGACAGCCCGGTAAAGTTGACCGTACTTCCCACGTCCCCGTTGGCCGCTGTGATGGCGTCGCGCAGAGAGCAGTTCCCACCGTTACCATTGGCGGGACAATTGCCCGCAGTGCCGTTCAGATTGGTGGGGCTGCCACTATAATCGTCCGTGAGCACAGTTACCGTATAGGTATCCTGCGCAAGGGCGGCAGTAGCCGGCGCGAGCAACAGCGCGGGAACCATCCAGAGGCCACTGACGACAAATAGATAAGAAAGACGGGAAAAACGAAGGGGAGTAACTGCTGGCGACATGCACTAAACCTCACTGAAATCGGATCGTTCTCTGCGACGGAGCCACACGAGGCCCTTCTGCGGCCCAGTACCGCTTACTGTGCAGGAGTCAAAATACAACAGGACGGTAAGCAACAGCAGGGCCAACCCATCCGGCACCAAAGAACACTAAGTAACCAAGTCTCCCCACGATTCGCGCAGGGGGGGCAGACCGCCTTGAATGCCCGCAAACGCGCCCGGAGGGAGAGAAATCCTGAATCGTGGTGTCCAGGGTAACCGGGAAGAAAAGCCCGGTCAATGACTCTTTCGAGTACTCTTCCGGGGCAGTAACCAGAGAAATGGCGCACCTTCGGACAGTCGCGGACAGGACCCGCGCGCTCGATTAAACATTTAATTGATCAGTTGATTGACGACGGCTGCGGAGGCCGTACGGTCCGGCTAACTCGAGCCATTCGTTCTGTCGGCCGGAGAAGAGTGGCCGGGAGACTTTCATCCAGGAGTTTATTCACCGCGGGAATCGGTTATGCGTGGCGGTTCCCACGATTGTGGACGACCCGATTGGCAGCCTTCTCAGGCGCCAGGGAGGGTGCCGGGGCCTCGCCCATAGCTATGGGCGAAGCCCACTCAGCAGGTACGGGATACAGAGAATCAGGTCTCCTACCCCTGCGGTACAACGGTTCCTTTTAATCCGGTTGGCGGCGCGGGCTGGGTCTGGCTTCCTGGCTTGAACGCGGCCAGACGGCCAGTCCAAACGCCTTGCGCGTCGCTGCCGCAGATGTAGGTCCAGGTCACGGAGATTGCGCTGGCGCCTGAGCTGTAGGAATGGAACCAGCCGTTGTTTTGATCCACGCTTTCCGGGCCATTCACGCTGTTGCCCGTATAAGTAGCAACGTCAAACAACCCACCCGACGGCGCCGTCAAGCCTGTCGCGGTGCACCAGGCATTTCCAATATTCCCGATGATGGCTTCATTGGCAGCAGACGGCGTAAAGCAGCTGTTGCAGCTTTGCAGGCTGGTGACGGCGCCCTGCTGGTCGCCTGACAGGCCGCCTGAGTCCACATCAAAGGGCGATGTCGCGGCGCCAACAAAGTCATACATCATGAATGTTGAACCCGTCATCGTTCCGTTCTGACCGATTGAGAGGGTCATCGAATTCGAGTTACTGGCATTTGCAGCGTAATAGATCTGGCTGGTAGCCTGATTGCCCGAACTGATCGCCGCTCCCGTGGCCGTCCAGGTATTCGCGGGGACGCTGCTTATCCCGGTTATGGCATTTCCTCCCGATATGAAAGAGAGCACCACCAAGTTACCCGACGTCGGCATCTCAACCGGATAAGTATTGGGTGCACTCGAAGTCTCCTGCTCGTGCAGCATGTGTACGATGCGGAAGGCCTTTGTCGGCGCATTTCCGGCACTGGCAGCCTTGAGGGCGACGACGCAGGAGTCGAAAGGCTGGCCGGTTCCGCTGGTGAATGTTGGATTGATCGCGGTGGTGGAGTTATACACGCCTGCCTGAGTCGCATCTCCATCGTCGATGTCGGTCCCGTTCAGTTGCCAGGTAATATTCGACTGGGAGCCTGCTGCGATAGACGCTACGGAAGATGAATTGGCGGTTGCCGCCCACTGCCACAGAAGGTCTCCGGAAGCCGTCGGCGTAATACTTCCGGCCGCGATCGACTTGGAACTCGCACCTGCACTGCAGCTCTTGGCGTCGAGGGCGGCGGTTGTAGCCACGTTGTAATATTCGCTGGCTGAGACCGCTAAGTAACCCTGGGTCGCTGCTGAGCTCTGTACTGAGAGCATCCTCGTCCCGGCGGCCACGTTCAGCGCGTAGTACACAGCAATAATGTTCCCCTGGTTATCGGTCGTACTGCCCGCCGGGTTCCAGGGATTCGATTTGTCATCCGAAACAGTCCATGTCGGATTCCCCGAATTGTTCGAAATGAGCCCCAGAATAATGGCGTTCCCCGCTTGCGACGGTTCCGGCAACGGACACGAATAAACGGGTGCGCTGCTGATCGCACCGCCGATGCCGCTTCCGGCTCCCCCTGAATTTGGGCAACTGACATGCTGAACCAGCGTGGGGGTCTGCGCCCCTGCAAGCGAGCACAGGGGAAAAATCGCAAATAGGAAAACGAAGCGTCTCACTCGAAAAATCCTCCACATCCAAACGTTCGGCTGGCCCATTCACCGGTCAGTCTATTCGCTCCATTGTGACCGCCGCAAGGTTCCAGTAGTCACATTAACGCAGGCAGAACCGAAAGTTTCACTTTAGTAACACTAAGGTTGTAGGATGCGCCGCAAAAAGGTCATATCGCCGTCAAACTTGTCGAGCCCAGCGGAAGGTTCACGCTGGATTTTTCACCGCGGAAGACTATTCCCGGCATGGCACCATGCAGTGACGGTGGGATGCGGTCCTGTCCCTCGCGGTTGCGTCAGCAGGCACCGCCAGAACCGAGATCGCAACCTCAATCAACGACACCCGGATAGCGGCTGCAGCGCCCGTCTCCAGCCCTCTCATCGCGTCGTCTCGCAACCGAGGGACACCTTCGCACCCCGTATGCGCCGGGAACCGATCACAGTCCAAACATGTACAAGGACCGGCCGGCCGATACCGCGACCACCTGGTGCCCATCCATAGTGAATGAGATCGGCGCGGCATAGGTGTCCGCCCCCAGAAAAACCCGCCACATCTCGCAGCCCGTCCCCGAATCGATCGCAAAGGTGTAGCCTCCCGACGACCCGAAAACGAGACCACCGCCCGTAGCCAGGAGACCGCTGTAACCGTAGCCGAAGGACTTCTTCCAGGGCGGCAGGGGCAGTTCCCATTTCTTCTCGCCCGTCGCGGCATCGAGCGCTTTGATGACCGGATCCGGCTGTTCGCTGGCGCTGCCGGAGCTGCCCGGATAAAGTCCCAGGTCTCCGCGCGCGGGCTCGGCGTCTGCGGACTTCGTGAACACGGAAGCCCCTTCCGTCGAAGGGACGAAAATCAACCCCCGCTTTTGATCCAGTGCCGTGTTCTGCCAGTTGATACCCCCAGCCACCCCCGGCTTCGTCAATCGCCCTGTGACCGACACTTCGGCGTTTTCGGTAAGGATCGGACGTCCCCGCGCATCGAGACCTTTCGCCCAGTTCTGGGCGACGAACGGCACCCCCACGAGAAACTCACCGCTGGTTCGATCGAGGACATAGTAAAATCCATTTCGGTCCGCTGTGCAGAGCACCTTCCTTGTGACCCCCTTGATGGGCAGATCCGCCAGCACCGGAGTCTGCGCTGCGTCCCAGTCGTGTTCGTCGTGAGGAGTGAACTGGAAATACCATGCCAGTTTGCCCGTGCTGCCCTGCAGCGCAATGACGCTGTCGGTAAACAGGTTGTCGCCGCCACGAATATCTCCCAGAAAATTCGGGGCCGGATTGCCAACCCCCCAGTAAACAAGGTCGAGCGACGGATCGTAACTCCCGGTCACCCAGGTTGGACCACCGCCCGTTTTCCAGGCGTCGCTCTTCCAGGTCTCATGTCCAAATTCGCCCGGACCGGGTATCGTATTAAACTTCCATCGCTGCTGACCGGTCTTTGTGTCGTAGGCCACCAGGAAGCCACGCACTCCATACTCGCCGCCCGCCACACCCACCACGACCGAGTCGTTAGCGATCAGCGGCGCCCCTGTCATCGTGAACCCTTCAGACGGGCTGCACACCTCGGTATCCCAAATCACATTTCCGGTGACAGCATTGATAGCGATCAGATGACCATCGAGACTGCCGAAGTACAACACGTTGCCCAGGATCGCCAGTCCCCGGTTCGACCGCGCACAGCATATCGGCAACTTATCCGGTATGCTGCGGCTGTACCGCCACCTTACCGCCCCGGTTGCTGCATCCAGAGCAACGACATTGGCCGGCGGCTCAGTTAGAAAAATCGTTCCGTCAATTACAAGAGGCGTGGCTTCACTTCTTGACGTCTCGTTTGTGTCGAACTGATGAACCCAGCGGATACGAAGAGACGCAACATTCTTCGGAGTAATCTCGGTCAGTGGAGTGTAACGGTGTCCGTCGAGAGTGCCTGAGTAAGTCAACCACCGATCGGTTTTGTTCCCCGCCTCGCGAAGATCCTCGTTGCTCACCTGGAGGTCGGCCGGAACCGAATCGTCCGTCTGATGGCCGGAATTGGCAACCTGCAAAGTCCTCAGATAGCCGACCAGCTGCCAGCGTTCCTGGATAGGCATGGCAATCCGAGGCATCGCAGTTGCAGGAATGCCGTCTCGTATGGTTTTGTAAATAGCCAGGTCGCTGTCACCATGGCGCAATCCCGCGTGATTCAGGGCGGGACCAAATCCGCCTCCTCCCGATTTGCCGTGGCAGGTCCCGCAACGTTGCCGGAATGTCCGCACACCCACCTGATAGTCCGCATCGGTCACGAAAGGATTTACGAGCGCACCATCCAGGCTGAATCCTTCGTCGGTTACTCCCTCCAGGCCGAAGCCGCCGTGAACGTGGGTCATAAACCAGATTTCCCGCCACGACAAGCCTGGCAGGCGTCCCTCCGCCTTGCGCGCAAACAGCTTCGCGCGCCAGGTAATCATCTCCAGCGTCGCTCCATGCGAGAGGGACTTGAATGCAAGACCGGCCGCTATCGCCGCAACAATCACTAAAACGGCACCAGCACCGAGAAGGCGCTTAAGTGGCTTTCTCAAAAGTGAATCCCTCCGCTCTGCTGTGCGCGACGCATTCGGCTGTGCGTGCCCTACGATGTAACAAGGCGCTTATCCGCATCCCGTTGTGCCTGTCTGGACTTTAAACCAGCAATGAGGAGCCCGGCTGCAATCAGCACCACCGATACCAGGGTCACGATGTCGCCCCATCGGGCAGATCGGCCAGCATCGAACACCAGCCAGAAATCATGCCTGCCCGGACCTACCGACAATTCGATCAGCCCTCCATCAGAGGTTCCCAGGGACACATCGCGCGGCGCATTCTCAGCAGGCACGATTTTCCAGAGGGGAAAATTTAGCTGTCCGATCTGCACACGGGCATTCCCCTCAGATTGTACGGAAACCAGAAGCTTGCGTGGTCCCTCGCGTGTCACCTGCACACTTCCGGGGCTTCCCGTCAGGTCCGCCCGCACTCCTTCCACATAGGGTGTAGGAGCGACCTGCCAGGTTTCCGGGGAGGTTCCCAAGATCTTCGCAAACGCGACGAGCTGATTGTCGGGAACATAGGTGTTGTACATGGGATCCACATCCCGCGTTGCGTCGTAGTGAGGGGTACTTGGGTGGCGGAACTTCTGATCGACTCGCCAGATCATGTTACTGGCGACAACCACCACGACCGCAGCCGACACCATCACCCTCAGCGACGGCTTTCCGCGGCTGCTCTCTCGGTGAAGCAGACAATCGTCGACTGCGGCGGCGAAGAGGCCACCCACAGCGACGGTCAGAACCGCGCAGAGCCTCCAGGGAAACTGAATGACGTCGCCAAACACTGGCATGGTTTTCCAGAGAATCGCGCTCCACGGCAGCATCAATAAGAATGCAATGCAGCACACGGCCAGCAGGAAGCTCTCTCCGTCATCCGTTTCCTCTCGCGAAATGCGGCAATAGGCAAGCACTCCCAATCCCGCCGTGAACAGCAGCGTGAACAACATCCTTGCAACAAAGCCGTTATAGCTGTCGAAACCAGTTGTTTTGAGGCCGCTCAACTGGATCAGTTTCGGCCCCAGCCCAGGGACAAGCATTGCCGCCCCCGCTGCTAGAGTTCCCAGTACCAACAGTCGCCTGATCAATCCGGCATCCGCCCGCCATACGTAGAGTGCGACAAGAAGGATGACGCAAAAGGCCGCTAACGCTCCTGGAATAATAATGTGGTAATTGGACCAGTCGCTGCGAGAGATACTGACCAGCGATCGCCCCAGCTCGGCGTACGGATGGTGTCTCGGCACCGCGCCGGCATTAAACAGGTGATGATACGACAGCATCGGAAACACGTATGCCGCGGCAACCCCTGTCCCGATAATAAACGCGGCGAACATCGGCGCCACTCGGCGAATCAGCGGCGTGCCTGACTGCCTCCCCACGAAGACCGGGTACAGCACCATCACGGGAGCGAACAATGCGGCCGTCAGCACATTACTGAATATCAGAAGCGCAAACAGAACTCCGATCCCGGTCAGAACACTAAAGCGGACCGGATGGAGCCGGTCGCACAACAGAAAGATCAACGGCATCCAGACGAAGGCCGCCAGTTCGCCCAGAGACGCCCGCTCGTAGATCGTCTGGCCCACGATGTAAGGCAGGGAGATATACACCACGGCCCCGATGGTCGATGCAAGTGAACTATAGCGGCGGCGAAACCATGTTCTCGCCGCCAGACCAGCCGCCACCAGCACGAGCAGGCAATACAGTCCCAGTTCGTGCGCTTCTCGCGTAGTTGTAGCTGAGAACCATGTAATGGGACGCAGTAAAGCCGTTACAAAGTAAGGAAACGGATACTGCACGAAAAATATCGGGCTGCCGTACCCTTTGTTCGAGCCGGCCAGCCACCGCGGATAGAAGTCGCCGTGCCAAAACTGCTGGCTGAAGTGAAATTGATATCCCACATGGGTCGAGCCGTCGCCGGTTTGCGGAATGCCAACCAGCCATACCGGCAGGCTCAGGAATGCGGCGACCAGCACGATCACCGCAACCTGGCGAACAAGCGTCACCGCAGAATCGCTTTGTGAAGTCTTCATAGAATTTAATCTCCGGAACCCAACCACCTGAGAATCTCTCTGAACAGTGACGCTCACGCCCTCGCCTGACAACGATGAAGATGCGATCGTCCACACCATTCAGTCGCGATCGCGACACAGTGATCGCCAATTGACTTAAGAATTCCCAGCGTCTGCCGCAGTAGTCGTCAGAGCCGGACTCAACTGGCGGCAATACCACTCAACAGTCTCCTCAAGCCCCTGCCTGAGACCGGTTCTGGGCTCGTACGCAAGCTTTTCGGCTAGAAATGTCGTATCCGCCGGCCGCTCCTGCTCAAAGGGTCGATCCTGTAAAGCGCCAAACGCCGGCTTGACCGGACTATCCATGATCTCGACGATCTGTTCCACAATCTCGCGCACGGAGGCCAACCTGCCCGTACCCAGATCGAAAGAGGAGCCTTCGATCCCCGGGTAAACCGCCGCCCTCAGCAGACCCTCAACGACATCGTCTACATAAATCCAGTCTGCCCGTCTCAGACCGCTGCTGAGCTTCGGGGCTTCCCCGCGCAGTAAATGACGAACCACGAACGGCACTAACTTCTGTAAGTCCCTCTGGTCTGGCCCATAAGTCATAAAGATTCGAGGCATAACCACAGGGAGGCCAAACAATTCATGAAACATCCGGCCGTACATGCTGCTCGCCCACTTGGCTGCCGCGTAGGGAGAGCACGGAAAACCACCGCCCCCGGGGTTCAGTGGCTCTTCCGAAGAGCTGGCCAGCACAACCCGCCGGCATCCCGTCTCGGCAGCCGCGGTTAACAGGTGAACGGTGCTGGTAAGGTTGTCATTAAAAGTCTGAAGCACCACCCCCAGCTCCCGCGCCCCCATGACGTAACTGGCCAGATGAAACACGATCTGAGGCTGCAGAGCTGCGACCAGCTGCCGCACTGCGTCCGCGTCTTTCAGGTCCGCCTGCCACCATCGCAGCTGCTCGCCCTCCGACTCCCGCCGAGTCCGCGATATCCCGTGTAGCCGAGCACCGCTGGCGATCAAACGATTGCAAAGATGCGACCCGATGAAGCCACTCGCCCCCGTTACAAGAACCGTTCTTCCGACTAACCTCTCGTCCAACTCTATCGCCTTCACGTCCTGGCCTCCGCCGCGGCACATCGATGAAACTTAAAGCCCACGATCCGCGACCCGGCAACAATTACCCCAGCGCGACCGCCAATGCGTGCTCAAACCGCTCCTGAACAACCCCTAGCAATCTTTGGTTACAGGCCCACCGATCCTGCTTCCGGAATCTTTTGATCGGCCGGCCATTCTGCCTTTCCATAGCCTCTTTCCTGCCGCCTGGCGCAGGGCCGCCACGGCCCCGGTCGCGACCCGCAGCCGGCTAAACCCGAGCCCTGCGAGCTCCAGCTGACGTTTGTGGTACTCCCAAAACTTCGGCTCGCGCCGCTGGATCAAGCTCTTGCCCAGGAACCTGTAATACTCCGTTAAGTGTGTGGTTAACTGCGTTTTGCACTCTTCCTTCGTCAGATAATCCGGCCCATAGCCAAGCAGCACGTGCAGCGTGCCTCCGAAGTACGTGTGCAGACCTCTCGAAACCGTGCTCAGCGATGCCTGCCGGACCCGGCTGAATGTGAGGACCTCATGCACGAAGCCAAAATCGCTCGTCTTCAGAAGAGCAAAGGACACTTCCGTATCCGCATGAATGTTGGTCTCGCTATAGAAGGGGTCGCGGCTCCTCACCAGGTCCGCCCGATACAGCACAGCGTTCGCTGACCCGAATATATGGAGCCCTTCCAGAAGGTGCCGCCGGCAGATTTCCCGGCCCGACACCACCGATTCCTCGCGCGGCAATCCCGTCCACGCGATCCGCTCCCCCTCCTGTGCATAGGCGCCAACCATCCCGACCGACGGGTGCGCCTCCGCGAGTCCAACCATTTTCTCGAGACATCCGGGATAGATCAGATCGTCTCCAAGGACCATCTTGCAATATTTGCTTTCAGGGGAAATCTGTCGCAGCGCTACATTGTGGTTCGCGATAACGCTCAGGAACTCGGTGTTTCGGTGCACGCGAATCCGCGGGTCCTTTGCCGCATACCGCTGGGCCAGCTCCCCCGACCCATCCGTACTGCAGTTATCGATGATGGTGTAATCCCAGTTCGTGTGCGTCTGAGCGAGAACGCTTTCGATACATTCGCCGAGATAGCCCGCTTCGTTGTAGACCGGCGTTACGACGCTGACTAATGGTTGCCTTACCATCTTGATTTGCCTCTTCTCAGGCGTGAACCGGTTGTCGATACGGGTAACGCGGTTATGCCGACCCGTCGGCAACGGCTTCGTTCCGTTCTCTTTCCGGAGTCCGCGAGTGCAGTTGCGGCGTTCCGGCCGCAAACAGACCATCGAACTGCGTTTTCAGCGTTTCGGAATACGATGCCGCGGTCCTGCGAAATCTCGCCTTCAGCTGCTCAGCATCCTTCACCAGCGCCGGGAAGGCGTCCTCAAGAGATCGGTTGTCAAAGGTCGCTATGTCGAGGCAGTATTCACTGTGCCCCACGTTCCGCATCAGGTCGTCGATCTTGGGGTGATAGCTGAGAGCGATGACTGGTTTGGCCAAGAGGTGGGAAAAGACCACTCCGTGAAACTTCGATGTTACGACATAATCAAACTCCGACATTTCCGCCATCAGATCGGATACCGTTCCGCCTGACGGAATACACATTCTTTCGACGTCAGTGGCAGACAGCCTGTTTTTTAATCGTTGCCTGAGATCTTCAAGGGCGTAGATATCGACACTTGCTTCCGCTGAATACAGTCGCGGCTCGTAATTGTTATTCAGCAGCCACAGCGAGAAATCAGCCAGCTTCTCAATATATCCGTCATAAACAGCTGCGTCTTTTGTCGGCCAGATCCTGGGGTCGCAAAAGCCGATGGGATTGAGGCCAACCACCGGCTTCGCGGAGCTGAGGCGAGGGCCAGGGCCATAACCCGAAACATCCAGTGCGTAGGCGGAATCCGGAAATACATGTGTGTCCCGCTTCACGACTGAGCCGCAGGCCAGCTTCTGCGACTCGACGTCGCGGAAGGAAACATAGTCCGCCATTTGGATCGACCAGCTCACGAAGGATCTGCTCAGACCGCTCTTCAGCGGACCCGCCCCCACGTTCAGAAAGACCAGCTTTCTCTCAGCGAGCTTTGTAAGGAACGAAAATTTGAACACATTGTAAGGGTGCGACCAGGGACCACCCCATAACTCGCTCAGCTGGCCACCACCCGCGATGATCAGAGTGTCCAGAGAGCGGAGGCGCCTCCATGACCGTGCCAGATGCGCTGCTTCCCTGCCCGTATGCAACAGGCGTCTCGCCACGCGCGATACGACGGGAATATTTTTGGCAATCGATTTCAGTCGGGCCCGTAAACTGGCCCGGTTCGAATCAGCCCCACCCGAGTCTGTCTGCGAAGAATCGCTCAGGCCAGGATGCCAGTAAGTGATCGAGTAAGACGTAATTCCGTGACGCTTCGTGGTATCGACGGGATTCAGCGAGAAACCAATGATATCGGCGTCCGGCAGACGGCTCCGGATGTTCGCCATCAGAGCCTCCTGCGTGGCGGCGTCGCCGAGGTTCCCATATCCCATGTGATCGAGCAAGCCTATTTTCATAGCTGTAATGCCGGTACGTCCGCAGAGCCGATTCTGAAAACCGACGCGTAACGGATTCCCCAGTCGCGCCTGGTTCGCGTGAACGGCTCCAACCCCCACCACCGCCAGGGCCAATCGCCCCTTACCGAAGGATCGCCCTCGTGAATCTCTTCCATCGCTTCCGGCGCCACGACCCATTTAAGGTCGAGCGCAACTCTGGCGCGGACGTCCAGGTCGACCCCCGATACGAACAGATAGCCGCCGGGTTCGACGAGGCTCGCCAGATTGCGCAGACACCTTTCCGCGTCAGGGGGAGCCATGTGACACAGAAACCGATTCGCCACCACGATCTGATACTGTCCTACACGATCGACTAACTTCGGATCCCCGGCGTCGGCAATCTGAAAGTCGATACCTTCCCTGATCCAGGGCTTGACAGTTACGCGGCCATCCTGCACATCGAACATCGCCTGCATCTCTTCTTCGGAGAGACGTTCGAAAATCGCCGAATCCATCAGATCGTTGGCCTTCAGCGAGTAGACGCCGCGCTTGGCAATCTCCAGAATGTCGGGCGAAATATCCGCTGCATACACCGAGATCTTCAGGTCCGGATGCTCCTTGCGAATGGTCCATACGATCGAATAAACCTCGGCCCCATTGCTGCAGCCCAGCACCGCGATCTCCAGCGCGCCCGCCTTCGCTTTCTCAGCCCCGAGCTTACTCAACAGCTGCAACTCCGGACGATTCCGAAGGAAGAACGTGCCGTGATACTGGTTCCGGTCCGAGTACTGGCATACGAGAGAGTGCAGAAACGTTCCATACGCGTGATAAGGCGCAGTCGCCGCTGCCGATTTGGGCAGACGCTTCCACACGCGCTCATTCACCGACAAAAATGGCCTGCCGACATACTTTTCGAGTGCCCCTGTTTCCGACTTCGTGGTCAAAGCCCGATCCTCTCTTCCGCCTGGTCTTTCGGCTGGTTATGCATTACCAACCCACACAGTTACGTGACAGCTGTTTCCCGAGGCCGCCGCAGGCCGCGAAGAATATCCAGATAAAGTGTCCTCTGCCCCGCGACGAACAAAAGCAGCCCGGCAAATGCAACAAACAAAGTCGTGGTTTCGAGGGTCAGCCGCCCCAGGGGGGAGAACAACGGTCCGCATGCCGATCGCACGCCGAAAGCGATAACTGCGGCAACCAGGCATGAGATCAGCGGCCGGCTCGCAGCCCGCACAATATCGCCGAACGCAATCACTGTGCCATGTACTGACCATGCGATCACTGGAATGACCCAGAGCAGCATGACAGCAGAGTAGGCCGATGCAACCGCACGGGGGCCGTGCGGAACGGCGATCAGATAACTGGCAATCATAGCCGGGGCAATGACCATGCTCATTTTCAGGCCGCGTCCGACGAGCCCCAGCGAGGAAAGAAGCCAGCCCAGCGGATTTGCGATGGCAAATACCAGGATGGTTGGAGACAGCAACCGGAAGATAGGTACCGCCCCAGCCCATTTCGGGCCGAGGGCAACCCGGATGATATCGTCCGCGAAGAGCGCGCACGCGATGGTAATCGGCACCGTCATGGCCACAACGACCGAGTAACCCTTGAGGAAGTAGCTTTTGAGTCGTGTTGGATCGTGCTGCAGCCTCGACAAGGCCGAAAACGCCACTTCACCGGCAGCGAAGTTCAGATTGTCCGTGGGAATGTTAATCAGCTGATAGGCCCGTCCGTACATTCCGAGTACGTCAACTCCCCAGAACCTCCCCAGCAGAACTTTCTCGAAGTTAGTGGCTATATAAACTACAAGGCCATTCAGCGTGACCGTTCCGCCAAAATGCATCATCGACCGGATGCCGGCCCGCCTCTGCGGCAGCCCCGGAACCCACCACGTCGTCAGCCAGAACCCGATGGTGCTGACGAACGGGGTCGCCACTGTCATCACCACGAGCGCCCAGTAGCCATAGCCTGCTTTTGCGCCCCAGATCGCGATTGCGGTTCCGATGGCCAGTGCCACCGTGTTGATGACCGCCAGCGCCGTAAATCGCATTTCCCGCTGCAGCATTGCCGAATGCTGCACGCCCGCGGCGTTGAAAAGGAACGCCAGCGCCAGGACGGCTGTAACTGCGACCAGCCTCGGCTCGTGATAAAAAGCGGCGATGGCCGGGGCACATACAATCGCCAGCAGCCCGAGAACGACGCCTACAAACAGGTTGATCCAGAATAATGTTGAGAGCTGCTCCTCGGTCACATTGGCTCGCTGAACCGCTGCCGCCGAAAGTCCGAAGTCGCGAAACAAAGTCAGGGCTCCCGTAAAAGCCATGACCATACCCACTAACCCGAAGTCTGCCGGACTCAGCAGTCGCGCCAGGATCATGAGCGATCCGATGCGCAGGAAGAAGTTCGTTCCCTGCGCAAAGAGTCTCGCAACACCGCCCCGAATTGTTTTTTCCTTCAGGTGTTCCATCGCTCCCCACGGTGCCGGCGTAGTATCGGCCGCCTCTGCCGCACCTACATGACCAACTTACGGCAGTAAAACGCCTCGGCATAACCACTGGGAGCAGCGCACTCCATACCCCGCAATCGCATCAGGGAAAAGAACGTATCCGGCTGAAACCAGCGCTTCTTCTGTTGCGACTGGAAGGCATCCATCAGATAATCCACCTTCTTTTGGCAGAGTTCTTTTTCGAGAGGCACAAAGACGCTCGGCCGGCCCATATCCCCATCGTATTTTGGAATTTCATACTCCAGAATGAAGTGCTCTCGGAAGGTATTCCAGGTAAGTTGGCAAATCAGGCGGTGGTCCTGATGAGCATCGTTGCCATTGTGCGTGAACACGAGGTCGGGAGAAAGCTGCTTCAGCTCGTTTTCAAACACGGCTTTCACCTCGCTGCCCACGAAGGGCATGAACCCATCCTCAAAGGTCTTCAGCAGTGGTCCTTTGAGACGGGCACCGGCAAACAACGCTGCCGCTCGCCGGGCTTCGCTCTCCCGCTGGCCGATCGCGTTGAAGACGACCCAGTGAAATTCGCAGTCCGGGTATTGCTCGGCAATGCGCAGGATCGCTCCACCACATCCAATCTCAATGTCGTCGGAGTGTGCTCCCAGGCACAGAACCTTCAGGCGAGCGCCTTTCGTCTGTAACTGCAGGGGCATCATACGGGCGAAGACGCCAGCACCGAGCAGTCGGCGGTGGACTGTGTATGATTCCAGACTTTCCACGGCGCCGAGCCTTGATTTAGTTCTTCCAGATGCTGTTTGTCCTTGAAAGTGTCCATGCACTGCCAGAATCCGTTGTATTTGTGGGCCAGCAGAGCCCGCTTCTCAATCAGGCGCTGGAACGGCTCCCGCACCAGTTCCTCGCCGGGCTGAATATAGCGGAAAATTTCGCCTCGCATAGCGAAGAAACCGCCGTTGATCCAGATATCGCTGCGGGTCAGTGGGCAGATTTCCTTCACCATTCCCTCTGCACCCGAGTAAACGATGTCAAAGCTCGAGGTCGGCTGCACCAGCAGCAAAGAAGCGACAGCGTTGCTCTCACGGAATACGTCGAGCATAGCGGGCAACGGAACATCGCTCAGCCCATCTCCATAATTGGCGAGAAACATCTCTTCGCCCTGCACGTAGGGCTCGACGGCCTTCAGGCGCTGACCGATGTTGGAGGTGGCGCCGGTCTCCACAAACGTGATCGTCCAGTCATCGATATCGCGGTTGATGTAATGAATATTCTGGCCTCCGCGAGACCACACGAAATCGTTCGACACAGATTCATCGTAGTGCAGGAAATAATCCTTGATGACGTTTCCCTTATACCCCAGACAGAGCACGAAGTCCTTATGCCCGAAATGCGCATAGTACTTCATGATGTGCCAGAGGATCGGCCGGGTGCCGATCGTGACCATCGGTTTAGGAACGTCGTCCGCGTATCCACGAAGCCGCATGCCGGCTCCGCCGCAAAATAAGACTACCTTCATAGCCGGGCTAGCTCCTCTCCGCGGGGAGAATAACTGCCTTGGGTATAGGCACGATAAACTGGCCGCCCCACTCGCCGATGTACTGCAGTTGTTTCATGATTTCACTTTGCAGATTCCAGGGCAAGATCACCACGTAATCCGGCTTCATCTCGCGGATGCGGTCCGGGTGATAAATCGGAATGTGAGTGCCGGGTAAGAACCGACCCTGCTTGTAGGGGCTGCGGTCCACCGTAAATTCGATGTAGTCCTTGCCGATACCGCAATAATTCAGCAGCGTTGCGCTCTTCCCGGGCGCGCCGTACGCTGCCACCCTTTTACCTTCACGCGCGGCGGCAATCAGCACCTCGAGCAGCGCCAGCTTGGTTTCCTTCACCTGGCGGGCAAACGTCGTATAGCCCCTGAGATCGCATAGGCCGGCTGCCTTCTCGTCGGCAATTACTTTCGCCACATTCGGCTCAACCGGATGCGTCTTCGCCTCTTTCCGGCACATAAAAACGCGGAGCGAGCCCCCGTGTGACGCAAGCTCTTCGACATCGAACACCTTCAGACCATGTGCCTCCATGATCTTCACCGTCGTGAACAGGGAAAAATAGGAGAAGTGCTCATGGTAGATGGTGTCGAATTCGTTATGCTCGATCAGCTTCAGCAGGTGAGGAAATTCGAGGGTGAGAACGCCTTCTGGCTTCAACAGTATCTTCAGGCCTTCGACAAAGTCATTCAGGTTGGGTACCTGCGCCAGGACGTTGTTGCCAAGCACCAGATCCGCGCTTCGACCCTGCTCCGCCAGCTCGCTTGCCAGTTCCGTGCCAAAGAACCGAACCAGGGTAGGAACACCCTTCTCGACAGCCACTTTGGCTACATTGGCGGCGGGCTCGATGCCGAGCACGGGAACATTCCGCTGAACAAAATATTGCAGGAGATAGCCGTCGTTGCTTGCCACTTCGACGACAAAGCTTTTCTCGTCGAGGCCGAAGCGCGACTTCATGTTGCCGCAGTACGTATCGGCATGCTTCAGCCATGAGTCCGAAAACGAGGAAAAATAGGCGTAGTCGCTGAAGATATTTTCGGCGCTTTCGTATTCTTCCAGCTGGACCAGGAAACACTTCCCGCACACGTATACATGGAGAGGGTAAAAGGTTTCGCCGCGATTCAGATCGGCGGACGAAAGATAGCTCTCGCACAATGGCGACATTCCCAGATCGACGAACGTCTGCTCGATGCCGGCGCCGCAAAAGTGACACACGCCGGACGCTTTCTGCACATCAACTTCCTGAAGAACTGAGGTCGTAGTCATTTCCGGTTCCAACTCCTTTTCATACGCCGACGGCGGTTTCGGCATGCTTGCCGGTCCAATGGAGTACGTTGTTCAGCCGGCCGGCCTGCTGCAATCTGCGAATCTCGCTGAGCCGGATGTAGCGCCCCTGCTCGACATCGGCACCGGTCAGCCCTGCACTGCGATAGGCGGCGAACAGCTCCTGCGCGCCCTTGCGCGCGGTCCATTGCGGCCGGAATGCGGGAAGCACGCGGTTGATCTTATCGAAGTTGACGCGATAGCAGCGAAGGTCCGGGCCTCCCCCTAAAGCGTATTCAATACGGCAGCCAGGAACGACTTCGGCAACGATATCGGCGAGTTCCCGGATGCGGAAGTTTTCTTCATTGCGGCCTACATTGAAGACTTCGTTGTGAATGGCTTCCCGGGGGGCATCGAGGACCGCGACCGCGGCTGCGATGATATCCCGGATGTGGACGATCGGGCGCCAGGGAGTACCGTCACTCTTGATGAAAACGCGGCCGCTGGTGAAAGCGGAAGCCACCAGATCGTTCAACACAATGTCCAGGCGCTGCCGCGGGGACACTCCATAGGCGGTTGCGTTTCTCATCGAGGTTGGGCTGAAGTTGTCGGTGGCCAGAAGGCCAAGGGCCTGCTCGACGAAAACCTTTGATTCGCCATAGGCCGTCACCGGGTGGAGCGACGCCGTTTCCGTCAGGAAGTCGTCGCCGGCAGAACCGTAGGTGCTGCAGGAAGACGCAAACACGAAGCGAGTCACGCCCGCTTCTTTCGCGAGCTTTGCCAGCGTCACGGATGCGTGATGATTAATGTCGTAGGTAAGGTGCGCATCGAGATTGCCCAGCGGATCGTTCGAAAGAGCAGCCAGATGCACGACCGCATCGAAACCCTGCAGATCCGCCTTTGAGATCTCGCGGAGATCTCTGCGAATTTCCGGAATCGGCTGAGGTCCCTTACCGAAATCGCATCCTGCGAAAAGATCGGTATCGAGGCCGACCACTTCATGACCAGCCGACTGCAGAATTGGGCCTGCAACGGCGCCGATGTAGCCCTTATGACCTGTGAGCAGAACTTTCATGTGACTCCCTGGTTCGAAACAACTTCGCGCTTTTGCTCGCAAGGGTAGGCCCCGCGAGGACTGGGAAGCGCATTAAGCGTACTGATGATTGGTAAGCAGTCCTCGCTACACTCCAGCACGAACGAGTGCGCGGAGAACCACTGGTGCTGCGATCAGCTCCGATGCTAGCATTCATTTTCCACGTTGCAATGACCCGCCTGGTTCAGTCGAAGTAACGCGATTATGTTACGGAAGCTTCATATTCGGGGAGAGCGCGACGAGCCGCAGTTTCCCTTTTTTCCGCAATGCCTCTTACGACTCATTCTCCGGAAGGGGAGCCAGCAACCCGCCGTCCAGCAGCAGCTCTGCCGCATCGGCGATCGTCGGGAACGGCAGGCCGGATCGCTCCGCGATTTCCAGAAGCGAATTCTCTCCATCCGACAGATTGAGGACCCACAGGCGGGCGTTGATCTCGGTCCCGATCGAGCCCCCGCCCGTGGACCGATAGAGATTCCGCTTTCCCAGTTGAGGTTCGCAATATGGATTCAGATTGCGATATCGCCGGTTGTTTTCCAGCACATCCGCAATGCCGATGCAGACCCGAAGAGATCCCGCCAACTGCGCAGGGCGAATGAAATCAAGATTGTCGGCGGAAGTATGGTACTCCGGAAAGGTCCCCCAGACGCTCCTCATAAGACAACCAACAGCAAGATTGAAACCCGGTGAGCAATATTGCCGCTCGTCATAGCCGTAGGGCGAGAAGTCGAGGGTCTCCCACGCTTCCCCACTGTGTTTCAGAACCTGCGTTGCGCCGCGATCGATTTCCGTGTCTCCGCGGCGGCTCTTCTTGTAGTGGAAACCCCCTGGGTCACCCACTCCCGCCAGAACCATGCCGTGGCGTATCCGGCCGGCATTCTCACGGTTCTGCGCCAGCCATGTAATCGCGCCGATGGTTCCCGGAACGAAGAGGAACCGATACGAGTAACGCAGATCGCGCCCCTGAAGGAATTCCGCCATCGCGGTGGCGACTGTCAGCCCGGAAAGATTATCGTTCGCCAATGAGGGATGGCAGGCGTGGCACGAAATGAGGACTTCCTCGCTCGAGCGACCTGGCAGATAGCATTCGCCATAGGTCAGGTTTCCATCTTCGAGCGACGAATCGATACATACCTTATAATCGCCGTCCTCGAGCGCGACCCTCTCGTTATGGGAAAGACAAAACCCCCAATCCTCCCGGTAGTAGGAGGTGCGATAAGGAATCCAGTCTGGGTGATCGGGAAGAGAATGCAGGTGCGGATGCAGCTCACTCAACGACAATGTGGCGCGGACGGGGACGCTGTAATTGACGACGCGCAGATTGAGCTGCTGAAAATCGACCACGCGGTGTCCGCGCGCATCCTTAATATAGGCATCTCGAATGTTCCATTCTCTGGGCACCGTCCAGTCGAAGACTGCGGTGCCAGTGGGCACGTTCGAGACTTTCACGGGAATGCGCTTCCCGATACGCTCCAGCGTCTCCCGAATTCCGGCTCCGGTAATGCTGCGGCAGATCGGATACAGCTCGCGGGCAAAGCTGTGAAGCTTTTCGCCCAACTCCGCCTGATCTCTTTCTTCGAAATCCGCGAACAGCCGCTGTCTCATGCAGAGCCCGTAATTCCGAAGTCCGTAATTTCGAAGTCAGATTTGAAGTCACGCATATTTGAAGTCGGGATATGTGCGGTCGCGGTCGGACATCATCTGCGGCTTCTCCGGCCATACGATCCCGAACGCCGGGTCATCCCAGCGCACACCCCGGGCCGATTCGGCACTGTAAAACTCCGAGATCTGATAGAAAATCTCGCTCTCGTCTTCCAGAGTCAGAAAACCGTGCGCGCACCCTTCCGGGATGTAAACCATGTCTCGATTCTCAGCCGTCAGCGTGAACCCTGCCCAGTGCCTGTAGGTCGGCGACTGAACGCGCAGATCGATCACAACATCGTAGATCGCGCCGCTGGTGCAGCGCACCAGCTTTGCCTCTGCGTAAGGAGCCACCTGGTAGTGCATTCCCCGCAGCGTGCCCCTGCGGGGGTTATACGAAATACTGCACTGCGCCAGCCTGGGATTCAAACCCGCACGTTCGAATTCCTCCCTGCACCACGAACGCGCGAAGAATCCACGCTCGTCCGCCTTGCGCTCCAGCTGAACCTCGAATACTCCGCCGATCGTAGTTTCCTGGAAAAGCATACTTCCATATTATGTGCGCGCCATTCCCACACCAACATCGGAAGAGAGCTGAACCCGAAGCCATTCCTCGAAAACCATCAGGCTGAATAATATCTTGTGATAGTCATTCTGACCTGACTGATGCTCCAGGAAGATGCGCTGCACCGCCGATGGCCTCAGATAGCGATAAAGCAGCGAATCGCTGTTCATCACAATATCCGTCATTCCCGCGGTCATCGATCCGCGAAACCACTCGTCCACAACGTTCACCGCGAAGCCGCGTTTCTTTCTGGTGAGGACCTCCCGGGGAAGAAATTCCCCGGCTACCTTGCGATGCAGCCATTTTCGCGTCCCGAAATGCACCTTGAACCTGGCCGGCAATCTCTCAACATATTCGACGACTTCTTTGTCCAGATAAGGCACCCGCCCCTCGAGGCCGTGGGCCATCGAGAGCTTATCGCCGTACATCAGCAGCTCGTCGGGAAGAGTCGATCTCATTTCGAGGAACTGGAAACCGCCCAGCTCATCCGTCTCGCTCATCAGCGGCAACAGATCCTTCCAGCATTCGAGCAGCTCATTGCCCGCGTCCCGATCGAGCAAGCCGTCATGAAACAGCGCGTCAATCTCATCCCCGGGCAGCAGAGATAATACCTGCTGATACTTCTGGATCCGATCCCCGGAGCCGAGGGAGTGAACGCCTCTCTTCAGAGCCTCATTGCGTGGCAGCGCCATGATCGCCCGAACCAGCGGAGCGCGCATCCACGCCGGTAGCGCGCGCCAATACGATCCATACTGAATGCCAAGGTGGCGGCGATAGCCCCCAAAGAGCTCGTCGGGGCCTTGCCCGATCAACGCAACCTTCACATCTTCGCGGGCCCGCTTGCATACAAAATACATTGGAACAATCGACGAAGACGCGATCGGCTCCTCCAGCTGCGCAACGATCGCCGGCAACGCTTCTTCAAAGCTCTTCCTGTCCAGCATCACGCTGGTATGCCGCGCGCCAAATCTCCTGGCGGTGTCGGCAGCGTCGGCTAACTCGTCGTCGCTGAAACTCGTGCCGTAGCCTACGGTGTAGGTTTGCCATGACTCCCCGTAGAGATTCATCAGGGCCAGCAGCAGCCCCGAATCCACGCCGCCGCTCAACAACAGCCCGACCGGCACATCACTGAGCAGATGTCTCTTCATCGCCTGCCGGTAGAGTTCGGCCAGCTCCTCGCGCGCTTGCCCAACCGACTTCGGCGGCGAAAACGGCACCGGCCGATTCCCATACCAACGGCGCACCGAAGCCGTCCCGTTCTCGCATACCAGCATCGTGCCCGCAGCAAGCTTCTGAATCCCGTCAAAGATCGTACGCGGCGATGGAGTGAAACGATACCGGAGAAACAGGTTCAGTGAATTCGGATCGACCTCGGCCGGTTCATCGGCCCCGCTCCGCACCGCGCGGATTTCCGAGCCGAAATGCAGTTGCCCGTTCTTCAGGCTGTAATAGATCAGCTTGATTCCGAATGGATCCCGCGCGAGGACCAGCCTCTGCTTCCGAACATCCCAGATCGCCAGGCCGAACATCCCGTTGAGATGATTGAAGACGTCATCGCCCCACTGCTTGTAGCCGTGGACGATGACTTCGGTATCTGACCTGGTCCGGAATCGGTGCCCGTAGCTCTCCAGCTCCCTTTTGACTTCGGGGAAATTGTAGATTTCGCCGTTAAAAACAACCCACACGGACTTCTCTTCATCGGACATCGGCTGATGTCCGCCCTCGAGATCGATGATCGACAGACGACGAAACCCAAGACCCACTGACCCTGCAATGAAGTACCCTTCGTCGTCAGGACCGCGGTGCGCGATACTATCCGCCATCCCCTCGATGTCCTGGCGAGAGACGGGCGCTCCGTCCAGATAGTTATATTGGCCACAGATTCCGCACATAGGGACTCTTAGTTACTCGTCGACAAGGTTGTCTGCAGGTCGCTCTGGCTCGCATCGAGAAAGAAGCAGAGGCTTCTGAACATCTGCGACTGCGCCCAGCGATGCATCGGTGTATTATCCCATCCCAAAAGAAGCTTGCGGGCTCGGAAGGATCCATCCGGCTTTTGCCAATCGCCAAGGTCGATGACATGGGCCAGAACTTCATCCAGAGCGGGAAACCTGCCGCGCAGCAGGACCGCCAGATTAATGCACTCGGCGTAGTCGTACAGTTCGTTGCGGTAGACCGTTAAACGCGGTCGGCGCGAGAACGGCCTCGGCATGCCTTCTTCATCGAATAAATTCTTGACGTAGTAGTCGACGCCCCGTTCAATCGCCCGCGTAATTCGTGGATCTACCGTGAGAGCCTCGATCTTCGCCAGCGCCTTGAGAACAAAACAGGTGTGAAAGTGATCGATAAAGTCTCTTTCGCCATCGACAGAGTAGTACCAGGAACCGTCGTCGTTCTGCGACTCAAGCACGAAATTCAGATTTCTCCGAGCGGCAGACCGATAACGATCGTCGGAGAAATCCGCAGCGGCCCTGGTCAGGACAAAGGCTCGGTAGGCGCTCGCGTTGATCACCCCTCCCCGCTCTTCCGGATCGGGATTATAAGAACAACTGGAGGCAGTCTCTGAAACAGGGTAGTCATGATAATCGCCGTAGACGTGCTCGGCAATTGAACGCATGACCTCCCGCCATCGCTGGTCACGGTCGATCTGATAAACCTGAAGGAACGCCTCGTAGACGTAAGGGACGGTTGTGACCAGCGGCGTTCCCTCCGGCATCGTCCCACGCCGCGTCTCCCAGTTGAACGGATACCCCCAGCAGTAGTGGTCATAACCCGGGCACCGCGTTTTTTCCAGAACTTCGAGAAAGTGAACAGCGCGGCGATAGTACTGTTCATCGTTCAGAAACGTTGACAGGAATGCAAACCCCATGGCGTAATGCGCGTCGGCGATGGGCAGCCTCTGCGGTTTCCAGAACAGCTGCCGGGCGCGCGGGACGAACGCTTCAGCCAGGATCATCGGCGCGACCGCAACCTTGCCCAGCAGAGGACGCCGGTAATAAAGGGCCTTCGCCTTCCTGCCCAGATCGCTCGCGTAAAAGCTCTGATGATCGTACGACTCTTCTCCGTAGCCATCGAGCCACGCGACAAATCGCAGGACGGCCGTTTTTGTCCGGTCGAGTTCAGCCGGAGTCGCACGGGTTGTTTCGATATCAGCGGCTAGCATTGTGATCTCATCACCATCGATGTCAGCTGGGCTTCGTCTCGAAGCGGTTGAAGCGTTTCATCGTAATCACGGAGCTCAGGATACTTTTCAGCTTCCGCATCTGCTCCTTACGGTGGAACCGCATGAGTTCATCTGAAACCGGACGTTTGGCCCGGCGCAGAAGAGCCCACAGATATCCGAGACCCAGTGCGACGCCATCCACCAGATAGGGCTTCTTGGTCATTCTCCAGGCTACGCGGAAGATCTCCCATACAGGATGGCCGCCCAGATAGTAATCCTTCTCGCCATAAGAGAAGCTTGACGCCAGCTGGCCGCGCTCGGCTGTTCCCATTTTCCGGTGGTGAAAGAACGACTTTTCACGAAACGATCGGGTTTTCCAGCCAATCATGCGCGCCGTTGTGGAGGCCATCCAGTCGATGCCGCCCGCTTTGTTGGCACGATAGCCGCCAATCTCCTCGAAGCACTGGCGACGGAAGAGCTGGCACTGCCCCGCCACATGGCTCTGCCCTTCAAAGCTGTCGGTCTCCGAACTGTAGCCGTCTTCCCTGAAGACGGTACCCGCCACGCCCAGACGCGAGTCCTTGCTGAACTCGGTGAGCAGGAACTCAAGATGATCGTTATCGAACGAGACATCACCGTCCAGATTGCCGATAATTTCGTAGTCCAGCCCCTTCAGGCGTTCCTGACCGGCATTGAACGCGCTCACTTTGGCCGCGAAATGCCGCTCCCTGCGAACGGGCAGGTCAACCAGTTCGATCCACGGGTAAGCCGCCAGATACGGTTTGACGCGCGCCGATGTATCGTCCGTCGATCCGTCATTCACGATCACCCAGCGCTCCGGCAATACCGTTTGATGAATCACGGATTCAATCGTCGTCTCAATAAACGTCGCCTCATTGCGAGCGGGAGTAATGAGAACATACGGCAGACCGCTGCGGTTCATTACTTCACCTCAACGGGGTGGTCCAGCAGCCCGTTGCTGGCAGCCGCAGTCCCAATGCCGGCGGCTGGCGCTTCGGACCCATAGATCGCACCACGATGAGTCGCGAGTTCCTTATCGTAGACCTCTTCCGGCTCATACACGATGATATGACTGCCCCGGTTGGAGAAAGAAAATGGAACGCACAAAAGGTTGTTCAATCGTGCCTTCAACGCTTCTCGCCGCTCGGGTGGAACGCAGAACAACATAAACCCGCCTCCACCGGCGCCCAGCAGCTTGCCTCCCACCGCGCCGGCGCTCATCCCCGCCTGGTAGATCTCGTCAATGCTGGCATTCGATATCTTGTTCGTCAGCGACCGTTTAAGCTGCCAACCCTGATGTAAGAGCCGGCCGAACTCGTCGATGGGGCGTTTCGGATTCGCAAGAATCGCCTCGCCTTCGTCGACCAGCTCGAGCATCGCGTTGAGCTCCTGCTTTTTGTTCGGGGTCACCCGCAGTTGTTCCTGAGCAATTTCCGATGCGGTACGGGAGAAACCCGTAAAAAAGAGGGCCAGGTTCTGCTCAAGTTCCGCCAATCTGCTTTGTGAAAGCAGAATCGGCTTCACGTCGATAGAGTCATTCTGGCAGAAATTGATCCGGTTCAGGCCTCCATACGCGGCGCTCACCTGATCCTGTGCACCGACCGCCTCGCCCAACACGTCCTGCTCGACATGGATGGCCTCCCTGGCAAGCGTGTGCTTATCGCGCATCTGATTTTTGAGCGCGTTAAGAGCAAGCAGAAGCCCCACCGTGAATGCCGAACTCGTGCCGAGGCCGGTGCGGGCGGGCAAGTCCGCGACGTGATGGATTTCGACACCTTCGTCCATCCCCAGATATTGCAGACAACCGCGGACGGAAGGGTGCTCGATCGCACTGTTGCTGGCGACGTTTTCAACCTTTGAGTAGGAAACGCGGCTGTGGAATTCAAAAAAGGGCGGTAACCGCCGGCAAGTGATGTAACAACGCTTGTCGATCGCGGTTGACAGTACTGAGCCGCCGTACTCCCGATACCAGACCGGATAGTCAGTACCACCACCGAAGAATGAAATACGAAGAGGAGTGCTTGTAATTATCATGTATTTAACCTGATCCTGCCCGTCCGGGCTCCATCAAAAGCAGCTATAGCGCACTTTCCCAGTAGCTCAGCATCGACGCTATTGTCTGATCGAGCGTTCGCAGCGGCTTCCAGCCAGTATCCCGGCGAATCTTTTTTGTATCTCCAAAAATGACTTTCTCGTCGGAAGGTCGCAGCAGCCGTTTGGCTATCCGTATTTCCGCCTTCACTCCCGACCGGCGCATCGCCATCCCTAGCATCTCACCAATCTCCCAGGTCCTCGACGCGCAAAGGTTATAAGCTTCGCCATGTTTGCCTTTCAACGCGGCAAGGTAAAACCCTCGTACCGTATCGTTCACATCCAGGAACGCCCGTCGCGGCTTCAGATTTCCCACTTCGATCACGGGCTTCTGTAGACCTTTTTTAATCCGCACGAGTTGTCTCACGAAATCCGAGGGAGCGTCGCTCGTTTTGCCGGGACCCGTAGTGTTGAACAGCCGAATGTTGACGGTCGGCACCTTAAAATCCAGGAAATATTCCCTGGCCAGCAGATCGAGACATACTTTGCTGATGCCGTACGGATGGAGAGGCTGAAGGGGCTGATCTTCCTTGACGGGTATAGCTGATGGCGGAACGTTTCCGTATTCCGCACTGGAACACGCCGACACAACGACGGGCGGACGCTTCATGTGCCGTGCCGCCTCCAGAAGGTACAACGAGCCCATCACGTTCGCATTGAAAGTTTCCACCGGGTCAGTCCAGGACAAGGTCGGCAGACTCTGAGCTCCCAGATGGAAGACATGGGTCGGTTGATGCTCGTCGAAAAGTCGTGTTACGCGCTGTCCATTCGACAAGTCGCACTGGACAAAGCGAAGGTTCTTCGCTTCCGGGAACGACTTAGAACTATGCAGCCGGTAACTGCCAATGACATCCCAGCCTTCTCCCTGAAGAAATCTCACCAGGTGAGAGCCGATAAAGCCCTCTGCGCCCGTGACCAGCGCCGTCCTATTCCGCGGCATACGAACACTCTGGCCGCGAATGGTGCACCTCACAGACGCGCGCGAACCAACGCCGGTGAGCCAGCCCTCGACGGATCCTCAAATCAACGATCACTCCTGGTCCTTTCACAACAGATCATTCCTTCTTACGAAGGGGCCTTCACATCGAGTGAAGTGCTCGACGCATCGGGGCTCCGGGAATACTCCGGGCTTGGCATTCGCAGCAAACGGGCATACACCTTCATCGTAGTCTGACTCACCACGTCCCATGAGTGGCGCGCGGCCGAATAATCATGGATGTCCTGCCGGCGGCGGCTGAGGTTCGCATATAAATCGCTTGCGAAGTATCGCTCGATCGTCTTCGCCAGATCATCCGGATCATCCGGCCTGAACAGATAACCCGTCCTGCCGTCGACGATGTCGTCTTTCAGCGATCCCACGTCGGCTGCCAGCACCGGGAGGCCAAAACTATGTCCGAGGAACAGGACTCCGCTCTGATAGATATGCCGGTACGGCAGGATCAATGCATCGGCAGCCTTGAAATAGACCTCAGTCTCGC
Source organism: Acidobacterium sp. (assembly GCA_003167515.1). GTDB lineage: Bacteria > Acidobacteriota > Terriglobia > Terriglobales > Acidobacteriaceae > Palsa-343. Next base: position 39,348 of record PMSS01000484.1, on the reverse strand, counting down.
TGTCAGGAATGAAGCTGGCATGGAGGATGATCTCCCCACGCTGTACTTCTCCGCTGATCTCTTCCCGGATCGCGTTCCAGTATTGCTCGCAGCGGTCCGGCCGTCCGGCGATGATCAGGCGGTAGTCGCTAGAACGCGTAGCCACTTGCCGGAACGAAGTAATCAGCTGTTCAAGCCCCTTGTAGGGCGTGATTCTGCCGAAAAAGAGAATCGCCTTATCGCCGCTGCGAAGCCCCAGCTTACGCTTTGCATCGTCGGCCGTAAGACTGGTGCTGGGAACGGAATTGTTGATGCCGAATGGGATGACTCCCACTCGATCTTCCCGCACGCCAAACTCAGCAACGATCTCGCGCTTCATGCTTTCGGTGTGAACGAAGATATGATCGGAAAGGCGATACTGGGCGCGCAGCGTGAGGCGATTCAGGAGAGTATCGCGCGAGTCCCGTCGGCCCGCATTCACATTATGTGCCGTGAAAACAATCTTTTTCCCGAGCAGTTTGTAATACAGCATCAGCACGATGCGATCGAAGCTTTCAAATTTGTTATTCCACAGAATATGAAATATCTTCGGCCGGGCTGTTGCGGCGTACCCCATGAGGCGCGCATAGTATTTCAGGATGCGAAGCATTTTCTTCGAGGCAGGAGCATCACTTCGGGTACTGCCCCGCAGATTGAGAAAGCGCACACCGGGCTGGCCGCGGAATTCCGGGAGGTCAAGCTCGTCGCTGGCAATCAAATCCAGCGTGACCCCGCGCGGCGTAAGCGACTTCGTCAATCCGAATACATAGGGCCGGTCGCCGCCTCCGGTGAGCACGGCAACCGCGATCTGTTCCGGCGCGCCGGACGGCGTGCGGTCAGTTAGTCCGCTGCGTCCCCGTTGTCCGTTGTCGGAATCGTGATCCGTGTGCAAGTGCGGTCCTCGTGTGGCCCTGAGTCTGTTGCGGCGGATCAGGATATTCCGATTTGGGGAGTTGTGCCCCGTCGAGCCGTTTCCAGCTGGTACAGCGTTTTGTCGCATTGCCTGATGAACGATGCTTTGAGCTGGGGAAGCACGGCCTGCGACCATTTCGCGGCTTTCCACCCCAGGATCGGTTTCATCCAGGCGTATTTCCAGCGCAGGCGCGGCTCTTCCAGGTGTTGGTTCATCAGCCCGGCCATGCTTTGCAGCTCAGCGACGATGTCCGGACGCTCGGGATAAAAACTCAGATACCAGGTCTGCAGGTACGCCAGACAGGCTCTGCGCACGCGTGCGCTGTCCTCGAGCGATCGAATGTACTGCAGGTGTAATTTCATCGAAAGCAACAATGCGTTTTTCTTCCTGTCGTCGCCGACGTAGCTCAGCCGGCTTGTGGTTGTCACTCTGTAAAGCACGCCGGTATTGGGCACGAATCGCGTGCCCTCGGATTGCAGAAGCACGCGGGCGAAATATTCGCCGTCGTCATCGCTCAGTAGCCGTGTATCCCACGGTCCTGCCGCCTCGGCCAGTTCCCGGCTTGTCAACCAGGTCGCGGTCTGCATGTGCAGATTGTGTCCCAATTTTGCCAGAAGCCACTCGACAGGAGACAGATCCTGACAGAGAAGGCTTTGAACGTATCGGGCCTTGCGGGTCCTGAAGTAAAACGGAGACCATGCCGAGGAAAGAAGAATCCGCCTGCTCTCGCCTTCCCGCAGGGCGCCGAGCTGTTTCTCGATCTTGTCCGGAGCCAGCAGGTCATCGGCATCCAGAAACTGGATGTAGTCCCCCTGACTGAGCTGCAAAGCATGGTTTCGGGCTGACGCAGCGCCCTGGTTCGGCACCGTCACGACCTTGACCTGGGGAGAAGCCAGCCGTTGCGCAGCTGCAAAGGTCCCATCCCGGGATCCATCGTCGACAACGATGATTTCTTTATGCGGCCAGGTTTGGCCGGTGGCGGAATGAACAGCGTCGGCAACCCACTGTTCGGCGTTATAAGCGGGAATCAGAATCGATACGAGTGGCTTCATGGCAGCACGTGGCGGAGCTTTCCTATTATTCTCAAACTACAACGAAGCGCCTCGTTCAGTTCATCGCTCCCGTGGCAGATCCCGCCTGCAGGGTTGCGATGAACAGATGAGGCGTGCAGAGGTTCTCCCAGATCGAGCGATCTGGTCGCGAACAGGCAGTATCGACGCCCGTAAACCGGTGAACGGGGACTTCGACCGCCAGTCCCCGTTCACGGTAACGATTGGTATTGAAGGCTGGAACCAGGCAGCCGCAGTGGCGAACCGCTGCGGCTGTCCCGGACCGGACGATGATCAATTATTGAGAATGGTCCCCGAGAGCGAGATCGGCGGTGCGGGACTTGTCCCGGTGACCAGCGGATGCGGATAGGTGTACGGCGTGTAATATGCCGTCCACGTATTTGTAGCGGTGCAGGTGTAGAGCTTGTTCTGATCTGTAGCCCAGTACGCTACGCCTGTGGTGCAGGTGGTCGGAATCGATGCATACGTGCCGTAGCCTGTTCCGGTTGCGCCGGTAAATGGCGAGACCGGGACGTAGTAGTCGCGGTTGGCCTGGATATTGTTTTCTCCACTGCTGACCGAGACGATCGACCCTGTGCCGCTGAAGTTCTCCATCCAGATATAAACCGGCTGCAAAACCTCATTCGGCCATACGCCCGTGAAGAGACCAACATGGAGGGCGTCCAGAACCTGCGGCCACATACCGCTGAGCGAGTCTCCTTGACCGCGTCCGATCTGGTCGAGGCAGGGGTATCCGGTGGAACTGGTATTGCCGTCCCAGGAGCTGAGGGTGCCCGACTGGGCCGAGCCGCAGTAGCCCCATCCATTCGGCGGGGAGCTTTGCTGATAGGTATTGGAGTTGTCCCGGTCCTCGTCGAACACAATGTCGTTTTTTGTGTTGGTGATGGTGTTCCCCCACCACACGCCGGTACCGGCCGTCTGAAATCCTACTGAGGAAATAATCGAGCCGCCGCCGCCGCCGACGGTGTTCTCATACACCTCCCACGCCCGGCATCCTCTTCCTCGCGGTTGCGATCCGGTAGCGTGGCTCTGAATCCCGAGGTTCTGATCGGGGGCCAACGCGTTGAACGTGTTGTACCGGGCAACGAAAGCTCCACCCACTTCGCAATCGTTCATGAAGCCGTTGTTGAATGTATTGTTCTCGAAAAAGATAAAGGATCCGGTTCCCAGCCCGGGCGGCATCGTCCAGGGAGCGTCTCCGAAACCGTCGCCTGCGGTGTTATAAACCCGAATCCCGTTGAAGACATCTCCGTTCGGGACATCGAATATGTTGTGATCCGCGACGCCCGTCATGGGCTCGTACATCGATATCGCCAGGTCGTTGATGTTAATGAAGTGATTATGGTCGACGCGGGCTTGTCCGGTCGCGCCGCCCACGGCCAACTCGCCGTTGTAAACGACGTTACCGCCCTTAAAGCTCAGACCCGTCACGCGCACCACCTGCGAAGAGCTCCCGGTGAGCGTGATCCCGATAACAGGGTTGTTCCCGCCTCCTCCGGATTGTCCGTCGATGATCAGCGTAGAGTCGGCAAAGGTTCCGGGATTGCCCTGAGCATTGGTCGTGGCTGCGACGCTTTGTCCCTGGAGTGTGAAGGTATACGCACTGGAAAAGGCGATCCCGGAGGTCCAGGTGCAACTGCCGGCTGGGACGGCCACGGTGGTTCCGTTGGCCGTTATCTTATTCAGGGCCGCCTGCACGTCCGAAACGTTGCAGGAGGCTGCGTTGATGGTTGTCTGCGCTTCTGCCGCGGAAAATACGGCAAGAAGAAATACAAGCGGCGAAATTTTGACGTACAGACACTTAAGCACGGGGGAGCGTCCTTTCGGGGGAATCCAGTATTTTGGATTACTGTTGAGGTGAGTATCACGCTACCCAAGGCTATTTGTCCAGATTTTGCTATCGGTGCCGAACACCAAAGTCCCCAGCTGGGGTCTCTCATCCGCTGGGCCGGAAATGGCCTGAATTCATGTATTAATCGAAGAACATTCGGTACGCAAGTGATCTGCTTGTGGTTACCGAAGTGTCTATCATGGCCACGGTTGGTTACGTTGGTTCCATGGCAGAATCCTCAGTGAAACAAGAAAAATCAGAGGGCGGCAGCAGGTACCGCGGAGGCTAGGGATTCTCCCGACCGCCCGGCGTCCTGCCCATCAAGGAAAATGCGGTGTACCAGTTCGAGGGTCAGCACCTTATGCAGTTCGACCGTGAAGTTCCGGTTTCCTTTGAGGTGACCCTCAACCACCGTCTCGAGATTCCTGCGCTCGATGTAAGGCCTCGACAGCGCCCGCTCGTCGAGCAGCATTTCCCGCACGTATCCGGCCAGAGCGTCGCGGTACCAGACACGAAAATGAAAAGGCTTGTGCCGGCCGAGGAACAGCCGCTCCAGATGGAGCGCCGAAAAAGCATGATCGATACGCGCCAGCCATTGCGGCATGCCCATGTCGTAGGCGTACTCCGCTTTGAAGAGAAACTCGAGCCAGCCGTGGGAAATCCCTCCCAACATCTTTCCCCGATCGCCGCCTACACCCCGATCCGTCGGAATGGCCCGCAGAGCGGGATTCCCGTCGGCAATCAGCCGCAGCGAAACATCGTCGCTCCCCAGCGCCGAAGCCGGCGAGCGGAAAACGGTTCGGACGAAGTCATTGTCCAGGAAGGGAGACCGCATGGTGATCTGCGTCTGCTCGAGCGACAGCGAGCCGTACAGATACCAGGGCCCTTGCCTGAAGGCGGCAGCAGAGAGCGGGTTGCCGTCAAGGAGTCCTGCATAGGTCGTTGATGTCCGGCGAATGCTGGAAAGGAATTCCGGGCTATACAAATCCACAGAAGGTTCCGACGGCTTGAACGCGCGAAAGCCTCGCAGGAGTTCTCCGCCATAGAGGCCCGTCATTCTGGCGGGCGCAATCTCCCGCGCCTGCTCGTTCAAATAGAGGTCGGGAGATCGGCTTACATCCACGCCTCCATCGGTGAGGTAGACGGCGCGCTCGGCGTAATGCCGGAACTGCGAGAGAAACTCCTCTCCAGCGGTAAGAACCTGATGCGGCTGACTGCAAATATCCGCGATGCGCCGCGCGATCCGGAGATCTTCATGTTCGCCGAACATGCTCCCAAAGGTGTAACAGGGGAGCGAGCCGGGGGCTGGTTCGCGGCAGGCCAGAACCATCCGCGTGTCCAGGCCGCCGGTCAGCGACATTCCAATCTGCTCACGCCCGGCGAAGTACCGCGGAAGGTTGCGCGTGAATGCCGATCGGAGCTCCTGATACCAGGCTTCCGGATCGAGGGCTTCCTGATCCTCCCACTCCCTCGGTTCGAAATAGCTGCTCTTCCGCTCGAGGAATCCGTTGCGAAACTTCCATGCCGAACCGGGAGGCAGCACCTGGATGCCTTCGAAAAGCGTCCTGTTCTCGAGCACTGCGCCACAGGAAACAAATTCTCCCAGGCCCTGGTAATCCACCCGCCTCAGTTCGGACCGCACTGCCAGGATCGCCTTTGCCTCGGCTGCGAAATAGAATGCATCCTTCGTCTCGTGGTAGTAGATCCGGTGCATCCCGAAGCGATCATTGAAGAGGATGGCCTCGCCACGGTTCCTGTCGGTCAGCAAGCCGTGGAATCTCCCGTTCAGGCCTGCTGGAAAGGACGGATCCTCTTCATAAAGATGCACCAGGTACGATGGCCCTTCAAGGTCGACGGCGTGTCCTCGCTCCTTCAGACGCTGCGCCACGTCCGGCTCCGGAAACTCCTCGCCGGCAAACGCCAGCGTCACGTCGCCCGCTTCATTTCGCAGCGGCATCCGATCGGAGAAAGAGCCCTTCCGCGCCGCCCATCCCACGTACACGCCCAGCGGCTCCTCGGCCCACGTACCCGACACATACGAACGCTCATGCAGCAGAGCGTCGGTCATGCGCCGTACTTCGGCTTCCGCCAATGCCCGCGGCCGGCGCGTGATGCATCCCACAATTCCTGGCATAGCTAGTGTTTTCCGCCTGACACAATGTTCGCCTCATTGATGCCTGCAGCGTTTGCCGAAGAGGTAGGGCAGGGAGAAGCCCCATCCACTCTCCGATTTTGCCCCGGCAACGGATCTGCACAGGGCAGAGCATCCCCGGGACGGCTAAGCACTCTCAAAACCGCGGTGTCTTGTCTCATACCAGCTGTTGCGAAGTTTTCTGTACGTCGCTGCGACCGGCTCGGGAACCCAGTCCGCAGCCGTACGATGCAGACCGAAACGGAGCGCGACCCGTCCCGCGACCGTCAAAGGGATGTAGTACCTGGGAACGTCGACTTTCGTAAAGCCATTGTTCGCCTTGAAGTCAGCCAGACTGTCCCGCTGCTTCTTGCCATACGAAAACTTCGCGTACCACAGGTGCGAAATCTTCCGATCCGCGCAGGATCGCACTGCCTGGGCAATCAGGGAATTGTTCGGCGCCTTGTCCCGTTGACCGACCATCGAAACAATCTGCATCAGGCCCGCCTGGCTTCCTTCCTCGTCCATCACGAGCTTTACGAAGCCAATCATCCGGCCCTCACACGAGGCGCCGATAAAGACGCTCCGGTCCAGAAAGGTCTCGTTTACCCTACGCACCGCTTCAAGATCCTTGCCATAATGCCAGAACGGCTTTCCCTGGCGAATCGGACACTCGTTGTAAATGGCGGAGATCTCCCTGATCAGTTCGTCGTTGAAAGAAACTTCCCGCACCACCACGCCGTTTTTCCCGGCCTTTCGAACTTTGTTCCTGGCCTTGAAATCGAGCTGATTCGTCATCCAGTCATCGAAGGTGGTTACACGGAGCGCCGCCATGTTGTCCCACTCCATCGGATAGCTGTACTGCGGCGTGGTATTCGAAAGCCTCTGGGTAAACGTAAACAGGTCGGCACGCGATCGGGACTTCCGGACAGCGGACAATGCCGCCTCCGGGTCCTCCACAAAATCGAACCCTTCCGCATCGAGGCGGGCAATACGCACCAGCCTTCCCTCGATCATGCCGTCCTTGCCACAGATATCCATAATCTCCGCGTTCTTTCTCCAGCCGGCCCAATCGGAACCTACCGGGTTCTCAGTTATGAACGGTTCCTGATCTCAGGTGGGTTACCGCGCGCCAGCCACTTCGTGGTTCGCGCGCTTGCCGTCTTCGCCGCGAGTGTGGGTACCAATGTTTCTGCTTTCGCGGTGTCGAATGCAGCGGCCTCCTTGACTCGCTTTCCGGAGCGCTGCGGAAGTGTCACCACTCCCAGCAGGAACATCGCGTAGAACAAGCCACTTTCAAAGGCGGCCTCAGACATGTTGTAAAACAAAAAAGCGATCCATACCGCCATACCCAGCACGGCCAGACTGGAAGATCTCTTTAATCGCTTGCAGATACCGTAATAGCTTGCCGCCAGAAAAACCGCGAGCACCGTAACCCCGACCAGACCTTCTTCGAGGTAAACCTCAAGATAGCCATTGTGCGCCTCATTGAGATGGCCGAGTCCGGACCTGGTCCACACCCAGTCGAGGCGCCAGCCGAGCCAGAAACTCTGGTACCCGGTGCCAATCACCGGGTTCGTATGCATGCTGAGGAGGAAGGCCCAGATTTTGGTTCGGTCGCTCAGCGTCGCGTTCTTCCCGACTGCCTGCGCAAGGGAGCCATTCATGCCCAGCCCAAAGTCCAGGATCAGATAAGCGCAGAATAACGACGGGATCAGGATCTGCACCAGCCGCGGATGGCGCCGGTAGATCTTACCGTTGGCCAGCAGCAGCACTATGCAGCCAATCCCCAGGCAGACATACGATGTCGTGCTCTCAGCCGTATGCAGCAGCCATACTGTCATCCCGAAAAACGCTGTGTCGATCAGCAGGATCCGCTTCGCGCGCCGCTGCTTCCTGTCCCGCCACCGCGTTACGATGTCCCAGAAGAAAAACAGCCCGCTGACCAGGCACATGAGCCCAAGCATGTTCTTGCTGGTGCTGGCTCCGGCGTAATAGCCAATGCCGGTCCATGGATCGTATTGCTTGCTGACTTCCGGATAATATTTGTCGAGCAGAATGGACAGCGGGATCAGCAGATAACTCAGCCGGCGAAGGACCGCGCGCACCGCCTCGAGCGGTCGAGGATCGGAGAGCACAACCAGAACGATCAGGTAAGTCCCAAAATCGCGAATCCATCGCTTGATGGCGATCAGGGGAAAGTCCGACCAAAACGCGCTGACCAGTGCCAGGACCAGAAAGGCCGTCAAAGCCAGGTTGCTCGTGAAGAAGCCGTTCCAGTTGAATGACCTTGAGATCAGGATTACGACGCAGAGCAGGATCAGGAGTATGAAGATACCCCGGTCCAGCGGATTTCCGTCCTCGAGCGCCGCTGCCGACATCGACCCGGCTCCACCCACCCACTGCGACGGTAATCGTGTCCCGGCGATGAACAGCCAGACAACCGTCACCCATGACGCGGGCGACAGCCTCGCGTCATTGGCGGGGTCGAAATACAACAGAGCCGCCAGGGAGACGAACCACAATATTAGCGCTATAGACGGAGGCATTCGATTCAGACTGACACGCCGACGGGAACGCTGCCGGCTGAACAGGGATGATAATCGACGGAACTACAGTCGGCCCCCGACAACCTGCCCCTCTTGTCTTCGTTGCATGATCCTCGGGCGGCCACTCCGATGATATCCTGGCAAAGGCTCAGGCCGCCTTGCCCTGGTGGATCAGCTGCGTCACCAGGCTCACCAGCGCCTCTCTCTCCTGTTCCCAGGTATGCCGCAGATAGACTTGCTGCCCCCGCTCCGCCGTCGCGACCGCTTCGCCCGGATGAGACGCCACATATTCCAGTTTCTCCTCGAAATCCTTCGTGTCGCCGGAATCGAAGAAGAACAGCGAATCCGCGGCGAAGTAATCCGTGATCCCCTCGGTGCGGGGAGCGATGACCGGTTTGCCGAGAGCCAGATATTCGAGGATCCGAGTCGGCGTATTGATTTGCGTGAAATCGTTGCGCGGATTCGGAACGACTCCCACGTCGCATTGCTCAATCTCGCGCGCCAGTTCTTCAAGCTTCCTCGGTCCCAGATAATGAACGCTGCCGTCGACGCCGAGATCGCGAACCGTGGCCAGCACCTGTTCGAGATACGGTGTGCTGCGCCCGTAGATTCGGAGTTCGGCATTCGGAAATTTCTTACGAAATCGCGCCAGGGCGTCCACCGCGACATGCAGGCCGTTCCTGCTCTCGAGCAGTCCGTGATACATGATCACGAACGGATCGCCGGCATGACGCACCGGATAGGAGCGCGCTCGACGACAGGGAAAAAGGCTCTCATCTGGAGTATTCATAACCACGCCGACCTTCTCCGCCGGGCAACTGCGCCCCGAAAAGATTCGCTTGAAGGTGACGCTGACGGTGATCACCAGATCAGCGCGCGCAATGCTCCATTTTTCTAGCCAGCGAATCACCCGCACACCGAAACTTTCTTTGTCCTTGTTGAAGATCGTCAACATCAGCTCGGGCATCGGATCATGCTGATCGAGGATGACCTTCGCACCGAACAATTTGGGAATCAGCGCGCCGATCACAAGGATGTCCGGCATGTTGTGCACATAAACCAGATCGTAGCGGCGCCGGAGCGAACGCCATGCAAAGATGGCAGCCGATATCAGAATGAACGTGGCGTATTGATACGCGTAGGAAAGAAAGCCGCCCCGGCTGTGCCGGATGGGAATCCGTATGATCTCGAGCCCGTCGACCATTTCCCGCTTCGGGGACTTTGCGTCCTGCTCGCAGATCAGATCCACGCGCATCCCTTCGCCGAGCAGCGCCTGCGCCGCCCGGCGCGGCCGCGGATCGGCAGGATAGTGCGAAAACACCACCATGCCGCATCGCTTCCCCGCCAGCCGAGTCCCCGTGCTCACGTTAGAAGCTGCCACCGGTCCCGCATCCGCCCCTGATGAGCTCTCGGACGAGCTCTCGCCGGCCATCTCTCCATCATCGGTCGCGAGACCTCCCTGTTTCGCAGTCTCGATCATCGGACAACTTCAGCCAGCACGGCTGCGCTCTTCGCTTTCTCCGGCCGCCGCGAAGCCTTAGCCGTAAAGGCCCGAACCTCCTCGGCTACGCGCGCCTGCTGCGCCGCCGTCAGCTGCGGATACATCGGCAGCGACAGAATTCTCGACGCCACACGCGTGGTCACGGGAAAGTCCTCTGCCCTGTAGTTCATGCCAGCGTAGGCCTTCTGCAAATACAGCGGAACCGGGTAATGAACGCCCGAACCGATCCCCGCCGCATTCAAATGGCTGATCAGCCCGTCGCGATCGGCGACCTGGATGACATACAGGTGATAGACGGCTTTCGACCACGACGGCTCAAAGGGACATTTCACCGCTTCATTCCCTCGAAGGAGACGGTCGTATTCAGCGGCACGATCGCGGCGCTGGGCATTCCACGTCGCCAGATGCGCCAGCTTCACATGCAGCAGCCCAGCCTGAATGGCATCGAGCCGCCCGTTGTAGCCCTCAATATCGTGGTGGTACTTCTTGGCCTGGCCGTGATCGCGCAACATTCTTATCGTGCGCGCGACATCGGGGTCGTTCGTCGTCGCCGCCCCGGCCTCGCCGCAGGCGCCGAGGTTCTTGCCCGGATAGAAACTGAAGGCCGCTGCGCGCCCCATCGTTCCCGCCTTCATCCAGCGGTTCAGCTTGCTGGAGAAGTACTCGGCGCCATGCGCCTGGCATGCGTCTTCGATGACGGTCAGCTGGTATTTGCTCGCCAGGCTGAGAATCGCATCCATGTCCGCCATCTGCCCGTACAGGTGAACAGGCACAACGGCCGTCACCGGGCGCTGGCTCCGCCGGCTGATGGGCCGCCCCTTCTGGTCGCGCGTGCACTCTTCTTCCAGATACACCCGCAGCCTCTCGGCCGACATGTTGTACGTGTTCTCGTCGATATCCACAAACTCGACGATCGCTCCCGCCTGGGAGATCGCTTCCGTCGTGGCGATAAATGTGTGCGGCACCGTCACCACCACGTCGCCCGGTTGAATTCCGCAGGCCATGATGGCAAAGCGCAGCGCGTCGGTCCCGCTGTTGAGGCCAACCGCATAGCTGGTTTCGCAAAACGATGCGAAGGCGCGCTCAAACTCCTCGACCATTGGTCCGCCGATAAATCCGGCGGTGCGCAACGCCTGTCTAAATACCCCGGTGAGTTCCTCCTCCATTTCCAGATGTGGAGTTACGAGGTCAAGAAAGGGTATTTCATTCGAGATGTAGGTCATAGCCCCTCTTCATTCTCTTTGAGATAACGCAGGACCCTGGCCGGATTGCCGGCCACGATCGCATGCGGTGGGACATCTTTGGTTACAACACTGCCGGCGCCGACGATTGCGTTCTCGCCAACGCTCACATTGGAAAGCACGGTGGCCCCGGAGCCGATCGCCGCGCCCCTCCTGATCACCGTTGGCTCGACCTTCCAGTCCGCCTCGGTTTGCAGCGCGCCCGCGGGCGCCGTCGCTCGCGGGAAGCTGTCATTGATGAACGTGACCCCGTGACCGATAAACACGTTGTCCTCGATGACCACGCCTTCGCAGATGAAGGTATGGCTCGATATCTTGCACCGCTTCCCCACGCTCGCGTTCTTCTGGATCTCCACAAACGCGCCGATTTTGGTCTCGTCACCAATCCGGCATCCATACAAATTGATGAACGTTGAAAGCCGTACATTGGAGCCAAGTTTTACGTCATCCGCAATACAGTTGCAGGGAATCATAGATAGACTAAAGACCCTCTCTTGCTCATCGATTCGCTGGCCGCCTCGAGCATCTTGACCACCCTCAGGCCGGCGCATCCATCGTTGAAAGGATCCTGCCCGGTGGAAATACAATCCACAAAGTAAGACAATTCCTGCCGCAGCGCCTCAACCTGCTCCAGTTGCGGGGACCACATGTCGCCGGAGCGATAATTTACCAGCAGGGAATAGAGGCCTTCGTTATTCGTGATATTGACGCCCTTGTCGTAGACTTTGACCTTTTCGTCGGCCTCGAGGTCGTTCCACACCAGCATCCGCTTTTCGCCGCCAATCAGGGTGGTGCGCACTTTCACCGGCGAAAGCCAGTTCACGTTGATGTGGGCGATGACACTCTCCGGAAAGTACAGGGTCATGAATGCGACATCTTCGTGGCAGTTCAGATGGCTTTGCCCGGTCGCGACCACCGCCTCCGGATTCCCATCGATTACGTAATCCATGATGGAAAGATCGTGCGGCGCAAGATCCCACAGCACGTTGATGTCATGCTGGAACAGTCCCAGATTCACTCGAGTGGAATCGTAGTAGTACAGCTTTCCCAGAGTTCCTTCTCTCAGCTGCTGCGAGATCTTCCTCACCGCGCCGGTGAACAGAAACGTGTGATCCACCATGATTCGCAGGTTTTTTCGTGTTGCCAGATCGATCAGCTTCTCACCCTGCGCCACGTTGCTGGTGAAAGGCTTCTCCACGAAAACATGTTTCCCGTTCTCGAGCGCCGCCTTCGCCAGCTCATAATGCGTCCACACCGGAGTGATCACTGCGATGGCATCGATATCCGGCGAAGTGAGCACTTCCGACGTGTCGGCAGTCACACGAATCCCCGGATACGCCTTCCGCGCGCGCGCCTGCGCAGCGGGATTCAGCTCCGCAATGGATAAGACCTGGGAGCCCTCCAGACTGGCAAGGTTCCTCACTACATTGGGTCCCCAGTAACCGTACCCGATTACACCGAAGTTCACGTGACTGTCACCACACTTTCCCCAATGCCGACAAGAATGCGCACCGCGCGCCGTGACGCCGGTGCCCGATGAAAATGCTGTTCAGAATGGATGATATCTGCCCGGATTCGAGGCGCTCAATAAGCTCCCTTAATCACCGCGGCCGGCGTTTTCATGAGTATCTTCACGTCCAGCCAGGGCGACCAGGAAATTGCATAGCGCAGATCGAGCCGGACCATGTCGTCGAACCTGACGCGGCTGCGGCCGGTAACCTGCCACAAGCCGGTTATTCCCGGCTTTACCTGCAGCACCCGCCGCCGGTGCCAGGTCTGATAAGCCGCCAACTCGTAAGGAACCGGCGGCCGCGGGCCGACCAACGACATATCGCCTCTCAGAACATTCAGAAACTGGGGTAACTCATCGAGGCTTGTCTTGCGCAGGAACTTTCCGATCGACGTAATTCTCTTATCGCCCACGAGCTTGTAAACGCCCTGCCCATCTGCATTGACTGGCACACGCTCCGCGACGCCGGCAATCAGCCGCTTTACGTATTCCTTGTGTACCGTCTCGTCATTATCGACACGCATCGATCGAAATTTCAGAAACGTGAAGCGCCGGCCATACTGCCCGATCCGATCCTGCCTGAACAGGATCGGGCCTCTGGAGGTTGCCCGGATGAGAAGCGCGATGATGGCGAACAGAGGCATGCATGCGATCAGCATCAGGGTGCTTCCCGCAATATCCATTGCACGCTTCGCGCGCAGCTGAGAGCGCTGGTCTCTGCTGGGACTGAATAGGTCCGGGTAGAGGACCGGATCACTGGGGCGGCCGGAACTGCCCTCGTCCCAGTCATCGGGAAAGAAGTGGAACGAAAAAGTAATCTGATTAAATCGCTCCATCGATACTTCTTCCTGAAGCGCGGCGCTCACTCTCCCGAGAATCGTGCTCAGGACTGAATTCTTATCGCTGACCACCAGCCCGGTAAACATCACCCCGACCGTACTGCGATCCTTATACCAGCCAACCACATCGGTCTCGCGAGTGGATGACCGCATCGCCGACACGATGCCCTCCAGCGTCTTATCGGCCTTGTCGCCGTTCTGCGGAACTCCCGCTTCGAGCAGCATCAACAGAAACGGTTCTCTCGACCGTTCCGTGCGCTTTCGCTCGATCGCGATCCGCCGCCTGAAGGCCTCTTCGCTCAGAACCTCGCGATCCCCATGGGCAGCCGCATCGAATACAGGATCCACCATATCTGATAACTTATTGATCCTTGGCAGAGTCACAACTCGCTCCTCTCTCGAGCATTACCGAATGGTCGAACGGCGGACGCAAAATAGTCAGATGTGTTTTCTGAACTTACCATGAATGTTTGTAAATTCGAGTTTCTCTTTTCGCCGGCCGTTCATCCTGAATCGGGGTCGGCGGGACAACCACACGGTGCCGCGTGGACGTTAATCCGGTCCTGGACTCGGCCGCGGGCTGTAGTAATAATCGGCGTCCGGGGCATTTTTGGAGGAGTTCAGCAACGCGCCGATCAGTTTTTGTGACTCGATTGCATCCACCGTTCTCCGTAACTTCCGTTTCTCAGAAGTTCCCTGACGCACCACAAGAAGGATCCCATCGGCCAGACGCGACCAGACGCTTGTGTCGGCCAGGGGCAGGACCGGAGGCGAATCGACGATGATCCAGTCGAACAGGCCAGTCAGCTGTTCGAGGAGAATCGCCGGCCTTCCGGACTGCAATACCTCCAGCGGATTGCTGGGCGAACTACCTGCAGGCATAAACCAGAGACCCGGACCTTCGAGGAAGTAGATGCAGTCTTCCAGCTGCCGTTCTTCCCGCAGCCATTCACAGATTCCGGGCCTCGGCGAGAGTGTGAACATCTGCGACAGAGACGGCCGCCGGATGTCGCCTTCGACCAGCAGAACCCTCTGCTGAACCCGAAGCGCCAGGGAGCACGCCAGGTTTGCGGAGCATGTGCTCTTCCCTTCCTGAGGACTCGAACTGGTGATCAGAAGCTTTTTGAGCGGGCGATCGCGGCGGAGATGCCGCAAACGCACGGCCAGCAGCCGAAAGGCCTCTGCTGCCGGACTGTCCCTGTCTGAAACGCTCACCAGCCGGCCCTGGGCAGGAGCAGAAATCCTCAACTTCTTAAACTGCCTGAAGATCTCAGGAAGTTCGCGGGGAACAGCCTCTTCAGCGACGGCGGAGGCTTTACTCTTAGCGCCATTGGCCTTCACCGGCGCCGCGCCGTCGAGAGAGGCGGTTTTTCCGTTCCGAGCAACCTCATGCTCCGGCGCTGCTGCGGATTCCCGTTCCGCTGGAGCACCCGCTTCCCATTCCGACACCGCCCGATGCTCAGCATGGCGCAGCAGCTCGGTCGCGTCCGAAGCCGAAGTTAATTTACGTCCTGATCTTTCAGCTTCCGATCTTTGCAGAGCGTCAAATATTCGGCTCATACTCACTCGCTTTGAGAGAAACAGGCAGATTCAAATCGGCACTGCGCGACACCGGCTTGCGCAGTGCCGAATAAAGATCGCGAAGGACATTCGCCGCTTGGCGGACGTCCATCTCGCCGTGAGTTCCGCTGCCTTCAGGATCGCTGAAGAAGGCTGTATCGAGGCGAAACTCTTTTGCTACGTCTTCCACAACATCCGCGGTCACTTTGGGTAATTGCCGCGCGTAAGCAATGATCAACGCGTTTTCGCAGACCGTATTGATGAGCCGCGGAAATCCCCGAGAGTGACGATAAACCGCCTCAATGACCTCGGGACCGAACAACTCGTCGGGCTCCCCCTCAGCTCCGGCAACGCGCAGCCGATGTTCGATATACTCCTTGGTCTCCTTTGCATCCAGGGGACCTAGCTGGGCGCGCAGGGCAATCCTCTGTTTCAACTGGCGCAGCCCGATCGAATCCAGCTTCTGATCCAGTTCAGGTTGGCCGACGAGTACGATTTGCAGCAATTTGTCGTCCGTCGTCTCCAGATTGGACAACAGGCGCACCTCTTCGAGCAATTCCTCGGACAGATGATGTGCCTCGTCCACGATGAGAACGGTCGTCAGTCCTTTCGATCCGCGCGACACCAGGAACTGACCGAGGTCCAGCAACAACTCGCTCTTGTTCTTCCCGGAAGCGGGAAGCCCGAAATCAGACAGAATGTATTGCAGAAACTCCGCTGGAGAAAGCCGGCTGTTGAAGAGATAGGCATAGGCAATATCCTTGCTTTCCTTCAGCAGGCGAAGCAGGCACCTTAGCAGCAGTGTCTTTCCCGTTCCGACTTCACCGGTCACAACTACAAATCCCTTATGTCGCCGGATACCATAATGGAGCGCGGCCAGCGCTTCGTTATGCCGGCGGGTCGACACAAAATAGGTGGGGTCCGGAGTCAGGTCGAACGGATTGCGCGCCAGCTTAAAAAAAGCTTTATACATTGCGACCCATGATTAACTGTGCAGATAGCTGATCGCTGAGCTGGCCAGGATAACAAACAGGACCAGGGCAGCGGTTGCAAATCCCAGATATGCCTTTCGCTTGCTTCTCCGTTCGTCCAGGGGACTCGTGATCTCCGGAATCTCGGCAAAGATTGCGATCGGAAGCAGATCCTTGATCTCCTTTTCCCGGTAAAGACGGTCATCCGCAATTTCGAACCCCGCGACGACAAGGATGCCCAGTGCCAGGCCGGCTCCGATTCCCATCGCGCAGAACTTCAGTCGGTTGGGAAAATCCGGCTTCGAGGGCAGGCTCGGCGGGTCAAGAACCGAGAATCGCTCCCCCACCTGCATCTGTTCCATGCTGGTCGCCATCTGCGAATCGTCTGTCTTCTTGAGCAGCTCATCGTAGTTGGCCTTGGACTGATCGTATCCCCGATTCAGCTCCGCCAGCCGTTCCTCGCTCGCCGGTTCCGCGCCAATCCGCGCCTGATACTCGCCGATCTGGGTCTTCAGCCGCGCAATGCTCTGCTCTTTGTTGGCGATATCCACCTGAGTGGCCCGCAACTGCCCCTGCAGCTGCGCCACCGGTGAATTCGGCCCCTCCGCGGTGTCATCGCTCGCGTCCGCATTCGCCTTCGGCTTCGCGGAGCTGGCCGCCGCCAGCGCCCGGTCGTGCTCCTTCTCCAGCCGCGCGATCTCGGTTTTGAGCGACTGCACGTCCGGATAGCTGTCCGTGTAGCGCGCGCTCAGGTCGGCCAGCTGAGCCCTGTCTTTTTCAAGCGTCGCGTCGATGGTTGTGACGTCCGCCGGAGTCGTCCCGTCCGCTGTCTTCGCCGGCGCCCGCATGGCGTGGTATTGCTCGATCAGCGTCTGGAAATACGCCCGCTGGCTCACCGCGCTGTTGAGCGCCTCCTGCTCGTTCTGCAGCTGCTGCTGTAACCCTGTAAGAATCTGAACATTCGCCTGCATCTGCTCTGGCAACGCTCCCTGATGGGCCGCCTCATACTGCTCTTTCTGTGCTTCCTGAACCGCGAGCGCCTGCCTCGCTGTCTCCAGCTGCTGTTTCAGGAAATCCGTGGTACTCTTCGACTCCTGCTGCCGAACCTGCAGGTTCTGGCTGATCACCGCTGTCGACAGCTCCCTCGTGATCTCCTGGGCCACCTGCGGAGTGGCAGCCGAAAAACCGATCGAAAAAGAGGTGATTCCCCCGCCTCCCCGATCGTCGTGAACCAGCTGGACGTCGATGGCCTTGGTCATGGCCGCAACCTTGTCGTCCGCGCTCATCTTCTTTTTCGGGTCGGAATAAAGGTTGTACTTATTGATGATATCCAGCAGATGCGTGCGGCTCATGATCTGCGCCGAGATGCTCTCCAGCTGGTCCTGCAGATCTTCGCTCACGTTCGACATCACGTAATTCTTCGGCATGCTCGGTTGCTCGACCAGGATCACCGTGGTCGACTTGTAACGCGCCTTGATCAGCCAGCTCGCTCCCCACACCGCCAGAAAGCCAATCAGCATCGGGATCAGAAAATGCACGTACCGCCGCCGGGCGACGTCCAGATAGCGGCCGATATCCGGCTGTTCCGCACCCTCGATTTCCTGATCTTCCGGCATCTCTTATCTCCCCAACGGCCTTCTCAGCTGATACAGGATCGTTCCGTAGACCCGCTGCGTGTCGGGCGCGTTGGCAACGACCGGAATTCCCGCGTAGTCCTGGCGCAGGTAGTCGTAGCCCACCTCCGCCGACACCCGCTGGCTCAGGTTGTGCGCCACCGAACCCGCCGCTCTGACAACGTGCCCATTCTCTCCCGCCACTGCTAACACCCCAACCTGACCTGCATCATCTGCGATCGTGCTCGTATAGCTGCCCGAGAAACCAATCCCCCAGGTGCGGCTCAGCTGCAGGCGGAATTCCGCGCTTCCGGCATTCGTGGTAAATACTCCCAGCAAACCCCCGCCCGCTGTCACCGTTCGCTGGTAGCTTGCCGAAAAGGCCGCCCGCTCCACTTCCGCGTGCGCGCTGGCCATCACTGTGGGAGCCCATCCTTTCAGGGGAGGAGCAGGCTGAAATGTTGCAGTGTAATATTGTGGCCCACCTGACACCGAAAGGAAAATGTTTTTTCGAGGATAAAACGTGTAAAAAGGTAATGCCGCCGTCGTCTGGGTTCGACCGCCCCCGGTTACCGCGGACTCCGTAATATTGAAATAGTCTCCCGTCACCCCGATGTACTGGCGCCCGGTAAGACGCAGATTGTAAAAGGCGTTGCCGCTGTACGTGTTGGCGTCATAGAGACCCACCGCCTCGCGGCTGTTCGGGTAATCCAGCTCCGATGCTCCGCCCCCCACCCCAATCATCGCATCTTTGCTGAACTGATAGCTGTAGAGACCCCCGCCGTGATTGAGAATCTGATCCGCATATGGCGCGATCGCAAGCGCGCCCGGCGTCCCCGGTGAACCCGATATCGTTCCTCCCGACAATGAATAAGGCTGGCTGAAGACATTCGAGGTCTTGAGAAATGAATCGTACACACTGACATTCGAATGCGGGCTCACCCGATAATCCATCTCCCCAGTCGCGTTCTCGCTCACCTCGTTGAGCACCGTCGCATTCTGGTAGAACAAAAAGCCCGGATTGTACGACAGGTTCTCATGCAGCCGCTCGGTGGTTCGGTCGATCTGCACTGTGGGCAGAATCGAATACGTCTCGTCGGCCTCGGGCGCGATTCCCTCCCCGTAATAGACGTTTGTATCGTATCCAACGCCGGCCAGAACGCCGATGCTCAGGTAATTCGATCGCTCTTCCGATCCCGTTCTCGCCGAAAACGCCATCCCACCAGCCGACGGCGGCGCAGCCATCGCCGCATCGTCGCCCTGATCGGCAGCCGCTTCCGGCGGGGCCGCGTTCTGAGATCCCCCGTTCTGAGCCCCCCCGTTCTGAGAACAGGCCGGCGCCGATGCCGCCCACACCAACGCCATCATCACCAGAATTCGAGCAATCATGGCCGCCTCAGTTTACGACGATTGTGTCGCCGGGCTGCAGCTTTATATTTGTCTGGGGATTCTTGCCCTTGACGAAGGCATCGTAATTAAATTTTAACCGTGTTTCTGTGCCATCCGCTTTACCCCGCAGGATGCGGACGTCTTTCTTCTTCGCGAAGTCCTTGAACCCCCCGGCATTTGCAATCGCGTCCATCACTGTCGTTGTGATGGTCAGCGGATAGGAGCCTGGCCGGATCACCTGGCCCATCACATTGTACTTTTGGCTGTTGATCTGCTGGACGATTACCGTGACTTCCGGCTCTGTTATGAAGCTTCTCAGCCGGTTGGCGATGTCCCCTTCCAGTTGCAGCGGCGTCAGGCCCGCCGCCTGAATCTCTCCCGCCAGGGGCAGCGAGATCTTTCCGTCCGACCGGACCGTAACGGTCTTACTGAGTTCCAGCTCCTTCCAGACGCTGATCTCCAGCTGATCGGCAGCCCCAATTACATAGGTATTGTCGCTGTGTGCGCGTCCAGCCTGCGCCATCGAGGGGTCGGACTCAGCTCCGCCGGGCTTCCCGGATCCCGGATGGGACGCATTGCTCGCCGGTGCCTGCGCCCATGCGCCGCCCGCCAACCCCATCAGGAAGACTCCCGCGAGAATTGCCCGATCCATTCTGCTGCTCATACGCCTGACTTCTGAGACCAACTCCAGGCCTCCAGGTTCTCTGACTTCCGCGCCGCGCCGGGCCGTCAGAGGTCCAAATTCCGCCTGATCGGACGCTTGCTTTCTTCTGCTACTGCTTATCCTGCATGGTAACTCACATTAAGATCGGGCAGCGTCTCAAATTGGCACTGAAAGCACTGAAATCAACGCTATGCGGGCGGCGGCGCCTCTTTGAATCGCTCCTCCCCCACGGGCGCACGGCCGAATAATGCCTCTCGGGAGCTCTCCCCTGCAACCGGCTCTACATCGGAAGCATCGACTTCCACGCCCACCGATCGCGCCAGCATATCCACCGACAGCACCAAACGATAGAGGTTCTTCTTGCGCACCAGAATCCCTTCCACGCCTTCGAGCGAACCTCGCGTCACCCGCACCCGCTCGCCACACTTCAGAAACGGATGGGGCTCAATCCGATAAGATCCTTCCACCGCGCGCCGAATGGCCAGAATTTCGTCGTCCGGAACGACCGCGATCTGCTCCCCTCGCGACAGGATCATGTGCACTCCCGGCGTCGTCAGGACCTGAAGTCTACGGCTGAGATTGCCCTGCACAAAGACATAACCGGGAAACAGCGGCAGCGACAGGAGCTTTTGCCGGTCCTTCCACCTCC
This sequence comes from Acidobacterium sp., assembly GCA_003167515.1. Lineage (GTDB taxonomy): Bacteria > Acidobacteriota > Terriglobia > Terriglobales > Acidobacteriaceae > Palsa-343. Next base: position 18,899 of record PMSS01000484.1, on the reverse strand, counting down.
GCATCGATTCATGGAGCGGCAGGAAAACTTCGAGCCCCTTGCACAACAGCATCTCCGCCACAGCCTTCTCGTGCTGGTGTCGCGTGTAAAGCGCCCACCAGACTGGCCGGTCCACGGTTTCGGCATTCGCGATCGTCAGAGGCATCATTCTGCTCAGTGCTCCGTCTCCCTCGTATTGCGAAAGTGTGTACAGCTCCGCCCTGTGAGCTACAGGAGCTCTTTTTCCACAGTCAGATTCTAAACCCCAGGCATCGGCGCCGAGCTTTCGACTCGGAGTGCATTTCGCCTGCAACGCCTGACTTTTAACAGGAAAAGTGAATCAAACCGGCAATCGTCGATTGCCATTGAGCGAGTCTTCGGCCACGTAATCCTTGCTGCTCATTTGGCGTAGAAATCGTGAATGCATAATCCTGGCGGCGATCGTGAATGTACCGGCCGGGATCCTGCATTTCGACGAACGGATAATGAATCCTCGGCAGAAAACTTCAGCGGCCCTTTCGCCGTCCAGCTCCACCGGCAGAAAGAACCTCATCTCGACTGCGACTTTGGGATCCAGCGGGCGTTCACTGCGCATCAGCACTCCGGAAATGCTGATATTCTCAGTCACTCCCTCATGCCACCCTCTCTCTCCCTGCACCCTGTATCGGATGGCCGTGCCTATTTCGTACCGATGGGCTCGGCAGACCTCGGTATGGGTGGCGCTCAAGGCTCGTTCCGAATCCATTCCTTCTCCTTGAATTGCACCCAAAGCGAACCTGCCATCTCAACTTGCGTGCTTAAGGTTAGGGCACTTCCCAGGGGACAGCAATAGCCCGACAGTACTATCGTCATATGACTTCATAGTGCTAGTTGTGTAGAACCATTATGTGTTACTACGGTGCACTTTGGGGATCGAAAAGTTGCACTTTTAGGGCATTTGCACGGCGCCCATCTCGCCCTGGCCGGGAGGGGAATTTCTGGCTGGTCTTTGATCCACCATCAGGAAGCCACCGCCGTCAGCCGATGATTGACCGCAAACAGGGCGAGCTCGAGCCGGTTCGAGACCCCCAGCTTGTCAAACACGTTGCTGATATGGTGCTTCACGGTCTGCTCGCTGATCACGCATCTCTGCGCTATATCGGGATTCGAATATCCCGCAACCACCAGGGTAACGATCTCGATCTCCCGAGCCGTCAGGCCGTAATCGCGGCGTCCGATTCCGTCATCGGCGGGCGCCACACTGCGCAGCGCCCTGACCAGGTCGGTGATGCTCTCGCGCCCCACCCAGTATTGACCGGCCATTACGCAGTGGATGCTGTCAAAAAGCCGCTGCGTGGTCGACTCTTTCATGATCACGCCGTACGCTCCAAGTTTCAGAGCCTGAACGATCTGGGCCTTTTCGATAGATGCCGTCAGCAACAAGGTTCGGACCGGAAGCCTGCTGGCCAGGAGTTCCCGCAAAACCTCCATGCCGTCGCGACGCGGCATCGACAGGTCGAGCAGGAGAATGTCGGGCCTGGTAGTCCGCGTCAAGTCCACCAGCACGTCCCCGTCCGAGGCTTCCCCCACCACCTCGAACCCGGGCTGCGATTGCAGTAGTCGGCGAAGGCCGTCGCGAAAAAGTGGGTGATCGTCGGCGATCAGGATCCTGATTGGAGCCGGAATACTGTTGCCCAAAGAAACCATGCGGATTCCAATGCCGAGCCCCGTGGCGCCCGATGCGGGAATGGTCTCCGCATCTGCCGGAGCCATTGCCCTCTAATGTCAGCTTTCGGTATCCCTTTGGCTCCGGGGACTCCGGTGCCGCGATACCCGCACTTGTTGCTTAGAAAGTGGTCTTAATTGAGTTCTCGGAAGGGCACGCGATCCGCCCCGAGGGTTCATTATAACGTGGGACCGAAGGCATGGCGTCACGTCGCCCCTGAAATAGCCAGAGACATCCACCGCTAAGGACTTGAACCGAAATTCTCACGCATGGCGCGACGCCGATTCGCTTCTTCCCCGACACCGAACTGTCCGAACCCGCCCTCGTGAAGATCCATCATCCGAAGCGTCCCCCTATGGAATGGTCGCAGTGTACGTGTTCGAAGGAGTACTCTCGACTCCCGAGTTGTCGACGCTGGTGACCATGTAATCGTAGGCTTGGCCGTCCTGCACCGTGCTGTCCGTATAGGTCGTTGAGAGATTGACCCCCGCATTCAACAATTGATACGAGGAACCGCCGCTTGGCGAGCGATACACGTTGTACCCAGCAACCGGATCAGGAGAACTTGAAGGGGCAATCCAGGTGAGAGCGACTTTGTGGGCGAACGTGGCTGTTCCACTCAGCCCGATAGCCATGGTTCCACCCGCAGTCGCGTTGCTGGTGATCGTCAGTTGCCCGGTCGCCACTCCCGCAACTGTGGGCAGGAATCCGATCTCCAGGGTGATCGACTGCCCCGGATTCAGTGTGACAGGAAGTGTAATCCCGGAAACCGTAAACCCGGTACCGGTCACACTCGCCCCACTGATCGAAACAGCCAGCGCGCCCGTTGACGTCAAAGTCAGGGTTTGCATCGCAACAGTGTTCAGGGGCACGCTTCCGAATCCCACAGTAGCCGCATTGGCCGTGAGAGACGCCCCCGCGGCGTTCAACTGAAGTGGAAATGACTGCGAAATACCATTCGCCGTTGCGGTGAGAGTCGCCGTCTCCGCTGACGCCACCGCTGTAACGGCCGCTGCAAATCCGATGGTGGTCGCGCCAGCCGGAACCACCACAGTTACCGGCAATGTGACCGCCGGATTGTTGCTGGCCAGGTTCACCGACACGCCACCCGTGGGTGCTGCTTCGGTCAGTGTTACGTTGCAGCTGTCGGTTGCCGAACCGGTGATCGATGCGGCGCTGCACGAAAGCGCGCCCAGCATCGCCGGCTGTGCTGCGCCGCCGCCGCCCGAACCGCCTGACCCGCTCGAGCCCTCCGTGCCCGTCCCGCTGACGTTGATCACGGTCGCAGCGCCCGATGAATCGTCGCTGCTAATCGTCAGCATCGACGTTGACGTCCCCACAATCGTGGGATCGAACTGCACCGTTAGCACGGTCTCCTGTCCCGGGTTCAAAATGACGGGGAGCCCAGGCCCGTTCAATGTGTAGCCCGAACCTGCCAGCGTAGCCGAGGCGACCGTTACCGGCTCGCTGCCGGCCGAGGTCAGAGTCACAGTCTGGGTCGCTGCTGTGTTCAGTGCCACATCGCCGAACACAAGATTGTTTACGCTGCTGCTCAGCGTTCGAACCGCGGCATTCAGCTGAACGGTGGCCGCTTCGGCGATGCTGTCTTCCATAGCCCAGAGCTCAACGGCCTGCGCGACCGTGACCGCTGTGGCCGTCGCCTGGAAGTTCGCGCTGGTAGCGTTCGCGGGAATGGTAACGATGTTCGGCACCGTGACCGCCGGGGCGCTGCTCACCAGGCTCACGCTCACACCACCGTTCGCCGCCCGCGCCGTCAGCGTGACCGTACAAGGGTCGCTTACCGTTCCCGTGATCGACAAATTGCTGCAGGAAATGCCACTCAGCACGCCAACGGGTGACGTAGGTGAAGGCCCGGCAGGAGGCTGTACGCCCAGTCCGCTCAGGCCTATCACCGGAAATCCGCCCGCCGTCTCATTACCGGCGACCGTGATCTGCCCGGTCGACTGACCTGCGGCGGACGGGCTGAATTGGACCTGAAAGCTGTAGGTACTACCCGCGGCCACGGTGACCGGATAACTGCCCGGACTCGCCACTTTGAATGGCTGGCCAGTGATGCTCAGCTGCGAGACCTGAACCGCGGTCGTGCCGTTGTTCTTGAGCGAGACCGTGGCGCTCGATGCCTGACCCACAGTCACAGCGCCAAAATCAACCGAGCTCTCCGCGGCGGTGAGCTCTGCGGTCGGTATATTCGTCCCGCAGCCGGCCAACGCCAGCAATACGGAGAGCCCTGCCATCAGCCCCGCGCACTGCTGGAGCCGGTATCTCTGAGTGCGGTGCCGCGTCGACCATCCGGTGGCCCCAAAAAGGCTTTCATACAAAAAACTGCCGTGCAGATTCGATCCGAACTTTGACGAAAAACAAACAGGGACCTGGTACATCCTCACCTCTTGCTGTTGTGCCCGCGCTTTGGCTCTGCTTGAGCGCTGACTCTCCCTGGGGGTGGGAGGCTGAGTTCACGCTGGATTAGCACACACGAGAGTCTCGTGCAGCTGCACGCCGCTGTTTCTATCTGCTCCGACCTGCTCCACCATTCTTGCGAGATTTTGCTCACACGTTTGCACGCGGAAGTCCATCTCCGCAATCTCTGGGCTGGTCCCGTCTTCGTTTGCGAATGGCCCCAACTCTGCGCAGGTTCCGTTCGAAACTCTTCCGGAAATTCCACAACACAAGGGAAGGATAAGCGTGATTATGTCAGGAAAAAATGCGCTTCAATAAGGAACTTTCTTCCTCGCAGAAAAATTTTGCCCCGCGTTTTCCTCAACGCGATCACATCGCACCACGAAAGTCATTCGCGTCGGTAATTAAAGTAATCCAGCATCATCGGGCCATCACTGTCCCACACGATCCGCGCAAACTAAAATGAAAATATGAACAGCGCCGATGTGGCGATCGCCGGTGCCGGCATCATCGGACTGACCTCCGCTCTCGAACTGAAAGACGCTGGCTGCAACGTAACGGTGTTCGATCAGGGTGAAGCGATGTCGGAAGCCTCGCGAGCTGCGGCCGGGATGCTCGCCGGCGCAGATCCCGAGAATCCCACTGAACTACGAGAGCTCGCGAAGCTCAGCCTCGCCTGCTATCCGGGATTTCTCGCTCGCGTCGAGGATCTCTCCGCAAAGAGAATTCCCATCCGAACCACAACCACTGTGCAGGGCGTAAAACATCTCCCCGCCACACTCGACCATGCGACGATTCTCAGAACGGTTCTCAGCGAAAGAGAAGTCAACGCACGAGCCCCCGGCGCCAACACCGCCGGATGGAAATTCCTGCTGCTCGAAGAGCAAAGCATCGATGCCTGGGATCTGGCGGAGGCCCTTCCCGCCGCTGCGCGTGCCGCCGGAATCGAGTTGCGCGAAAACACATCGGTTTTCACCGTTCGCGGCGGAACATCAGGAGTGGATATTGTCACAGCGGACGGCACTTTTTCAGCCGGCTCTTTTCTCAATGCCACAGGAGCCTGGGCGCCTTCTCTGGATCGTTCTCTCCCGGTCGCTCCGCGCAAAGGCCACATGCTGACTACGGAGCTTCCCGGCGAATTGCAGATGCATTGCGTGCTACGAACTGCGAGCGTTTATATCATTCCGCGTGGCGCCACCCGCTACACTATCGGATCCACCCTCGAGGATGCGGGCTTCGATCGCAACGTAGACCCCAGGCTCATTCATGATCTGTTTTCGAGGGCCGTCGACCTCTGGCCGCCGCTGCGCGATGCCAACATCGCCGAAACCTGGGTGGGATTCCGTCCCGGATCGGAAGATGGCTTGCCCATCATCGACCAGACCAGCGAACGTTGCTGGGTCGCCACAGGGCATTTCAGGAACGGAATCCTGCTGGGCCCCGGCACCGGACGCGTGCTCAGCCAGTGGATCGTTGGCCGCGAGCCGGAGATCGACCTGTCGCCCTTCCGCTGCGGCCGGTTCGCCCTGTCGCCCGCACTGTCGCCAGCTTCCTGACCTCCAGCCGCCGTCCAGGCTTCCGCAGCGCTCATTCCGTACGGCGGTCATCTGCGGGTTCGCCGACCGCGCGCCAAATAACAGCCGATCATCGCGTAAGCTATATGAAGGATTCCTGGCGTTCCGCGCAGGCCACGGAGGCTCCCTCAGATGGGCGCTCCCGCAATCGCGTCGCGCCATCGCGGCATCACATCTCCGGGCGGAGGAGAAAGCAGCACATGGCGACGGCAACAGTAGTCAAGGGACTTGAAGGTATAGTGGCAGCGAACTCCGGCATTTGCTGGATCGATGGGTATGCCGGCGTCCTCGCCTATCGCGGCATTGACATTCACGAACTGGCCGAGCGATCCACTTTCGAGGAGACCACCTACCTGCTATGGCACGGCACTCTGCCCAGCCGTTCGCAACTTGCGGAATTCACCAGCAAGCTGACCGAAGCTCGCCGCCTCCCCTCCGAAATCTNNGACCTCTTTCGCTCCGTCCCGACGACTGCCACGCCCATGGAAGTTCTGCGCACCGCAGTTTCCGCGCTCAGCTTTTATGATCCCGCCGAAAGCGCCGTCGACCATGACTCGAACGTCCGCAAAGCTTTCGCCCTGACCGCACAGCTGCCCATGCTGGTCGCCGCTTTCGACCGCATTCGCAAGGGCAAGAGCGTCGTCGAGCCCGACCCCTCGCTCACCCACGCCGCCAATTTTCTCTGGATGCTGCACGGAACCAAACCCATCCCCGCCGCGACCGGCGCGTTTGACATGGCTCTCATTCTCCACGCCGATCACGAGCTGAACGNNTGAACGCCTCCACCTTCGCCGCACGCGTCATCGCCGGCACCATGGCGGACATGCACTCCGCCATCACCGGCGCCATCGGCGCACTCAAGGGGCCGCTCCACGGAGGCGCCAACGAAGCCGTAATGAAGATGCTCTTCGAGATCGGCAAGTCAGGAGGCGATCCCGTCGAGTACGTGAAGAGTCTCCTCGCTCAAAAGAAGAAGGTCTTCGGGTTCGGCCATCGCGTCTATCGCACCGAAGATCCGCGGGCCACGCACCTGCGCAAAATGTCCGAGCAACTCAGCAAGGATTCCGGCAACACGAAGTGGTTCGATATGTCGCGTCGCATCGAGGAGTATGTGAAGGTCGAGAAAAAGCTCAACGCCAATGTGGACTTTTATTCAGCTTCGACCTACACCACGCTCGGTATCGACCTCGACCTCTTCACGCCCATCTTCGCCGTCAGCCGCATCGCTGGCTGGACCGCGCACGTCATCGAGCAGCTCGACGACAACCGCCTCATCCGCCCACGCGCCGAATATACCGGGCCGGAATATCCCGTGAAGTACGTGCCCATGGATCAGCGATTGATCTGACTCAACGGTTCCTACTGCGCCGCTTCGACAGTAAGTTTCAGGCCCATCGCTTTTGTAACCGCAACCAGCGTGGACCATCGCGGATTACCCCGAGCCGACAATGCACGATAGAGGCTCTCGCGTTCGATACCCGCGGCCTTTGCCACTTTAGCAACACCGCCCCGAGCCTCGGCTACTCTGCGCAGAGCAATCAAAAGAACCCCCGGCTCTTCGGTATCTTCCATCGCCGCCTTTAAGTATTCAGCGGCAAAGTCAGGGCGCTCACGAAGCTCCTTCACCATCGCCTCGTCGTGCGAAATGCTCGCCTTGCTCTTCATGGCTCTCTCATCCTTCCCTTGTAATCTTCGAGATATTCAATAGCCCGCTCGATATCGGAGGATTGCTTGCGTTTATCACCGCCATACAAGAGCAGAACGCAGGTCCGGCCCAGCATCCCGTAGTAAAGCCGATATCCTGGTCCCCAATCGACTCGCAGCTCGGAGACTCCAGAGCGCAAGGATTTGCAATCGCCGAAATTGCCCAGCGAAAGGCGGTCAATTCGTTCCGATACCCTGGCTACCGCCTTGCTCTCCAGCCCATTCAGCCACTCTCCGACAACATCCCTTCCTCTGCGGTCGATGTAGCGGCGAACCTCGATCACACCAGCATTGTAACTTATAGATTACACACTTCGCAAAGGTCCTACACTCCAGGACTCATTTGACTTCAGGACGGCAACTTCGGCGTCTTCATCGGCCTCCACGCAGCCCCCGCAAACGGTGGCTTCCCTCGCCGTCCCCACCACAAATACATCATCAAGGCGACCATCAGCAGCAACGGAAAAACGAGTACGCTGCCCTCCGGTCCCGTAACCCCGCCGCTCCACAGCGCCTTGCCCACAGCATGCTCGCTGAACAAATGCCCCTGCGCCACCATGCCGCTGTCGGCCGTGCCGAAGAAATACGACTGCCCCCAGTCCCAGGCAGCATGAAAGCCCACCGCCCACCAAAGCGAACCTGTGTACCAGAGACTCAAACAGAAGATCAGACCTACCGCTCCGGCTCCGATCAGACCCACCGGCGACTCTCCGTTATTGGACCCGTGCATGAACCCAAAGAGAACGGCAAATAAGAGCGCGCCCCACCAAAAGCCAATGCCGCGCGTGATCGTGAATTGAACGTAACCCCGAAACGTCGACTCCTCGGTCAAGCCAACCAGCAGGAACAGACCGCCCCACTCGCACGCGTATTTCAAAGCCGCGATCCCGCCGAGTGTGCGTCCCTCAATCGACAAATAGCCGAGCTGCCGCAGTACCAGAACCACGGCCGAAATGGCGATGAATCCCCACACAACCCCTGAAACCAGGCGAAGTGCTCGCGCCTTCCCCTGGAAGCCATAAAACAGCAACGGCCTTCGCTCCAACAGCGCCATCGCCGCTGTAGCAAGAAGCACAGGGACAAACTGCGAGCCTTCCAGCAGCAGCCCGGTGAACGGCGGTATCGGTTGATCTCCGCGCAGGTGTAAATGAGGCCCAACCACCGCCTGGACAACGGTGAGAAGCACGAACCAAAGGCCCGCGAAGACCAGCAGAGACCAGCCGGCCCGCAGCCCCTGCGGCCCAAAAAATAACCAGTGACCAGGAATGCGCGGCGAGGGCGCGACGAAAGAAGGACGCTTCGGAGCTTCGGCCGAATCAGGCGCTGTCGTGCTGTCCTTGCCCTCGCTCAAAGGCTCTCCACCGCCTGCCCAACGCGGAAGATCGCCGCCTCGTCGAAGTGCCTGCCCAGAATCTGCATCCCGATCGGCAATCCCCCGCGCGACTTTCCGCACGGTACCGACACCCCGCAAATCCCCGCCAGACTCGCCGTCACCGTATAGATGTCCGCAAGATACATCGCTACCGGGTCATCCGACTTCTCGCCGATTTTGAACGCAGGCGTGGGCGCGGTGGGCGTCAGAATCGCGTCCACTTCGCGAAACGCGCCAAGGAAATCCTCCGTCAGCAGCCGCCGTACCTGCTGCGCCTTCCTGTAGTACGCGTCGTAGTAACCGTGGCTCAGCACATATGTGCCCAGCAGAATGCGGCGCTTCACCTCCGCACCAAACCCCAGATCGCGCGTCCTCCGATACATCCCCGCCAGCGTGTCCGACTGTGGCGCGCGCAAGCCATACCGCACGCCATCGAAACGCGCCAGGTTCGAACTGGCCTCCGCCGTCGCAATTACGTAGTAAGTCGGGATCGCATAGCGCGTATGCGGCAGCGAAATCGGCCGAATCTCCGCCCCCGCCGCCCGCAGCCTCTCAATCCCCGCCTCGATCGCCGCCCGTACTTCCTGGTCGAGCCCTTCGGCGAAGTACTCCGCCGGCACGCCCAGCTTCATCCCCTTCACGCCTCGGTCCAGATCGGCCGTATAGTCCGGCACCGGCAGCGGCGACGACGTCGCGTCCATCACGTCATGCCCGGCAATCACACCCAGCACTGTCGCAGCGTCGCGTATCGTCGCGGCGAAGGGTCCAATGCGGTCCAGCGATGAAGCAAACGCGATCAGCCCATACCGCGAAACCCGCCCATAGGTCGGCAGTACGCCCACCACCCCGCAAAACGAAGCGGGCTGGCGGATTGATCCACCCGTATCTGTGCCCAGCGTCGCCACAGCCATGCCCGCCGCCACCGCAGCCGCCGACCCTCCGCTCGAGCCCCCCGGCACCCGCTCCAGATCGTGCGGATTGTGGACCGGCCCATACGCCGAGTTCTCGTTGGACGATCCCATCGCAAACTCGTCGCAATTCAGCTTGCCCAAAAAAACCGCGCCTGCGTCTGCCAGCTTGCGCACCGCGGTCGCCGTGTACGGCGGGCGATAGCCTTCCAGAATCTTCGATCCCGCCGTCGCCGCAAATCCCTCGAGGGTCAGCACGTCCTTGATCCCGAACGGCACGCCAGCCAGCTTCGGCAGTGACTCACCCTTGGCAGCCATGTCATCGATCCGCGCAGCCTGCGCCAACGCGTACTCCCGATCCACCGAGAGAAATGCGTGAATCCGCGGGTCCTCACCCGCAATCCGTGCCTGATAGATTTCCGTGACCGCAGCCGCCGTCGTTTCGCCCTTCGCAATCGCCGACCGGATGCCCTCGACAGAACCTGCTGCCGCCGTCATAGTGCTCATCGCTCAATCACCTTCGGAACCTTAAAGAACACACCATCCGTCTCCGGCGCAGCGGCCATCACTCGCTCGCGATCCAGACAAGGACGCGGCACATCGTCGCGCAGTACCGACAGCTTCTCCGAAGCTGCCTCCTCCGGCGCCACCAGCACCTCCGACACCTGCGCCATCGGTTCAACCTGCGCCGTATCCAGCTCCCCCAGCTGGGCGACATAATCCAGGATGGCATTCAGGTCGCGACGCATCCGCGACTCCTCCTCCGTAGTCAGCTCCAGATTGGCAAGCTCCGCGACGCGGCGTATATCGGTTGGCGAGACTCGTTCCGTTTCGGGCATAGTTCCAGTTTACCAGGCTGATTGGCTGCCAGGCAGAACATGCCTGTTGACAGACGCTACCAGCCAGGTACAATCTGCCCCATACCCAGTCTCACAGCCTCGATTACTCCATGAATACGGTCTGTAAGCATCCCAAGGTACGCGTCGTGGCGCGCGAAGATGACGCCGAGTTCGTCGAATGCCTCGATTGCGGCGAAGTATTCGACTCCAACGAATTTCGCGATATGGCGATCGAGGAAATGGAGAACGAGGAAGAAGAAACCGCCTGACGCGACCGCGACTCTTCAGGACCCGCCGGTCTGGACCCTCTATCCGGGTCTCCCACCCTCGAGCGCCGCTTCATGTTAACCGCTCCTTAACAAATTCCCAGTACTACTCCGGGCGTCTTGCCCAGCTCGCGCAGCGTCCGGATCGCCAGCGCATCGTGCCGCTTCGCCAGCCGCTCTCCGCGCTCATCCACGACCAGCGCGCAGTGATACCACGCAGGCGGCGACCATCCCAAAGCGTTGTAGAGCAAAATCTGCCGCGCCGTCGAAAGCAGCAAGTCCGCGCCGCGCACCACCTCCGTAATCCGCATCGCCTCGTCGTCGGCTACCACGGCCAGCTGATACGCCGGAACGTCATCGCGCCGCCACACCGGAAAATCGCCGAAATCCTCGCCCGCAACAAATCTCCGCGGGCCGAAATGCCCGTCCTCGAACGTGACCGCCTCGCCGTCCGGAACGCGAAACCGCCAGTTCACACCGGCCGGGCTCTCATACTGTTTAGATAAAATAACCGCGCCAGCCCCCGGACGGCAATTCGGACGGCAAGTCCCCGGATACATCGGGCCCTCGTCGCCCTCGTAACGGAGTCTCCCGCGCCCCTCGCCTGCGGATTCATGCGGCGCCTGCGCAATCCCACTCAGCTCCCTGCGCGAGCACGTGCACGGGTAGATAAACCCGCGATCGAGCAACTGCTTCCAGGCATGCAAATAGTGTGAGTGCCGCTCGCTCTGAGAATATGGGCCGAATGTCCCACCAACATCCGGCCCCTCAGGCCAATGTATGCCGAGCCACTTCAAATCAGCCAGCATTGCATCGACCAAATCCGCCTTCGACCGCTGCGGATCAAGATCTTCATTGCGCAGAACCAGCGTTCCTCCCGCCTCGCGTGCTCTCGAGTAAGCGGTCCAGAAAGTTCTGGCATGCCCCACGTGCAGCAAACCCGTCGGCGATGGCGCTATGCGCCCGCGATAACTTCTCACGCGGCCAGTTTATCGTCCGCAATCCTGATAGCTCTCAGGCGGCACGATCGGCTTTGCTTGCTCCCTCCACCGGCCGCCTGAAGGCCATGACCGATGCCAATTTGTTTCTCAGCCTTAACCCGTCAGGAAACACGTACTCATAAAGCAGCCCAAAGCCCTGCCCGAAATAAATCGTCGCGAAGACCAGCGGCGCTCTCCACGCTGAGCGAAACCCATAGCGTGCGCCAATCTGCATCGACGTGATCAGGACCGCGACGGGGAACATCGCCAGCGGCAGAGTGATAGTTCCCGCCATCCACGCCGGCAGCTGCGACCACGCGAACAAAGCCAGCAGCACCGCCAAAAGAACTCCCAGTGGAGCAATGTCCGCAACCGAAGAACGCTCCGGATGCTTTCGCATGAAACGGCTCATGCCCCGCCCATACTGGAACATCTCATTCAGCAGTCCGCGGAGCTTTTGCGGTGCCTTCTCATGTACCGCCAGGCGCGGATCGCTGTATGCCCGAACCCCTGCCTTCCTCACCCTCTCATTAAATTCAAGACCTGAGAAGTCGTCGAAATTCTCATCGAATAACCCAACCTGCTGGAACACGCTCTGCAGGTAGGTTTCCCCGGAACTCAGAGGTTCAACGTACCCGGTGATTTCTTCCGCATCTGGACCTCGCCCAATGCGTGTGGCGCGCGCCCGCGCAATCGCCTCGCCCATACGTGTGTCCGGCGCCGCCAGCAGCGGCTCAGGACGACACAGACAGCCGGCACCGGTGGTTTCCAGAATCTCCGCCGTATCCGCCAGCAGCTCCCGGGTCGGAATCGTGCAGTGTCCGGTGAGAAATATCATTGCGTCTCCGGACGCGGCTCGGATGCCCGCATTGCGTCCCGCCGAACTGCACGTGGTCGGGTTGTCGAGGACCCGCACGCGCACCCGGCGATTGCTGTAGCGTCGCCGCACCAGATCCGCCGTTCCATCTTCCGATCGGCCATCGACGACAATAATCTCGTAAAGCTCCGGCGGATAATTCTGCTCCAGCAGCTGGTCGATCAGCCCAGGAAGCATCTTCCGCTCGTTCCGCACTGGCACTATCACAGAAAGGTAAGGCAGCATGGGGACGGCCTCTTTCGCGTCGTAAGTGCTCGCTTCGATGCATGTTTATAGCATTCAAAATCAATGCTTAACGGAGAGAAGTGCCGACTCTTTGGTGAGCGAATTCAAGGGTTACGAGTAACTGAAAATGCCGATACCAGGCGTCGCTGTCGGCACACGCCCTCACCTCGGCAACAGCCTTGAAAATAGCCCCGTATCCCTGATTCGAGCGATGCAACGCGTCATCGGGCGAGCTGAAAATGCTGCGTGTGCGCGTGGCTGGGACTGTGTTGTCTCGATTTGCGGCAGGTCCGCCGCCGACCAATGACGGGTGACTGTCGGTACGCTCTTCGGGCCACTTATGGGGGATGCGACCCTCTGGTGAAGCCTACCCGCCGTACAGAATGCCGTCGATCCTGATCTTCGAGCACCAGCGGCAGAACCAAACTTCCCGCCCCGGCGCCAGCTGCGACAGATCGAGCTGCGCCCAGCGATGCAGCCCGACCCAGCACATCAGATTTTTCCAGCAGTTCGATTCGTGTTCTCTGTGCGGCCACAGCTTCGCGAGCGATTGCGCCAGTACTGCTGCATCCGGATTCTGAACAGGCTGATCGGGCAACGCCATATTGCCCTTCCCTACGGCCTCGTCATCTTCAAATCGGTAACGATGCCTTCCGTGTTGTGAGCGAAACGAATGCCATACACGCCATCGGTCGACTTCAGCTTCCCAGGCCCCACCACCTGCGCCTTGTCATAGCTCGCCACCACCGTGCCGTTGATTGCGCATTCCACCTTGTCGCCCTTCACCGACATGGCGATCTGCTGCGTTACCGGCTGCCCCGGCGCATCCGCCTTGTGGACTGCTGCGTTCGCTTCTCTGCGGCCGTTCATCTGGAACGCCGCTGGCCCAAATCCACGCACGATGAAGTTGCCGCTGCCATAGGCTGCGCAGTATAGGTCCGTCTGCTGCGGCGTGCCCATATCGTTGCCCGCGATCACAATACCGTACGGGTGCGGGTGCGTATTCAGGTTCATGAATTTCGGCTCCGTAAACGTGGCCGACACCGTGTAGTCGCCGCTTGCGGTGTTCGCCGGATTCCAGTAGATGATCGCCGGACCAGTGATGACGTGCAGCGCGCCACCTTCCTGGCTGAGCTTCGCGTCGTTGACTGACTCTTGTACGCCCGGATCGACTCTCCCCTGCCATCCAGGCACCGAGATTCCTCCGCCGGCGATCGAGCGCGAAGCATCGGCCTGCCCCTGCGCGGAAGCAAGCATGGGAATAACGAAGAAAACCGCAGTTGCGATTACAGACGGACGGATCAGGCGCATCGGGAAATCTCCTTTAGAGAGCGACTCGCGCATTTTACGCTCAGGCGGTATGCTTCGACACACTCACTTCTGCAACGCGTAAGCGCTGTTTGGTATCTTCGCCCCCGTTTGTGACGGTGTCGGCAGCTGCGATGCGTCCCATCCCCCACCCAGCGCCTGGACCAGTTCCACCGCCTGCATCATCTCCGAAACCTGCAGCGAATTAAGCGTTTGCTGATCGCCCAGCAGCGTCGTCTGTGCGGTGACCAAGTCAACGTACGGATCGACCCCGGTGTTGTACCGCTGCGTCTCGAGGTCAAGAAACTCCTGCGCCGACTTCACCGCGTCCTGCTCGTGCAGAATCTGCTGCGAATAGACCCGCGTACCCGCCAGCGCATCCTCCACCTGCTGGAACGCGGTCAGCGACGTCTGCCGGTATGCAGCGACATCGGCGTTATAGGCAGCCTCATACTGGTGCAGTTCGGCGCGATACAGTCCGCCGTCGAAGATAATCTGCGAAGCCGACGGCCCAATCGACCAGAAGCGGCTGGGCCAGTCGAAGAGATGCTTGAACAGAGAGCTCTCGAATCCGCCATCGGCGGCAATGGTGATCTGCGGAAAGAAGGCTCCGTAGCCAATGCCGATGGTGGCGTTGGCCTCGGCCAGCGTGCGCTCCGCAGCCGCAACATCAGGACGGCGCTCGAGGAGATGCGACGGCACACCCGTCGGAATCGACGGCGGCGCGTAGGTCATCGGCTTCACGGGAATGGAAAAATCGCTGGCCACCTTGCCCAGCAGTACCGCAATGGCATGCTCATACTGCGCGCGCGCCAACCCGACGTTGGTCGCCGACGACCGCGCAGCCTCGAGAGTCGCCCGCGCTTCGACGACCGAAATGTAATCGCCGGTGCCGGCGTCGTACGCGCCCTGGTTGGCGTCGAGCGCCTTCTGGTCGGCGTCCACCGTCTGGTTCAGGATTTGCTGCAGCATGTCCTGCCCGCGAATCTCAAAGTAGTACTCGGCCAGCGAGGCCTGCTCGGTCAGCTTCTCGTTCTCCAGATCGGCCGCACTCACCTGTGCGGCGTATTCCGCCTCATGCACCTCGTTGCGAATCTTGCCCCACAGGTCCGGAACCCAGGAGACTTCGAGCGGCGCCGACCAGAGCGTACTGGTCCGCCCCACATTGGCCTCAGTCGAATTCTGAAGATTGCCGGAAGATTTCGATCGGTTCCAGGCGGGGTTCGCCGTGATCGTCGGCCAGTACTGCGCTCGCGCCTCGGCAATCAGCGCTCGCGCCTCCATATATTGCTCAAAGTACTGCTTGATGTTTTGGTTGTTGATGTTCAGCTGGTCTTCGAGCGTATTTAGCTCCGGCTCATGGAAGACCTCCCACCAGTTGCCCCGCAGCATCGCATCCTGAGGACTCGAAACCTTCCACCCTTGCTGGTCCTGAAAATCTACCGTCGATTCCTTGTAATTCGCAGCCGTAATCTGTGGCGGCGCGGGCGCGTGGTACTTCGGCCCAACCGTGCATCCCGTCAGCCCCGCCAGCAGCACCGCGACGGCCGAGGTGACGACCGCCCGGCCATTTTGGATCGTGATCGTTCTCTTCTCTCCGCTCATGACGTGGCTCCTTCGATCTCCGGGGCGAACGTGTCGCGCTTCTTGCCCATCACCCACAGCCGCAGCCGGTCCAGCGCCAGATAAACAACCGGCGTGGTGTACAGCGTGATCAGCTGGCTCAGCAGCAGTCCCCCCACAATCGTAATTCCCAGCGGCCGCCGCAACTCGGAGCCGGTGCCCGTGCCGAACGCAAGCGGCAGCGCCCCGCAAATCGCGGCCATCGTGGTCATCAAAATAGGACGGAAACGCAGCATGCAGGCCTCGAAAATCGCATCGTAGGTCGTTTTCTGCTCCTCTCGTTCCGCCATCAGCGCAAAGTCGATCATCATGATNNATCGTGAGCGGATGCACCAGGCTCTCATAGAGAATGCCCAGCACGATGTAGACCGCCAAAACCGCCGTGATCACCAGATACTTCTCCGACGCCAGTGAAGACTGGTACGCCTGCGCCGTCCCGGCGAAGAATCCGTGAACGGTCGAAGGCATACCCAGCTGCGTTTCCATCTGGCTGACCTCGCGCGTGGCATCGCTGAGCGCCATGCCGCTGGCGAGATTGAATGACACCGTCACAGACGGAAAAAGCCCGGTGTGGTTCACCTGAAGCGGCGTCGTTGTAGTCTGCGCCGTGGTGACCGTTGCCAGCGGCGAGATCGAATTGATACCCGCCCCTCCCGAAGATCCGCCCGGCGTGAACCAGATGTCCTTCAATCCCTCGGGCGACTCCCAGTATTGCGGCGCCACTTCCAGCACCACGTAGTACTGGTTCAGCTGCGTGTAAATCACCGACACTTCCGACTGCCCGAAGGCGCTGTAAAGCGCCGAATCGAGCGTCTGCGGCGTTTGCCCGAGCCGCGCCGCGGTCACGCGATCGTAGTTGAGCAGCTCCTCCAGACCGCCATTTTGCTGATCGGTATTCACGTCCTGCAGGCCCGGCAGCTTTCTCATGTTCGTCAGCAGCAGCGGCCCCCACTTGGCCAAATCCGGAATATTGTCCGACTGGACTGTGTACTGATAGAGTGCGTTGCTGCCGCGTCCCCCAATACGCAGGTCCTGCACCGGCTGCAGAAATGCCGACGCAATCGGCAGCGCATTCATCTTCGGACGCAGCTCATTGATCACCTGCATCGCGCTGTCCCTGCGCTGCCCCGGACCACTCCCCAGCGGCTTCAGCGCAACATAAACGAACCCGCCGTTGCTGGCGCCATTGCCTCCCGTATAAGCATTCGCATGCGCCACAGCCGGATTCGACTTGATCACCTTCATCAGTTGCTGGACGGAGTAATTCATGAACGGGAACGATGCGTCCTGCGGTCCCTGCACCCCGCCTACAATCGCGCCCGTGTCCTGTTGCGGGAAGAATCCCTTCGGAATCCTCACGATGACCACCAGGTTCAGCGCAATCGTGAGGATCAGTACGATGATGATCAGAACCGGATTATCGAGCGCCCACGTCAACGAAACGCGATAGATGGAAAGCAGTCCGCTGAAGAACTTCTCGCTCGCACGATAAAGCCAGTTGTGCTTCTCGTCCTTCTCATGATGCTTGAGCAGGTGCGCGCACATCATCGGAGTCGTGGTCAGCGAAATGACCATCGAGACGAGGATCGCCACCGAGAGCGTGATCGCAAATTCCCGGAACAGCCGCCCGATAATCCCGCCCATCATCAAAATCGGAATAAAAACCGCAATCAGCGACATGCTGATCGAAAACACTGTGAACCCGATCTCCTGCGCCCCTACCAGCGCGGCATTCAATGGCGGCATCCCGCTCTCCAGGTGGCGCGTGATGTTCTCCATCACCACAATCGCGTCGTCAACCACAAATCCCGTCGCGATCGTCAGCGCCATCAGCGAAAGGTTGTCGATGCTGAAATCGAGCAGGTACATCACTGAAAATGTCCCGATGAGGGACGCCGGCACAGCGACGCTGGGGATCAGCGTGGCGCGCGGGCTGCGCAGAAAGACGAAGACCACCAGCACCACCAGCACCACCGAGCCCACCAGCGTCCGCTCAACTGTGTCGACCGACGCGCGAATCGTCGTGGTTCGGTCCAGAACGATCGTCGTCTTGATGCCCTGCGGCAGCACCGCCTCGAGAAATGGCAGTTGCGCGTTGATATTGTCGACGGTCTGGATGATGTTCGCGCCCGGCTGGCGAAAAATAATGATGAAGACAGCGCGCGTCCCATCCATATAGCCCGCCGTTCGGATGTTCTGCGTCGAGTTGTACACGCCCGCTACGTCAGATACGCGAACCGCCGCCCCATTATGCGTACCGACGATCAACGAACTGTAGTCCGACGCCTGCGAAATCTGGTCGTTGGTGATGATGTCGGCAGTCACCGCGCCATTCGATAGCTGGCCCCGCGGCTCATGCGAGTTCTGCAGGCTGAGCACCGATTGCACGCTGCCCAGCGTCTGCCCAAAGCTTTCCAGCTTCGTCGGATCGACCTCCACGCGCACCGACGGAGTCGCCCCACCACCCACAGCCACCTGGCCCACACCGTTAATCTGCGAAAGTTTTTGCTCAAGTATCGTAGAGGCCAGATCGTAAACCTTCGTTACGTCATACTTGTCCGACGTCAACCCCAGAATCATGATCGGCGCGTCGGAGGGGTTGACTTTGCGGTACGACGGATTCGAAGGCAGGTTCGCTGGCAGGTAGGTCCGCGCCGCATTGATGGCCGCCTGCACGTCGCGCGCCGCGCCATCGATGTTCCGGCTCAGATCGAACTGCATGGTGATGTTGGTCCCGCCCAGCGAGCTCGACGACGTCATCTCCGTAATGCCGGCCACGTGTCCCAGCTGCCGCTCCAGCGGCGTGGCCACCGACGCGGCCATAATCGCCGCGCTCGCTCCCGGAAGGCTGGCGCTTACGCTTATCGTCGGAAAATCCACCTGCGGCAACGGCGACACCGGCAGCACCATGAATGCGATCGCTCCCGCGATTGCTACCGCGATGGTCAGCAGCGTTGTCCCCACCGGACGCCGGATGAATGCCCAGGAGAAGCTCACAGGCTCGCCTCCTCGGATCGCGGCGTCGATGTCCCGGTGTGTTGGTCAGCGTTCGATGAGGGACGCCTTCCGGAAACCTTCTGGGCAATGCGATCGAAGAAAATGTAGATGACCGGCGTGGTGT
>PMSS01000485.1 GCA_003167515.1 Acidobacterium sp. | reverse complement strand
AACTCGTGCCCTGATACAAAACCAGGGAACAGTCCTTCAGCGAACCTCCGGGAGCCTTGTGAGGTGGGGAATGCCCCGGGGCTGAAGCCCTGAGTTCTTATGCGCGCTTATTCGCCGGGTTGAAACCCGGCGCTTTTACCGTCGTCCTGCGTTGCAGGACTTTATGCGCGACAAGGCCAAGGTCGTGCCCTGATACAAGAGCGGCTCGTTCTTTTTTTGCCGCGGGGGACGGCGGCCGCCTCTGGAGTCGTTGTGAACCCGGGTCTCAGAATCGAGACCCGGGCCAGCCAGGTCATGGCTCAGGTCCAGCCAGGTCGTGGCTCAGATCCCGACTAGACGGCGGAGCCGGCCATCGCTGCTGCTGGATGCGCTAGTTCCTGCCCGGCGACCGACACACATTCTTCGAGGATGTCGAGGGCTATGGCGGATTCGTGTTCGTTGACGATGAGCGGCGGCGCGAGGCGGATGGAGTTTTCGCCGCAGCCGAGGATGAGCAGGCCGCGCTCGAAGGCCAGGTCGACGATGCGATCGCGGACATGCGGCGCGATTTCGCGAGTGTGCTGATCCTTGACGATCTCGAGGCCGATCATGAGGCCGCGTCCGCGAACGTCGCCGATGACGGAGTATTTGGTTGGCCAGTGCTTCAGGCGGGCGAAGATGTTCTGCCCCTGCCTGGTGGCGTTGGCCATGCCTTCGCGTTCGAGGATGTCGATGGTGGCGAGCGCGGCAGCAATGCAGACGGGGTTGCCGCCGAAGGTNNATGCCCTTGGCCATGCAGACGATGTCGGGCTCGACGCCGGTGTGTTCGATGGCCCACCATTTGCCGGTGCGGCCAGCGCCGGACTGGACTTCGTCGGCGACGAGGAGGATGCCGTACTTGTCGCAGATGCGGCGCAGCTCCTGCATGAAGATGGTGGGAGCGACGACATAGCCGCCTTCGCCCTGGATGGGCTCGACGAAGATGGCTGCCACTTCTTCGGGCGCCAGCACGGTGTGGAAGAGCTTCTCTTCGATGTAGCGCGCGCAGCCGAGGGCGAAGGCTTCTTCTTCCTGCGGGCCGCCGGTACATCCGCGATAGGTGTTGGGGTAACGGACGTGGGTGACTCCGGGGACCAGCGGAGCAAAGCGGCGGCGCTGCTGGGGCTTGGAGGCGGTGAGCGAAAGGGCGCCCATGGTGCGGCCGTGGAAGGCTCCGAAGAAGGCGATCATGTTCTGGCGGCCGGTGTGGTAGCGGGCGATTTTGAGAGCGCACTCGATAGCCTCGGCGCCGGAGTTGCCGTAGTAGAAGCGATGCGGACCGGGCATGGGCGCGATGGAGGAGAGGCGTTCGGAGAGGGTGACCAGGGCTTCGTAATAGAAGTCGGTGCCGGAAATGTGGATCAGCTCGGCGGCCTGCTTCTGAATGGCGGCGACGACTTCGGGATGGCAATGGCCGGTGGAGACGACGGCGATGCCGGCTGCGAAGTCGAGGAATTCATTGCCGTCGACGTCTTCGACGCGGAGGCCGCGGCCGCGCTTTGCGACCATGGGATAGGAGCGGGTGTAGCTGGGCGAGATGAGGCGGTCGTCAGCTTCGACGATGCGGCGAGCCTCGGGGCCGGGAAGCGGCGTCTTCAGCTTCGGGCCATACTGGCTGAGGATTTCGGTTGCGACGGTCATGTTTCTCTCCTTCGAGGTCCTGTGCGGGTGTGGGGCGGCTGACTGGTCCGGACTGTCTGCTTCAGGGATCGGGACGGCGCTGCTGGTGAGAGAGGTCGTCTTCTGGCACGACGCGGATGGGGGCGCGTCGAGAGCGGCGGTGACTAGCGAAAAGTGGTCTCATGTTTGGTCCAATGGCTTCGGCTAAGGTCATGAGACCCGCTTCGAGGCAGGTCTCAAACGCGGCGTGTCGAAGAGACAGCGTTGTATGAGACCACTTTTAGTCGCTGCCGAAGAGACTCGGTCGCGTGCGGGCAGGCAATGTTCTCGTGTATCGCCGGGGGGCGATGGCGCGCACGAAGGCCTGATTCCAGCTAATGAGACTGGGGATGGCCGGGATGGTGGAGGCGTGGCGCATAGAGTCTGCCTGGCCCTGAGGATAGCACGGCGGAGAGACGATTCGACAGGTGTTTAGCGCAGTGTGAGCACTTTGGCGGGGGTTAGTTTCGCGGCTTTTGCTGCGAATTTGCGGTCGAAGGTCGCGAATTGATCCGCAGCCCTGGAACTGGCAAGGTGTAGGGCGTCGGCAAAGTCCATGCCGGCGGCATACCAGTCGAGGGCGTCCGAGACTGCCTCCTCGTCTTCAGCATGGGTCGTGGGTCTCCCGAGCAGGGCGCGAAGATCGCTTCGAATCCGATTCCGGTCGAACGAATAACTGTCTCGCAGGACCCACTCGGTTTCCAGAAGCACGGTTATTCGTATCCAGATATGGTTTCTTCGGAAAAGGTCATCGGCTCTGGCGACCTGATCGGGGTGCTCGCGCGCCAGGAAGCGCACCAGGACGTTAGTATCGACCGCGAGCACGGCGTCTTCTCACTTCATTCGCGATGGCTGCGTCCATCTCTTCGAGCGTTTTCGGCTTGCCCGTGTACTTGTTTTTCTCAAGGATTGCGATTAGCTCGTCGAAGGTGGTTGGCGGAAAGGGTTTGGCGGGGCGCAGTAAGACACCGTCTTCCGTTTCTTCGACGGTGAGCTGGGTGCCCGGCTGCCACTTGCGGTTTTTCCGCACGGAGAGGGGGAGAACGATTTGACCTTTCGACGAGAGCCGGGTGGTTTCCATCTCCTTAACCTCGCGGTAAGACTGAGTAAGATTGTATCACTGGAAGCCCTGTCGAGGAACGCAGGTCTGGGCGTTCCGCCGACGCTGCAGTCCCCGTATACTAACGATATGTCGATTGTGCGCAACGTGGCGGCGATTGCGAAGGGCATGAGCATTACGTTTCGGGAGATGTTCCAGCCGACTGAGGTTGAGAACTATCCTGACGGCAAAGGACCGACGCGCGGAGCGGTGATCCAGGAGCGCTTTCGCGGGGCGCATGTTCTGCAGCGGGACGAGAACGGCCTGGAGAAGTGTGTCGCGTGCTTTTTGTGCGCGGCGGCTTGCCCTTCGAACTGTATCTTTATCGAAGCGGCGGAGAACACGGCGGAGAAGCGCATCTCCAGCGCGGAGCGCTACGCGAAGGTCTACAACATCGACTACANNAGCCTGGTGATGCGCAAGGAAGACATGCTGGTACCGGCGGTGGGGATGCCGGGGCAGATGGCGGCGCAGTCGGATTCTGTTAAGTAGCGCGGTATTTTCGGAGCCCCCATTTCCGCAGCTTCGGGGCGGCTTATGCATCCATAAATCAGGAGCCTCAGATGAAACCATCGCTACGTTCCGCATTGCTGCAGTTCACGCTGATTGCTTTTTCGCTTTGCGCGACAGCGCAGAGCACGCCGGAATATGTGAAGACGGCCGACGCGGGGCCGCATGGGTCCGCGCCCGGCATGAAGGTGAAGCTGTTGAACGAGAACGGCGGGCAGAGGGATTTTGCGGTAATTTTTCACCCTGGCGATGAGTTCTTCGCGGGTTTGACGCAGTTTGCGGAGGAGTATCACGTCCAGAGCGCGCATCTTACGGCGGTGGGTGGACTGCATGATGCTCGGCTGTCGTGGTACGACGAGTCGAAGAAGGCCTATCGCGTGATTCCGGTCGATCAGCAATCGGAGGTGGATTCGCTGGTGGGCGATATTGCGCTGCTCAACGGCAAGCCGTCGGTGCACATGCACTGCGTGGTGTCGATGGAGGATGGGACGACGCGCGGAGGACACGTGCTGGGCGGCCACGTTTCGCCGCTGCTGGAGGTGTGGGTGACGGTGGATTCCACTCCGCTATTGAAAAAGCATGATGAGAAGACGGGGTTGAACCTGATGGATCCAGACGCGAAGCCTTAGGGTCTATCGACATATAGGAACGGGCAGCGTTGCGAGATGAATCCGACCCGAGAGCGTAAGCCGAAGGGTTGTAGCGGGCTCACAGGCCGGATTCTGGTTGCAACCCTTCGGGACGGGGCCATTTTTCCCCGGCTCTTTGTCTTTCGTCGCTAAGGTACACCCGGTAGCTGTCGCTCCTCTTTCCTCGATCCGAGAAAAAATGGCTCCCGTCGCTGCCCATCCCTATATGTCGATACACCCTGGGCCCGTTCGGGGCGGGAATTGGCGGATCGGATGCTGGAAACGCCGATTGGCGGGGTTCTGGTTCGGGATTTCGGCGGAGATTCGCTACCATCAGAGTTAACTAAGGTACAACTCCCTATCCATAGTATTGACTGAGGCAGGGAAGCCGGGTCGGCCTGGAGTCATGCCGTGGCTTCCGGCGCGTCAAAAGACAGGAACACTCAGGAGATATGAGCATCGACCCCCAACATCCGCTTCGCACGATTCTCGAAAATCGCATTGCCATCATCGACGGCGCGATGGGCACGACCATTCGCACATACGGAATGAAGGAAGCCGACATTCGTGGGGAGCGCTTCGCGGATGCTAAGAAGGATCTGCTGAACAACGGCGATCTTTTTTCGCTGACGCAGCCAAAGATGATCGGCGACATTCACCGGCGTTTTCTCGAGGCAGGTGCGGACATTATCGAGACGAATACGTTTGGCGCGACGAGCATTGCGCAGAGCGAGTTTTTNNAACGAGCAGTCGGCGCGGCAGTGCCGGGAGTGGGCGGATCGCGTCGCGAATGAAACGGGACGGCAGCGGTTTGTGGCCGGGGCGATCGGGCCGCTGACGGTTTCGCTTTCGAATTCGCCGGACGCCGATGATCCGGGTTTCCGCGTGATCACGTTCGATCAGGTAACGACCGCGTACAAGCAGGAGGTGCGGGCGCTGATTGCGGGTGGGGCTGATCTACTTTTGGTTGAGACGATATTCGATTCGCTGAATGCGAAGGCGGCGCTGGTTGCGATTCGTGAGGTTTTCGACGAGGACGGATTGACTGCACGCAAGAGGGAACTGCCGATCATGATCTCCGCCGCGGTGGGGCGTGGCGGGGAAACGATGATTTCCGCGCAGACCGTGGGGGCTTTCTGGAACGCGATGGAGCATGCGCGGCCGTTTTCCATCGGACTGAACTGCTCCCTTGGTCCCGATCTGATGTATCCGTTTCTCGAGGAACTTTCGGAGAAGGCCGATGTAGCGATTTCGTGCTACCCGAATGCGGGATTGCCGAACCCGCTGTCGCCGACGGGGTTCGATCTTGGGCCGGGTGACATGGCGCGTTATCTTGGCGAATTTGCGCGGGGAGGGCTGATCAATATTGCCGGCGGCTGCTGTGGCAATACTCCTGAGCATATTGCGGCGATTGCGAAGGCGCTCGAGGGTCGAGAGCCGAGGGCTCTCGACAGGGCACAGGGCACCGGGCACCGGGCGCAGGACGGGGAAGAGGTTGTCCTCGAAAGTGAGGGCAGCCGATGAGCGGAGTTGCGAGCGTGGCGGTGGCTACGAACCCGAAGCCGCTGCGGCTGTCGGGGTCGCGGCCGTTCACGCAGCAGGCTGGCGTCTTCATCATGATTGGCGAGCTGACGAATGTGGCTGGTTCGCCGAAGTTCGCGAAGTTGGTGAAGGAAGGCAAATACGAAGAAGCGGTCAGCATAGCTCGGCAGCAGGTGGAGAACGGGGCCAACGTTCTCGACATCTGCATGGACGA
>PMSS01000074.1:277-15339 GCA_003167515.1 Acidobacterium sp. | reverse complement strand
AGGGCGGCGGTGAGGGCACGTCCGATGTAGATGGCCGCGTTCAGGCGCGCAGTCCAGGCGAGGCGGCCTGTTCCCTGGAAGGCCCGGGCAGCGAGCTGGATGAACTTGCTCAGCAGACCATCGGCGAGAGCGATCCAGGGGACGAGCGGGCGGAGCTCGGGACGTAGCGCATAGTGCGCGTAGAGCACAGCGGCGACGAGGAGCAGAAGGAATCCTGCAGAGGTAATGAGGAGTGCGTGGCCCCAGGTTCGCGCAAAGGAGTTGCGGTCGCGACTGACGTTGCGGACGAGGAGCATTTCCATGCCCAGTGGGGAGAACTGGCTGAGAGCGGAGATGAGGGCGGCGACGCCGACGAAGGCGCCGTATTCGCGGCTTCCAAGCGCGCGACCGATGAGGACGAAGTAGAGGAGCTGGGCGGCCATCGCAATGCCCTGGCCGGAGATCATCCAGAGGGAGCTTTGGCGGAGAGATTCCTCGGGCTCAGTTACTTTGAGCCTGGGCACAGAGTTCTTCGAGGTCGGATTCTTGCGCTGGCAGAGTGAATCGCGCGTCCGTTGCTTCATCGTAGAGATCTTCGAGGCGGGCGGTTTGCTTCTCCAGGCTGAAGTGAGCTTCTGCTCGGCGGCGGCCGTTGGAGGCGAGACGCGCGGCGAGAACGGAGTTTTCGAGAAGCGCGGAGATGGCGCGGGCCAGCGCCGATTCGTCGCCCGAAGGGACCAGCAGGGCGGTTTCGTCTTCGACGACAGCCTCTGAGACGCCGGGGCCGCGGAAGGCAGCGATGGGCAGGCCGATAGCCTGGGCTTCGCAGAGAGTGATGGGGAGGCCCTCGCTGTCCCCGGAGGCGGCGACGATGCTGGGGGCGGCGAGCAGGCTGGCGCGGTACATGAGGTCGCGGACGACGGAGGGGGGTAGAAATCCGAGGAAAGTGCACCCACGAAGCATGGCGCGGGCCTGGAGGCGGAGGGGATCGAGGAGGGGACCATCGCCGATGATGAGAAGTTGCGCGGTGGGATGATGCTGCTGGACCAGGGACATGGCGCGGATGAGGTGGGTACAGCCTTTTTTCTCGACGAGACGGCCGACGAAGAGAACGATGGGATCGCGGGCACGGGAGCGGAGGGGGTCAGGTGTGAAGAAGCTGAGGTCGACCCCGATAGGGAGGGTACGCAGCTTTTCTTCGGGAACGCCGCGTTCGAGGGCCCGGCGGCGGATGTGATCGGAGACGCAGATGAAAAGGCGGGCGCGGATGCGTAGTTCGGTTTTGCGACGGAGATAGACGCGGCCGGGCGCATCGCGGCGCAGTGCCTGGTCGGTCATGGTGGCGTCGTAGCCGTGGAGCGTGACGATAAGGGGGATATTGAGCTTCTTCTGGAACCGAAGTGCAGCGGCGGCGTCGACGGCGAAATGCGCGTGCAGCAGAACGGGATGGCGGCGTTCGAGAGCGCGAACGAAGTGCGGGGCGATGCCGGTGGCGAGGAAGAAATGGCGGCGGAGTTTGTCGCAAAAGGTATTTTGGCGGGTGAGAAGGACGGTTTCGCAGTCGTCGAGGCGGAGGCCGGCGCGAGCGAGGCGGAGGCCGGCAAAGCGCGGAGAGTAGCGGCGCAGAGCATGTGCCTGGGCGGCGACGAATGTTTCCGAGGGGGGCAGAAGCTCGGAACGGTAAATAAGGACAGTGGGGTTCATGGCGCCACCTGGGGCTGGGGCTGGGGTTGAGGAAAAGCAGTTTTCCAGAGTGGGTCAGTTGCGCCGGACTGCGCGCGTTGGGGCGATGGTTCGCTAAGGGTCGGCTTGGCCGATAACTCGATCGTGGCGAGGGTGGCGACGTAGAGGATCCAGAAGAGGCCGTTGTAGATGAGGAGCGTATTTTCGTCGAGGTCGTACAGAGCGGTGAGGATGAGGATGGCGATTGGCCAGGCGATGCGGTCGATGTGACCGCGACGCCAGAGGGGCAACAGCAGGCGCCAGGCGCGCAGCCAGCTGAGGAGGAAAAGGACCAGGCCGGCCGCGCCGAGTTCGAGAGTGATCTCGAGAAAGCCGTTGTGGGCGTGGGCGACGATGAAGTGGACCGACGCGGCGACCTGGAGGGATGGGCCCTGCATACCGCGCCAGAAAGCGTCGTATCCATAGCCGAGGAGTGGACGGTGCGCGATGAACTGGCTGACCTGAGCCCAGATGGCGGTGCGCCCGGAGAGCGTAGCATCGCGGCCGAGAAACGAGGCTAAGTATGGGAATGCGATAAACAGGACGATTCCGAGAGCGAGGATTGCAAAGGGGGTGGCGATCGCGAAAATGAGCTTCGGGCGAGGACCGGCGGGACGCGCGATGGCAAGCAGGAGCCAAAGGAGCAGAACGGCGGCTTCGATGATCCACGCGGCGCGGGAGCCGCTCATGACGAGGACGAAGACGAAGAGTGCGAAGCTGAGGAGGCGAGAGGGCCGGGTCACGGTGGGTGATTCGCCGATGAGAATGACGGCGGTAGCGAGGACCATGATGCGGCCGCATGCGTTTTTCTGGGTGAATACTCCCTGCCAGTCGGTGGCGTGACCTGGGGAGTGGTCGAGGCCGATGGCGGGCGCGAAGAGGGCGACGGCGATGGTCGCGAGGGCCAGGGCGATCATGGCGAAGCGGAGAATGGCGAGCTGGCGGGTTGGGGGGAAGCGCGCGGCGAAATAAAGTCCGAAGAGTCCGGCGAGAGCGAAGGGCAGGGAGCGGCGGAGGGTCAGCAGAGGGTCGAGCGACCAGGCGGTGGAGGCGATGGCGAGCACGGCGAGGAGGCCGATCCACGGCAGTCCGACGATGAGGCGCGACAAGAGGCGAGGGCGGCGGAGGATCAGTGCAAGGATGAGGGTGTACGCGACGGCCTGAGAGGCAATGCCGCCGATGGTGGTGAGGCCGGTAGGGGCTGAGGCGGTCATCTCGAGCGACTGAGCCGGTGCGATTCCCGGAATCGCACCCTGCATAGCAAAAAAAGCTACGAGGCTGGCGCAGGCCAGGTCTTCGAGGGGAAGAATGTGGATCGGTGTGAGCCGGGCGGGATGGTTGCGTGGGGTCATCGGGGTGGGGTCAATCAGTGCGCTGCGTAGATGAGGGCGGAGCTGGCGGAGGCGGTGATTTGGGCAATGCCGAGGGAGATGTTTTTCATGAGGCTGAAGGGGACGTAGAGGATGTCGTTGGGTTGTAGGGAAACGTCGGGATCGCGTCCGCGCTCCATATCGCGGAGAGGCAGGTCGACGGATTGGGAGATGCCGTCGACACTGCGGACGAGCAGGACTTTTTTCTCGCTGGCAGTTTTGGAGGCGCCGGCGGCGAGGGCGATCGCCTGCAGGACGGTAAGCTTCGAGTCGTTCTGCATGACGTAGCCGCCGGGGTGGGCGACGTCGCCGAGGATGTAGACGATGCCGGCTTTGGGGACGATGACGGTATCGCCGGGGCGGACGAGGACGTCGGCATTCAGGGCATCATCGGCGCGGTTGGGGATGAAGGCCTTAATGCGTTCGGCGGGTTCGCCGTTTTTGTCCTTTCGCTCGATGACGATGTGGCGGTCGGCGGAGTCGGTGAGGCCGCCGGCGAGGGAGAGGACGTCGATGAGAGTGCGGGGAGCGGAGAGATGGACGGTGCCGGGATGGGCGACCTGGCCGAGAATTGTAACAGTCTGTGTTGCGTATTCTTCGACGAACACGGAAACCTGCGGGTGGAGGAGGAAACCGCCATCGAGGTATTTTTTGGCGATGCGGGAGGCCGCTTCGGCGGGCGTGAGTTCCTGGACGGGGAGGGTGCCGGTGAGGGCGAGGGTGATATCGCCGGAGTCGAGGACGCGGGTGTGCTGGTCGAGCTCGGATTCGCGAAGAACCGTGATGTGGAGGAGGTCGCCGGGTCCGATGAGAAGGCTCTCGGGCGAGGTGTTTGGGTAGGTGGGTGTGGCCGGGGTTGCGGATTCCTCGGGCGCGGAAGCCACGTCGGGTGTGGTGGGCGCTTGTTCGGACGCTGTGATCTGGACTGCAGGGGCGGAGGAACCTGGCTGTTGGGCAATTGCGGCGCAGGAACAACAGAGCAGGGCGGACGAGAGGGCGAGACCTGCGGCCAGGCGAACTGACATATGAAGCGGGAAATTAAGCATGCGCATAGAGGAGTCCCTCAGATACACCCTGGAGCACGAGGCCGAGGACGGCGTGATCCGGTACCTGGCGGCTGAGGGCTTGGTAGGCGGGGAGGATGTCGTTGCGTTTCGACTCTCCAGCCTGGGCAGTGACCAGAACAGCGTCGGAGAACTGCGCGAGCACGAGAGCGTCAGAGAAGACGGCTGCTGGACTGTGAATGACGATAAAACTGAATTCGTCGCGCCATGCGGCGAGAAGGCCGGTCATGCGCGAGGAGGCGATGAGCTCGGAGGGGCAAGGCGGACGAGCGCCGGCGTGAACGACAGAGAGCAGCGGTAGTCCGGCAATGGATTGGGTGAAAGGTAGAACCGCATCGCCGGAGAGCATTTCGCTGAGGCCGGGATCGGCGGAGTCGCAGGCAGAGGGTGCGGAACGGAGGTCGGCATCGACAAAGAGCACGGAAGAGCCGTGCTGCGCGAGGACTGCGGCCAGCGTGAGGGCCAGAGGGGGCGAGGTCTCTTCGGATTTGCGTTTCGGCCTGCGGGCATCCTGAGCGGCGCAGTCGATCAAGGTGATGATTTGGGGGGCGCGCCCGCTGTGCGAGAGCAGGAGCGAAGCCCGCAGGCAGTGGAGGGCTTCGACGAAGGGAGTTTCCACTGGGGGAATCGGCAGGTCGCCTTGCGCGGCGGCTTGCAGAGTAAGCACGGACCGAGACGGCGTGGGGAGGATGCGCCGGTACCACGGCTGCTCGGTGCAATAAGACGGAAGCGCGGCGAAGACGGGCGCGTCGAGAAGAATTTCGACGTCGGCCGGAGTGCGGATAGCGGTGTCGGTGAGGTCGCGTGTGACAGCCGAGACGCAGCCGAGGAGGGTTCCGGCGGCCAGCGCCAGGGATGCGAGCAAGGGAAGGCTGGGGCTGGTGGGGTGGTCCGGCGGAGGCACCAGCGCGGGGCTGACGACGGCGAAGTTCCCGGAGTGGAGGCCTTCGAGGACGCCGGTTTGCTGGAGGCGGCCGAGCAGAGAGGTGTAGAGGGCGCGGCTTTCTTCGGCTTCCTGGCGAGCGAGGCGCAGGGCGACGGCGTTGCCGGTGAGGCGGGAGGCGAGGTCCTTCTGCTGATTGAAGCCGTCGCTTGCGGAGTTCTCGGCCTGGACGGCGACTTCATAGTCGCTGTGAGCGCGGTCGGAGAGCCGGTGGACTTCCTGCTGGATGGACTCCTCGAGGACCTCGAGGCGGGAGCGCTGTTCGGCGACGGCTGGCCAGTTTTCCCCGTAACGATTGTCAGATTCGGCAATCTGAATTTTGGCCGCGGCTTCCTGGGTGCGCAGAGACTGGAGTAGGGCAAAGGAGTTCTGGGTGTTCGGACCGGCGGCGGGATTGCCTGCGAGGCTCGAGATAACTTCCGGGTCTCCGCTCTGGACCGCGCGCCAGATGGCCTCGCGGACGATGCGATTGGACTGGGCGGCGGAGAGCGCGGCATTCAGAGAGTCGAGGCGGGCGAGGACAACGTTGTGGGCGTCGTCGTCGCCGTAAGAACCCGAGACGCGGTCGAGAGCGGCGGCGCGCGCGTCGAAGGTTTCGGTCTGCTGTTTAAGGCCAGCAAGCTGCACGGAAAGCCAGGAGGCGGATTGTGCGGCGGCTGAGGAGCGTGACTGGAATCCGTAGTCGGACAGCGACTGAACCAGGTTGTTGACGACGGCAGCGGCGCGGGTGGGATCGGGATCGGAATAGGCGATTGAAATGAGGCGAGTGCCAGAGGCGGGCGCGATTTTCGACCGATGAGCGAAGGTTTTGAGAGCAACGTAGCGGCGGTTGGGAGCGGCTGCGAGAGGAATGGAGAGCGGCTCGAAGGGCTTCCGCCAGAAGAACAGCCGATGCGTCCAGGAGAAGCCGCGAGCATGGGGCGCGAAGTAGTCGGGAGTGTTCTCAAGTCCGGTGCGGCGGATCACGTCGAGGGTGAGCGCGTCAGACTGGAGGATGCCGATTTCGGTCTGCAGGGTGAGATTGTCGTCGAAGGAGTCGCTGATAGCGGTGGATTGCCTGTCGCTGATGGCGTTATCGAGACCGAAGGCGCCGTGTGATTCCTTCTGGATCTCGATGACGGCGGTAGCGCGGTAATGGGGGGTGGCGCAGACCCAGTAGATAAGGGCGAGGGTGAAGCAGAGGGCGAGGGGCGCGAGAATCCACGCGCGGCGTCGTGAGAAGACGGCGAGGAGATCGAGGATGGTCCACTCGACGGGCGGATCGTTGCTGGGCAGAGCGATGTGCGGGGTCATAAGCACGCCTCTCCGGAAGCGCTGCGGGACCGGAAGCAGGTACCCATTCGACTCACCGGCTTTGCCGACTCTCTCAGGGCAGGTTCTCCGCTACCCGTGCCAAAATTGGGCGCGGTCCGGCCGGGATGACAATTTCCTGCTTCGGTGATGGGGTCGAGGTCAGGCATTGCGGAGGAGCACCACCGATCCGTCGAAGTCGAAACTGAAATCCATTTCGCTGAGGCCGGCGCGGAGCATGGTGTCGCGCAGGCGGCGGCGATCCTGGGTGTGAAGGAGCAGGAAGCCGCTTCCTCCTGCGCCGACGAGTTTGCCGCCGGTGGCTCCGCCATCAGAGCGGGCCAGATCGTAGAGGGAATCGACGCGGCAGGTGGATATGCGGCAACAGCGGGCGCGTTTGCGCATCCAGTGTTCGTGCATGAGCCGGCCAAATTCGGCGACGCGACCGGATTCGAGTGCGTCGCGAATTTCATGACCGAGAGCGCGGGCGAAGTGCAGGCTATCGATCATGGCGGGATCGCGGGCCTCGGAGAGGCGCTTCTGCTCACCGAGGAGGGATGAGGCGCTGCGAGTGTCGCCGACGAAGAAAAGCATGAGCGAGTCGCGCATCTCGTGGAGCGATTCCTCGGTCATATGGAGCGGCGTGACGCGGACTTCGCCGTCGGGGAGATATTCCTGACAGAGGAGACCGCCGTACGCGGCGATGTACTGGTCCTGCTTGCCGACGGGTTCGCCGAGGCGGTTCATTTCGATCTCAATGGCCTCGCGGGCGAGGGTTTCGGCGGTGACGGGTTCGCGCTGCCATGCATAGAGGGCATGGAGCAGGCCGACGAGGAAGGTGCCGGAAGAACCGAGTCCGGTGCCGGCGGGAACATCGGCGACGCTGACTACTTCGAGCGGCGAAGCGGCGTGGTGCATGCGGATGGCCTCGCGCATAAGAGGGTGGCGAATTTCATCGCAGGTGTCGGCGTGCTCGGTTTCGGAATATTTGAGGAAATAGCCTGGAAGGAAGCTGCGATTGACCGTGATGTAGACGTATTTGCTGATGGCGGCGGAGATGACGAATCCGCCGCCGTGCTGCGTGTAGTAGGAAGGCAGATCGGTGCCGCCACCGCCGATGGAGATGCGCAGGGGAGTTCGCGTCATGATCACGGGCGCGCCTCTTCTGGATTTTTCCGCTCACGATTCGCTCGGCGCGGAACGGCGATGTGCGGTCCGCTTATGACGGATGCTTCAGATTCGGCATAGCCGTCGACCACACCTGGAGCACAGGCAAGCTCCTCCGTTTCCTGCTGAGGGAGACGGAACCCCCTCACGAAGGAGAGGCCGCGGCGAGCACGAGGAGACGCGGCGATGACCGCCTCGGCCTCACGCAGTCCGGGCAGGGAACCGATTTCGTAGAAGCGATCGGCAGTTTCGTATCCGGCGAGGAGGGAATAGTGGGCGAGGCCGGACCACACGTCGCCGAGATCAAAAATGGGCACGGACCAATGCGCCAGAACGCTGGCGTCGAGAGCGTCCAGCCCGTAGTCGATGTGGTGCATGGCGGGGGAGGGATGGCGCTTGTCGTACCGGACGACAGCGCCTTTGCGGAACTCGACGTTGCTGGCGCCCCAACGATTCTGGTTGCGGAAGGCGGTCATGAGCGCCGGCTTGCCGGAGTCGAGAAAGGAGCGCCAGATGGGCTCGATGGGTTCGGTGAGCCAGCTGTCGCCATACATGACGAGGAAGCGCCGTCCCAACAGGGGAAGGGCAGCGTGCAGCGCTCCTCCGGTTCCCAGAGGGAGATGCCCGTCATAGCTGTAGGCGATGGAGAGACCGAAGGCACTTCCATCGCCGGCGAACGCTTCGATCTTGTCGCCGAGGAAGCCGACGCAGAGGACGACTTCGCGGATGCCACCGGCGTGGATGAGGCGCAGCTGATGCGCGAGGAAGGGTTCGCCAGCCACTTCGATGAGCGATTTGGGGGTGCTGTTGGTGAGTGGGCGCAGGCCGGTTGCGATGCCGCCGGCCAGGAGAGCGAGACGCGGAGGCCACAGCGATTCTCCCCAG
The DNA here is from genome assembly GCA_003167515.1 of Acidobacterium sp. Taxonomy (GTDB): domain Bacteria; phylum Acidobacteriota; class Terriglobia; order Terriglobales; family Acidobacteriaceae; genus Palsa-343. Next base: position 6,919 of record PMSS01000074.1, on the reverse strand, counting down.
CCGCCGTAGAGCTGAGTGTCGCGCTGCTTTTCGGGGGAGCCAGGCTGCGCGCCGGATTCCGCGTTCATCACGACGGGAGAAGCTGGAATCGAGTTAGTTGCGAATTGTGCGTTCATCAGCCATCAGCTCCTGGAGGGAATGGCGCACCGCCTCGCGGCTGTTCCGTTTCGGGAACCAGCCAAGGGAACGAATGCGCGTGGAATCGAGACGGACCACTGGAACGTCACCACGCCAACCGCGAGGTCCGCCGGTGTAATCGAAGGCGGGTTTGGCGGGAAGGCCGAGGGTTTCGACGGCGAGGTCGGCAATTTCGGTGACGGTGACAGCGTCGTCGGTGGCGACATTGAAGACGGAGAATGACGCGCTGGCCTGTTTCGCGGCGCAAAGCGCGGCCTCGACTACGTCGGAGACATGGATGTAGGGCTTGCTCTGGTGGCCATCACCGAGGATGCGGAGCCGTTTGGGCTTCGCAGTGAGGTTGCGGAGGAAATCGAAACCAACCCCATGCGTCTGGCGTGGACCAACCACATTGCCGAAGCGGAAGACACAGGCGCGGAATCCGAACATCGCGCAATAGCTGGCAATGAGAGATTCGGACGCGAGCTTGCTGGCGCCATAGGTGGAGATGGGCACCATCGGGCCGTAGTCCTCGGGGACCGGCGTGTCGCCTGCATCGCCATAGACGCCGCTGCCGGAGGCGTAGAGGAGACGGCGGAGGCCGGCCCGGCGCATCGCCTCGACCACATTGTTGGTGAGCAGAGTGCCCTTGTAGAAGTCGATCTCGGGGCATTCGGCGGCGCGGGCGATGTCGGCATTGGAGGCGAGGTGGATGACCCAGTCGTGACCCTCCATCGTGGCGGTGAGAGCGTTGACGTCGATGGCGTCTGCATGGACGACGTGAAGGCGGGGATCGTTGCCATGGCGCTCGTAGTGCCATTCGCGCCCCGAGGAGAAATTGTCGAAGATAGTGACGCGGCGGGTTTTCGAAGACGCGAGGAGAGCGTCTGCGAAGTGGCTGCCGATGAAGCCGGCGCCTCCGACGATGAAATAGCTAGCCTCGTTCAGCAACATTTCGATGGTCCCCTGAAAGATACGGACGGTTATCTGAATCTGATTTGAAACCTGGCCGGGGCTTGGTAGCCCGAACCGGAACTATGCTTTCTATGCTGGGTCGAGCTTAGGGAGAAAGGCAATCCTTTTCCGGCGTCCGCATCGTTACGCAAGTCAGGTTAATTCAATGGTTATGGCCAATCGGAGGCATTACCTGTGTTATGAACGCAGCAGGATTTGGCCCCCGCGGGCGGAGGCGCGAGGATATAAGTCATGCATAACCTCGAGAAATACGGCGGGCGCCAGTGAAGTAACGCGTCCCGGGAGCGCCGGCACGGGCCACTTATGGGGACAACAGACGTCGGGCTCACAGCGGGGATGCCGGTGTGCAACGCTATGCCGTGGCTGCCGGAGGCGATGGAAAGCCTGTTTCAGCAGACTGCGAAAAGTTTTGAGATCCTGGCGATCGTCGATGGCGGATCGGACGGAAGCGCCGAATACCTGAGGAGCCTGCGGGATCCGCGTCTGCGTGTGCTGGAACAGGAAAACAGAGGCGTGACCGCGACGCTGAACCGGTTGCTCAGCGAGGCGCAAACGCCGTGGCTCGTGCGGATGGACGCGGACGACATTTCCTATCCCACACGCATAGAGAAACTGCAGGCGGCCGTTCAGGCGCATCCGGACGCGGGAGTGATTTATTCGCTGGCGGACTATTATCCGCGGGAACGCTGCGCCGGACAGTTTCGCTGCTCGCGAGGGAGTGCTGAAGAGTTGAGGGCAATTGTAGAGAGCGGTTATTTGCTTTCAATTTGTCATTCGACGGTTGCGCTGAACGTGGAGAAGACGCTCGCGGCCGGCGGATACCGAATGGATCTTCACGCCGAGGACGCGGACTTATGGTGGCGGATGGCGCGGCAGTACGAGATCCATTTGATTGGCGAGGCGCTGGTGGGGTTTCGTCTGAACGCGGAAAGCGTGAGCTCGCGGTATCTGGAGAAGCAGCAGCTGGCGGGGATTTATGTGCAGTATTTGTTGCTGTCGGATTTATGGGGACTGCGACCGCGACCGCTCAGGGAGATTGCAGAACCGCTGCTGGGGTTTCTGCGGCCTGCGGCGATTGCGGCGAAAGAGTCGCTGCGGCGCTTCAACATGGAGCTTGCGCAGGGCCGGCGCATGCGCGGTATGGGAGCGCTGGCGCGTGCGGTATGGGTCTCGCCAGGGTATGTCCTGAAGCGAGCGGCGGATGAAATGCGGCACGCTGCGATTGCAAATGGCGTGGCGCCACGACTTTTTCTCGAACGAAAGGAAGCGCTGTGGAACTGACGGAAGAGACAATAACGGTCGATTCGGAGAAAGACAAAGAGGCTATGCGGCTGCCACTGCCGCCACGATTCGTGGTGGGCAAGACGCCGATCGACCGGATCTCGATGGATTACGCAGTGGTGCTGATCGTGCAGGCGCTGCAGCATCGCGGAGAATTGCCGCCCCTGACGGTGGTCGCGCCGAATGCGTACTCGGTAACGATGGCGGAGCGGGACAGCCGCTTTGCAGAGGCAATGCAGGATGCGGATCTGGCCATTCCCGACGGAGTGTCCGTGGTGATGGCGTCACGCCTGCTCGGTGTTCCCATTCCGAAACGCGTAACAGGCGGAGATCTGATGGAGCGGATGTGCGCGGAGGCGGCGCATTACGGATTTCGCGTGTTCCTTCTGGGAGGGCTGCCAGGAGCGGCGGTGCTGGCGGCGCATAACCTGCGAGAGCAATATCCGGGACTGCAGATATGCGGGACATACTGGCCGCCACAGGGGTTCGAAAGCGATCCCGCTGAACTGGGCCGGATGCGTAGAGAGATTGCAGAGGCAGCGCCGGATCTGCTCTGCGTGGCATTCGGAGCCCCTAAACAGGAGATCTGGATGCAGGAGAACAGAGCGCAGGTGAAGGTAGGCGCGATGCTGGGGGTGGGCGCGGCATTCGATACGCAGGCGGGGTTGCGGCGACGCGCTCCGAGTTGGGTACAGGCGATCGCGCTGGAGTGGTTGTTTCGCCTGTTGATGGAGCCGCGACGGCTGTGGCGCAGATATCTGATCGGAAATACGCAGTTCATCGGGCTGGTGCTGCGGCAGTGGGTGCGGGAGAGATTCGATGGGCTGACACGGCGGATCAGGAAACTGGGCGCGGCGAAAAACGGGGAAATTGTCGGGCAGGGGACCGAGCGATGAAAAAGGTTGAGGAATTGCGGATCAGCTTGTATAGCGACGGGGCGGATTTAGCGAGCATCCTGGAGATGTATGCGAAACCGTGGATTCGGGGATTCACAACGAATCCGACCCTGATGCGCAAAGCAGGCGTGAGTGACTACGAGGCGTTTGGGCGGTCGCTGTTGGTGGCGGTTCCGGACCGGCCGATTTCGCTGGAGGTCTTTGCCGATGACGAGAGGGAGATGGAGTTGCAGGCACTGACGATCGCGACATGGGGCGCGAATGTCAACGTGAAGATCCCGGTGACGAATCGCGCGGGTGTGTTTCTGGGGCCACTGATTCGCAGGTTGGCGGAGGCCGGCGTCGCGCTGAATGTGACGGCGATTCTCACGCTCGACCAGGTGGAACGCGTGGTGGAAGCGCTGACGCCGGGGGCCTGGGCGATTGTTTCGGTGTTCGCGGGAAGGATCGCGGATACCGGCGTCGATCCGGTACCGATCATGGCGGAGGCGAAGCGCATCCTGCGCCGGCGGCCGCGAGTACAGTTATTGTGGGCGAGCCCGCGCGAGCTGCTGAATGTGTTTCAGGCGGAGGAGGCGGGATGCGACATCATCACGGTTGTGCCGGAGATTCTGCGCAAGATGGATCTGGTTGGCAAGGACCTGGTGGCGTATTCGCGGGAGACAGTCGAGATGTTTCACCGGGATGCGCGCACAGCGGCGTACCAAATTGACACGAGTCAGGTGTTGGCGGCGAAGGGGGCTGCCGGGAGGAACAGGCCCGGTTCAGCGGCTCGCTCGGCCGAGGATGACTTCTGCGGCCTCGGCGAGATTGCTCACGAAGTAGTCAGCACAGGGATCGGAAACGTGAAGGGTGGGCCGAGTGCGTGACTCGGGAGGAGCGATGCGGATGGTGCGAACGCCGGCTGCGTGACCGCACTGCGAATCGGTGGTCTGGTCGCCGATCATCCAGGAATCGGAGAGCGTGAGGCTGAGGTCGTCGCGCGCGCGCAGCAGCAGGCCGGGGGAGGGTTTACGGCAATCGCACACGCGGGAGTATCCGGGCGTGAGTCCCCTGGGGTGATGGAGACAGTAACAAAAGCGAGTGAAGTGAATGCCTGCTGCTTCCAGCTGAGCGGCTAACTTATGCTGGATGGTACGCAGGACGTCGTAACTCGACTTACCCAACGCGTAGTTGGGCTGATTAGAGACGAGAATCAGGGGATAGCCCGCGTTCTGCAGCAGCAGGAGCGCGGGAACGACACCGTGGATCAGGTGGAATTCATCCGGAGTTAGCGGGGACTCCATCTGGCCCGTTGCGGGGTTGAAGACGGTTGGATTGAGAACTCCATCGCGATCGAGGAAGATGGCGGGGCGAACGACACGTCGAAGTACGAGGCGCCGGAGCGCGGGCCGAATTACTTTACCGATTCCCATTTCATCTCGTGCGAGCGCAAAAGGGGATGGGAAATGATGAGGTGCCAGATGACTGCCTGGAACTCTTCGGTGTGTGGCGTGACGGTGTCGGGAGAGAGGGTAGGGACGATAAGGCACGCGTCGGCCATCCGCGCGGTGTAGCCGCCATCGCGGCCGACGATGCCGAGGATGCGAGCGCCGGTTTGGCGGGCGAGATCGAGGGCGGCTACCAGGTTCATGCTGATGCGACGCTCGGGATTGCCGCCGCCGACCGAGAAGACGAAGATGGCGTCGCGAGGGCCGAGATGACTGCCCAAGAGCCAGTTGGCGTAGCAGGAGTTCCAGCCGTCGTCATTGATGCGGGCTGTTAGCTCGGAGACATTGTCGGTGGGGGCGTAGCACTCGATGCCGGCGATCTTGCGAAAGTCGTTGACGGCGTGACTGGCGTGGCCGGCGCCGCCGCCGACGCCGAGGAAGAAGATGCGGCCACTCTGTGCGCGGATTTCGAGGAGCAGGTCAATCATGCGATCGACGGCGACCGGGTCGATGTGGGCTGCGAGCTCACGAACTTCGACGAGGTACGCGGCGGTGTAGTCGCTGGCAGGCACGGTCGGCTTCGGATCAGACAGAGGATTTGCGAAGAATGGGGGCGAGGGGGTCGCGAGCGGAGACGAGTTGCAATCCGGTCGCGCCGCTGCAGGAGTCGTGCCTGAGCTTCCGGAGGATTCCGGTTAGCGATTGGCGCGCGTGAGTGGGGATGAGCGCGAAGATGAGAAAGCTGAAGAACGAGCGAGGTTCAGGAGCGCCTTCGAAGAAGAAGGCGCAAAGGATGGCGAAGCGGCCGAGCAGGCCGGCGTGACTGGCTTGTGCGCGCCATACGCATTGAATGGCGACGAACCAGGAAAAGGCGCGCGGTGAGATGAGAGTGCGGAGCCGCCGGATCCAGGACAACGAAAATTTCCAGTCGGGACCACGGCCGACAGTGGCGCGAGTTTCTTCGACACGCCAGATGGAGAGGGGTTGGCGAAGCATGGAAAGACCGACGCCTTTGTGGGAGGCGACGCGGATGAGCCAATCCCAGTCCTGATGCATTGGCAGGCCGGACTCGAAGGGAACTGCGAGCAGCAGTTCGCGTGGAGCGAGGAGTGTGGAGCTCTGGATCACGCCGCCGGGATCGCCGAGACTGGTGCGGCAGAAGAGAAAGTCCGCGACCGGCTGCGGCGGCTGGTATGGGACGGGCGGCAGGACGCGGCTGGTAGTGGGCGACTGGGCAATGAGGCGGCAGGAGACGACGGGGAACCAGTCGCGCATGGCGAGGGCGGCTCGCATCTGCAGTTCGATTTTCCGGGGGAGCCATTCGTCGTCGTCGTCGCAGAAGGCCACCAGGTCGGTGTCCATCTCCAGGATGCCGGTGTTGCGCGCCCCGGCCAGTCCTGGTGTCCGGGTGTTGACGATCACGGTCACCCGGTCATCGTCGGCCAGCCGCGTGCCGGGCTCGGCGCGGTCGTAGACGACCACGACCCGGAGCTGGCCCGGTTAATCCTGTGCCAGCACGGCAGCCAGGGCGGTCCGGAGCGGACCGGGCCGGTCATGGGTCGGTATTACCACGCCGACCGACGGCCAGCCGGTCATGACCGTGCTCCTATATAACCGTAGCCCGCAAGCATCGGGAAGGTGAGAGCGGTGACCGTGCGCTGCTGCGCCTTGGGCATGCTGGTCCGCCAGCGGTCGTCTGGCCGGATAGCGACCTGGCCGGTGGTGAAGCGCATCGGGTTGCCCGAGACGCTGTGGCCGCCGCCGAGCCGAGCCGACCAGGACGCCCCGTCGGCGGTCAGGAACGGGTAGCTCTCCTGGGCCGGCCGGCCGGCGAAGCCAGCTATCCGGCGCAGGGTCAGTTCGGGCTCGGCGGTGAAGTCCTCGTACCTCAGCCGCATGGTGGGGCAGCCGGTCCGGGCGAGCAGACCGAAGGCGGCGTTCTG
>PMSS01000074.1:0-122 GCA_003167515.1 Acidobacterium sp. | reverse complement strand
ATGAAGCGGTTCCTGTCCACCCGGGCCCGCAGGGCGGCGACCCGGCTGACGTCGATCTCGTCCCAGCCGCCGAAGGCCGCCTTACCCACCAGCTGCCAGAACGGGCACTGGCGGAACGGCTC
>PMSS01000414.1 GCA_003167515.1 Acidobacterium sp. | reverse complement strand
AAGTTCTTCAGAGGTTCCCTAGAATCAGCAACCATCCCGCAAATCCCTACCCCATACCCCCATCACTCCGCCTTAACCCACGCACTCTGCAGAAAAAGATACCGGTCCCGATGCTGGTCCGGCCTCGCCGCCGAGTCCACATCCAGATGCATCAGCTGCCACCCATCTCCCTGGTTGTACTGCGGCCATTCAGGCGCTCCGGCCCCGTTTGGATTCCCGGTCCGCGCAAAGTTAGTCCAGTAAGTCTCCAGCAGGTCGCTGAGCTTCTGATCCTCCGGCTGCCACACCGCGTCCACACGCGAATTCAGATTCCCAAACACATACTCAATCTCATCCGAATGAAAAGCCCCCGACCCCGCTGGATGATACTTATCCGCCGGCGCAGGCCGCTCGAAATGATAACGGTAGACCGCCGCGCCGCCCGTTGCAGCCTGCGCCTCCAGCCATTGCCAGGTAGAGAAGGCAATAAAGCTGTCCCCCGCGAAATCAATCGCCGACCGCACCGCCTCCGCATCCGTCCCCGCCGGATAAACCTGCAAAAACTTCTGCGCGCGATCCCCAAAGCTCTTCTCCGCAGTTTGCTGGAAGCTCGCCACCGTCGGCGGCTGCGGAACATTCACCGCCAGCGCACTCGGCTCATCCCGATTCCATCCCGCCAGAAGCGCAACGTGCGCCTGTTTCCCCTCCTTGTAAATCTGTTGAACGCTCTCCGGCAGAAAATATCCGTCCACGTCCGGCACAATGTGACCGCCACCCGGATTCGTTTGTGTCGCCATCTTCAGCATCAGATCGTCCGCGCTCATCGCCCGCAAAGCCGCCAGGTCCGAAGTCCCAAATGTAGCCAGAGCATACGCAGGGTCGTGCGTCAGCCTCTCCGCCAGCGGAGCAAACGAAAGACCATGGCTGTAGAAAGCACCCCCGCTCTCCCCAATCGCATGTGCAAACAGTCCCGCCGCCAGCGGTGAAGCCATCTGAGCGCTCACCGAGAAAGATCCGGCAGACTCGCCAAACAGCGTCACATTATCCGGATCGCCCCCGAAAGACCCAATGTTCCGCCTCACCCACTGGAGCGCAGCCGTCTGGTCCATCAATCCATAATTGCCCGCCGCGTGCTGCGCCGACTCGGCTGCGAGACCAGGATGAACGAAGAACCCAAACAAACCCAGCCGATAATTCATCGACACAACAATCACGCCCTTGTGTGCCAGGTGCTCTCCATCCTGTCGCGGTTCCGACGTTGCTCCGGCAACAAATCCCCCGCCATAAACCCACACCATCACCGGTAGCTTCGTGTGCTTGTCCACAACCTGCGCCCAGACATTCAGCGTGAGGCAGTCCTCGCTTTCGCCGGGACCGCGAAACTGCATATCGTGAAAAATGTCCGGCTGCATACACCGGGAACCGAAGCTCGTCGCTTCCCGTACACCCTTCCACTTCACCGTCGGTTGCGGAGCCTTCCAGCGCAGCGCTCCAACCGGCGGCGCCGCATACGGCACTCCCAGGAAGGTGCGAACCTGCCCGTCATCGCTCATCTTTCCGTGAATTTTGCCCTTGTCCGTCTTGACCGTCAGATCATCGGCAGCTCTGGCCGACGTGGCGACCACCACGCATGCGCACACCACAAAGTAAAAAGATTCTCCTCGAACCCGCATCTCGTCCCCTCCATCATCCCGACAATCGCAATCGGAAGACTCACTAAAATATCAGAGGGAGGGCTACCCGCGCCCCGGCGTGAGCTTTTCGGGATGCGCTGTGAGCCTCTCGCGATCCGGCGCGAGCATGGCCTCGATCGTTTCCCGTCCCCGGATCAGCCGCACGCGACTGCCTTCGACCAGCACCTCCGCAGGCCGAGGCCGCGAGTTGTAATTCGACGCGAGCGACATCCCATAAGCACCGGCATCGAGAATCGCCACCAGATCGCCCGGCTCCAGTCGCGGCAGTTTGCGATCGCGCGCAAAAAAGTCCCCCGTTTCGCATACCGGACCCACGACATCCGCCACCATCTTCCGCGACGATCCGCCGCGCGCCACGGGAACGATCTCGTGATAAGCCTGATACAGCGCCGGGCGAATCAGGTCGTTCATCGCCGCATCGACAACGACGAATGTCTTGCCGCCATTCTTCTTCACGTACAGCACGCGCGCCACCAGAGTCCCCGCCTGCGCCACAAGAAACCGCCCCGGCTCCAGCAGCAGTGTAAGCCCCCCCACGGATTCAGCCACCGGAATGAACGCTTCAGCGTATTGGCGGACCTTTTCCTCGGCATCGAACGGGCAGTCGATGTGGTACTCAATGCCGAGCCCTCCGCCAGCGTCCATATATCGAATCGCGTGACCGTCCCTTCGCAAGTCTCCGATCAGTTTGGCTACTCGCCGCGCCGCAGCCTCAAAAGGCTCGGCGCTCCGAATCTGCGACCCGATGTGCACGCTCACGCCGCTCGGCTCCAGGTACTTGTCAGCCTTCCGGTAAACCGCTCGCGCCTTGCGAATGTCGATCCCGAACTTATGCTCCCGCATTCCGGTCGATATATAAGGATGGGTTTCCGCAAACACATCCGGGTTCACGCGCAGCGCAATCCGCGCGCACTTGCGCAGTTTGGCGGCGCGCTCGGCGAGCAAATCCAGCTTGCCCTCGCTCTCGACATTGAAAAGCAGGATCCCCGACCGCAATGCCAGGTCCATCTCCGGCGCGGTCTTGCCGATCCCGGAAAAGACAACTCTGTCCGCAGCAGCGCGGTCAACGGCGAGCACGCGCTCCAGTTCGCCGCCCG
>PMSS01000378.1 GCA_003167515.1 Acidobacterium sp. | reverse complement strand
GGGTGGTTCAACTGGGGCTCGGCACAGGCTTTTCGCCATCTGGCAGGCCATATCGCTGCTCAGACTCGGGCAGCGGTGTTCGTGCCAGACTACCGGCTTGCGCCGGAACATCCGTTTCCTGCCGCCGCTGAAGATATCCAGGCCTGCTATCTTGGTTTGACCGAGCGAGGCTTCTCAAAAGTTGCCATCACTGGTGATTCAGCTGGCGGCACCCTGGCGCTTGGGTTGCTCGCGAATCTCGCGGCGAACAGTGACGGCGTCAGCAAAGCTCTCGTGGGCGGAGTGGCACTCTCACCCGTGACGGATCTGTCCCTTTCTGGAGAAAGCTGGTCGACGCGCGGTGTTGCCGACCCCTACTTTACCAAGCCGCAAGCGACCGAGTTGGTGCGCTCCTATCTCCACGGTCATGACCCGGCAGACCCGCTCGCCTCGCCGCTCAGCGCCGACCTGGAGGGATTAGCGCCGATCCGGGTGCATGTCGGCAACGACGAGGTGCTGCTTGATGATTCCGTCCGCTTTGTTGAGCACGCGATCGCGGCAGGAGCCGATGCTCGCCTTGATGTGTGGGGAGGGATGGTCCATGGATTCCTTGGGGGCGTGGGACGCCTCACAGCTTCCAGCGAGGCTCTTCAACTCATCGGTGAGTTTCTGAGCACCCGATTCGCCGAGTAAACAATGCAACGTAAGAAGCTCTGCCTCAGCAGGGCCAGTATGCAGGAGTCCGGCGACCGCACTATCAGTGAGCCCCACGACGGAGATTTGCAAATGGCAAAGAGCGACATCGAGAAAATAATGACTGTGTTTCAGGGCATCAGCGCCGGGAATGTAGACCTTGCGACCCAGCACATCGACCACAAGCGATTTGTGCAACACAATCCGCACGCGACCGACGGCGTGGAAGGGCTGACGCAATTCATCAATCAGTCGCCGGGTGACCAACTGCACCTGACCGTGGTACGGGCATTTCAGGATGGCGCCTACGTCGTTACCCAGGCTAAGGGACAGCGAACCGGACGAAACGTGATCTTCGACATTTTCAGGTTTGAGGCCGGCCTGGTTGTCGAGCACTGGGCTTTCTCCGCCATGGACGCTCCTCCCAATCAGAGCGGACACACGCAAACCGACGGGCCCACTGAGGCGAACCTCTCGGAGGACACAGAAAAGAACAAGTCGATTGTCCGGGAATACTACGAGACCGTTCATGTCTCTGGGGATCACAGCAAGATCCCGCAGTATTTTACTGGAGATCACTGCATCCGCCATGAACCCGGTGTGCGCGATGGAGTCGAGAATTTCAAGCATGACCTGGAGAGACTCGTCCGACACAGAAGCATCGATGACATCAAGTTCGTGTTCGGACAGGGAGACTTCGTTTTCATAGCTGCCATGGGATCGCATGAGAGCAAACCTTGCGTCTACATCGATCTATACCGAGTTGAAGACGGGAAGATCGCTGAGCGCTGGGGCTTTCCCCAAGAGGTCCCGCCTCAGGAGGAATGGAAAAACAAGAACGGCATGCTGTAGTTCACCTGTCGTCGACTCCGTCAGGTTCCCTTAATGAAGTAAGGCCCTCATCTGCATTGGGCTTTCACTATCGAAACGGAAGCCTGTTCGCACGAAACAGTTCTTAAATTTGTCGGAGGAAATCATGAATAGATTCGAAGGGAAAGTCGTCATCGTGACGGGGGCCGGGTCTGGCATTGGCGCAGCCACGGCGCGCCGCTTTCTGCAGGAAGGCGCGTACGTCGTTGTCAACGGACGGCGTGAACACAAGTTGCACGAAACCATCGCAGGCTTCGATGCCGCAAAGTCGCTTGTTCACCCTGGAGATGTGTCGGATGAGGCATACGTGAAGCGCCTTGTGGAAGACACGATCGCAAAGTTTGGAAAGCTGGATGTCTTGGTCAACAATGCGGCCATGGCAATCTTCGGCCCGTTCGCCCAGACCACCTCAGAGAACTGGCGGAAGATAATGGGGACTGACCTCGACAGCGTGTACTTCGCGTCTCGCGAAGGGTTGCCTCATCTCTTGAAAACGAAGGGCTCCATCGTCAATCTCTCTTCCGCGTCGGGTCTAGGCGGAGATTGGGGGTTGAGTGCCTACAACGCGGCAAAGGGCGCCGTCACGAACTTCACCCGCGCCTTGGCGCTCGAGTACGGGTCGCGTGGCGTACGCGTCAACGCCGTGGCGCCTAGTCTCACCTCCAGTGAGGCCACTGCCGATCTCGAGAAAAGCGATGCAGTCATGGCAGCTTTTCGTGACCGACTCCCGATCGGCAGGGCCGCAACACCAGATGATATTGCGGGTGTGATCGCATTTCTCGCGAGTGAGGACGCCGTCTTCATTAATGGAGTGATTCTGCCGGTAGACGGTGGAATCTCCGCGTCTAACGGACAACCAAACTTCCTTTCGCTTCTCGGACAGGGCTGATTTCAGATTGGACCAAAATGCGACTTCCCAACATTCCGCCGAACCAAGTGGCAGGCGCGCAGCGTCCTCTGTTTGACAAACTTAGTACCGGCATCAGGGAAAACCTCCGAGGCTTTACGACGCAGGAGCCGGATGGCTCGCTGATCGGTCCCTTCAACGCGCTGCTGCACTTCCCTGCCTACGGAACACCAGTCTGGGACTTGTTCTTGGCCCTTGCTGGCAATTCGGTGCTGCCAAAGGCGGCGCGGGAGGTGGTGATCCTGGCGACCGCCGCCCGATTTGGATCACTCTATGAACTCTACTCGCATGAGGCCGTGGCGGCCAAAAGCGGACTGACCGATTCGAAGATCAGGACCATCGCAGCCGGCGAGCGGCCGAGCGATCTGACCAGTGAGGAATCCATGGCCTATGACATAGCAGCCGTCCTGAATCGCGGGCACCAGGTGCCGAACTCAACCTATGACGCTGCGGTGTCCGCCTTCGGCATTCAGGGCGTGGCCGAAATCGCCTATTTCGTCGGCTGCTACTGCCTGGTCAGCAGCCTGTTGAATACTTTCGACGTGAACCTGCCGGGCTCCGAGCTGGGATGAGCAAGCGAGAGAACATACTCTTTCGCAGATACAACCGAAGAGGGAGATTGTCATGAAGGGATCGATTGACCATTCAGCCTTAAATCAGTTATTCAACGAAGCAAGGACCTACAACGAATGGAGCGAGAAAC